>JAUSCY010000039.1 GCA_030650995.1 Sheuella sp. | reverse complement strand
CCCGCACTTATACAAAATAATTCGGCATCTACACCTCCTAAGTTTTTTGACCGGTCATTTTTCAACGATGAGTTTCATGATGAGCGGTGGGAAAAAATGCAGGAGACTGTCAATCGCCAGTTTTCTGTCGCAACTGATCTTGCGAGTTGTCTGACTGTTTTACTGAAATTATTAAATGCTCGCGGATCTGCACGTGAGATAGCTGAGTCTTTGCCGTACTTTACAGAAGCGCTGGATTTGCCTGGTTTTCATAACGCGATGGCCCAGCTTGGATACAAAATGACGGAGGTGCAGTGCAAGCTTGGTGATGTTCCCGCTCGCTCTATGCCTTGTCTTTTTGTTCCGGAAAATACATTTGCATTTGTTGCAATCAGTCGCTCGGGCAAGAATGTTCGCGTCCAGACGGATTCGTCAGAAGAAATCAAGTACGAGTCGAATCTTGATATGAAAGGTCGCGTGTTTTTTTTTGAAGCGATCGATGTTTCAGAAATTTATTCCAGCTCTTGGGTAAAACGCGCGATATTAAGATTCAGACCCCTTATTGCACAAGCGACCTTGTCAGCATTGGTTTCGGGTCTGATCATGATGGCAGGCCCACTTTTCATGACTGCTGTTTACAGTACGGTCATTCCTTCTGCGGCAAAAGACACGCTATTATATTTAACCGCTGGCGCATCCATTGCGCTGGTGTCGGGATATGCGTTCATGCGTCAGCGTGCCCACATCCTTTCCTACATAGCGGGGCGAATCGAGTACCTTTTTGGGGCGACGATCCTGCAGCAAGTATTGCGTATGGCTCCTTCATATACGGAAAAAGCCTCTGTCAGCTCACAGTCTGCACGTTTGCAGAGTTTTGAAGTGATTCGTGACATGTTTACTGGGTCGCTTGCCTCCACCTTGCTTGAGTCACCTGCAACCATTGTGTTGCTCATCGCTTTGTCTATCCTGAACCCTATTGCGTTACTGATCTTCGTTCTGATGCTGACGATTTATGCGTTTTTTTACTGGATGCTCTCTGGGACATCGAAGAGACGCATGTCAGAATTAAGCCGTTCGATCACGCGCCGCAATGAGTTTTTGCTTGAAATGATTGACAAGATGCGCGTTGTACACGAGTGCAGTGCACAGCAATTATGGCTTGAAAGATTTCGCGATGTCAGTGCGAATGCCACGATGGCATCTTTCAAATCAGAACTGCTTACCTCGCTTTTAGTCAGTATTTCTTATTTCGTGATGATGCTCTCGGCGTTAGCAATCGTTGCGGCCACGGTGCCTGCTGTCTGGTCGCACACCGTGAGTTCGGGAGCCCTGATTGCATCGCTGATGCTGATGTGGCGTGTGCTAACACCTATCCAGACTGTTTTTACCAGCATGGCGCGCATTGAGAGGATAGGGGGCGCTGTCGCCCAGATTGACGGGTTAATGCGTATAAAAGGTGAAAGACCAGATTCCACTGCTGCTGTGATGTCCCGCAACATTCAGGGGAATATTGAATTCGCACGCGTCTCATTCCGATATTCAATGAATGTTGATCCTGCACTGATCGGTGTTGAATTCCGAGTTAAAGCAGGTGAAATGGTCGCTGTGACGGGCGCCAATGGGAGTGGAAAATCGACACTCTTCAAGCTGTTACTTGGTATGTATCAACCCCAGGCTGGCGCCATACTTATTGATAACACGGACATCCGTCAGCTTGATCCGTTGTCATTGCGCCGGATAATTGGATACACACCACAGGATACGCAGCTATT
The DNA here is from genome assembly GCA_030650995.1 of Sheuella sp. Classification (GTDB taxonomy): domain Bacteria; phylum Pseudomonadota; class Gammaproteobacteria; order Burkholderiales; family Burkholderiaceae_B; genus Zwartia. The sequence continues at coordinate 5,702 of JAUSCY010000039.1, read as the reverse complement.
CAGAGCGACAATTGCTCAGAACCTGAGGCTCGTCAGACCTGACGCCTCAGATAAAGATCTATACGCGTGCCTGGAAATGGTTGATGGACTTGATCAGGTGCTGTCTTTGCCCAAGGGTTTGGAATACAGGGTAGGTGACAACACAAATGATTTACCACCTACGCTCAAACAAAAAATCTCGCTTGCCCGTACTTTGTTGACCCGTGCGCCAATCATGTTGTTTGATGAACCAGGTACGGGCATGGATGAAGCGGCTGATCTGAAATTGATGGAAACATTTTCACTGCTTAAAGGCAATACGACCGTACTTTTTATTAGCCATCGTCCGGCGTTGATTCGTCAGGCAGAAACATTGCTGGTTTTTGATAAAGGTTATTTACGTGCGGCTGGGCCACCTGAACTTTTATTACAAAAACCGAATGCTGCCTGATGATTTCCTTGAAGTTAAATAAAATTGTTTTGAGACTGCGCCGATGAGCGAACCAGAAATTTACGATACAGCAAGTAAGAAAACATTAGTGTTGGGGAGTCGAACTGACAACTATGTAGCCAAAGCTATCTTGCTTGAAGAGGCTGCGCCTCCTTCGTACTTGAAAACAACGGTCAGGCTCGCAGCGTGCTCGATTGTCGTTTTTTTTATCTGGGCGTATTTCGCTACGCTTGATGTGATTGCCCTTTCATCTGGTCAGATTATGCCTGTTCAAGCCGTCAAGGTTGTTCAGCACTTGGATGGTGGTCGTATCGCATCAATTGACGCGATCGACGGACAGGTCGTTAAGCAGAATCAATTATTAATGCGTCTCAACGATACAGAGGCCAATGCTGAGTATCTGAGTCTGAGTGCTAAGTACTGGGGCTTGTATGCCCGCGTCGAGAGGCTGCGCGCACTGGTTGGTAATCGTCCTGCTAGTTTTGCAAAAGTTCCGGAACAATTTGCAGACCTGGTCGCTGAGCAGCGGCTGACACTGCAGACATCGCGAGATCAGATTGCTCAGCTTGAGACCGAAATTAAAATACTGACTGAGGTAAACGCAATCAGAGATGATCTGGCGAAGGAGCGTCTTGCTACCAGGCTGCAGGCGTTAGAGTCGCAGAGAAGTCTGAGTCAGTCGCAATCCGAGTTGTTGCGTTTCCGTCGTTCCAGTATGGATGAGCTTAATGGTTCGGCAAGCGAGTTGAGTCAAACAGAAGAACAACTTGCAAAGCTTAAAGACCGTCTGGATCGTGTAGATGTTCGTTCACCTGTGGACGGTGTTGTGCAGGATTTACGGTTTCGCACGATTGGGGGCGTTATTCCTCCTGGAGCAACGCTCATGAATGTAGTCCCTCTGGATGGGAAGTTACAGGCTGAGGTGAGGGTGGCGCCTACTGATATTGGTTTTGTCAAAAAAGGTCAGGAGGTGAGATTGAAAATCGGCACCTTTGACTTCATGCGCTATGGAACGATTCCTGGTCAAGTTGAAATGGTTGCGCCCTATAGCGCGACAGATGAAAAACAGGGATCTTACTTTAAAGTAATTGTTAGTTTGTCTCAGAATTATGTCGGTAATGATCCGAGCAAAGTCATCGACCCGGGCATGACCGTTCAGGCTGACATCATTACTGATCGTCAATCTGTTCTGAAGTATATGTTGAGACCCATTTACGCTGCGTTTAGCCAAGGTATGCGTGAGCGTTGATCAACCAGTCTTGCTTTGTGCAGGATTCCAACAGGACATAAATTTATGATATCCGTGAATAAAAAGTCCATACTCGAACTAACACTCACACCGAGGCAAGAGCAAATCATAGGATTGCTCTCTGAAGGGATGAGTAATCAGGAAATTGCAGACGAGCTGAATATTCAGCACGGTACTGTCAAGCAGCACTTATTCGTGCTCTTTCGCAAACTACGTGTCACTAATCGGGCTAAAGCAGTCATCGTTGCAAGCCATCTTGTTAAAAGCGGGCGCGCTACAGCTTCACCAAAGGGGAAGATTGCACCTAAAGTATCTGATCCTGCGAGTGTGCGGCTTTCCGATTACGTATGGCGCATGATTTCAGTGGTCTCGGTTTTTATTCCTGATATCAAACTCAATTCACCCGAAGTGATTATCAGGCGAGATCAATATTTAATTGCTTTACGGGAAATGATTTCTAAACTCACTGATGCGCTTGATGGTCAGTTTGTATCTCTCCCTTATGGAGGAATGCTCATCTGGTTTGGACATCCCTCTGCGCATGTAGATGATGCCGATCGCGCAGTTCAGTTAGCCCAGTTATTGCAGAGATGGTCTGATGGCTATGATCAGAGTGATTCTGTTGAGCATTCTGATCGAGCAGCGATTCGCCCGATCGGTATCGGTGTTGCCTCTCACCCTGAAGTTGTCGCGGCTAAAACCGCTGAGCTTTCTGGTGCGGAGTCATTTCGGATGGCTGCAATACTGGCGCGTCACGCCAGAGCTTTAGGGTTTCCTCTCGCTGACGCTCTGACTCAAAAGTTAGCACCTTTGAGCGTGCCCTGGGTCGAGGTTGCTGTGAGTTCGGATAATCCTTCCGTGGAGCAAAAGAGGTTAGGAAAAGTCGCCGCAATCGGTCCTTTAAGCGCAGCATTACCTGATATCCGTGCCCGATGGGGCGGGATGCCATTTTTAGAGTCTATTTTTTCAACGGTAGAGTCAGGTGTTTCACAATGGGTTTCTGTTGAATCCTGGCCACCTGCTGCGACGACGTCGTTGATTGATACGATCGCGAATGCTGCCGCGGCCAGGAAATTCAGAGTATTAAAACTTCGCACGCCTTCTATTAATCGAAGGGAGCGGTTGGCAGCGTGTTTTATTGGACAGCTGGAGTCTGTTGCGGCGGATTTCAAGCTCAAACAGAATCAAATCTATTCCTACAATACAGCAGGCGAGCGCTTGGGCGCGATGATTGCCGATAGCTCGTACGATGCACCGTTAGTCGTAGTTGTTTATGGTCTGAAAGGACTTGACGCGATGTCCAATGTGTTGGGTGAACGCGGCGTTGATCAACTTGTTAATTGTCCCGTTTTGCTAGTTGTTGGGAATTTGCATGATCCTGGTCAGACGCAGACCAATATACGATTGCTGGGTCCTCGACCAGCAATGATGCCTTTTTCGCGTGTATTTTCAATGAAGGCTCCTGCTGCAGAGTCGTTATCTGATGATATTCGTGCCGATTTGCAGGCACTGATTGATAGTTTGTCAGATATTTCCAGAAACATACTGATCGCAGCAGCTACCAATCCCAACCAGGAGATTGATAGTGCTGTGCACGCATTGAACTTACCGCACTACCAAACACAGATCTGTCTGCATGAGCTGAGTTCCTCGGGTCTGGTTGCACCGCGCCCGGGTGGAGGATTTCAATTCCGGGATCTGACTACGGCATTTGCGATCAAAAAACTGACAATTCCATTGGCAGGTGTCGGGGAGGTCTGATGTTTGTTTTTTTATTGAAATACAAACGCCACTACTTTTTATTTTTTGTATTCTTGTTGGTCAATGCTATTTGCTTTGCCGTGCGTGCAGAGGACTCAGTTGGAAAAAATAATACCGTTGTTGTCAGCATTTCAGGACAAATCTCTAAAAACGTACTGACTAAGATTAAAAAGAGTATTGCTGGGGTCACGGGTGATCCGATCCCTGCAGGACTGATCGTACTGTTGGACTCGCCAGGTGGGGACGGAATGGCCGCTATGGAAATCGGCCGTTTGTTGCGGTCATCCAATGCTCATGTTTTTGTAACAGGTCAGTGCGCGAGCGCATGCATATTCGTACTGGCATCCGGGGTAGTGCGAGGTGCACCAGCGTTATCAGTTGGAATTCATCGTGGACGCATCACAATGAGTGATGCTGATGCCAAGATTTTGAGTGATGTCGATGTCAGTAAAAACACCGATGCACAAAAGTTTTTGAATAAATATGAACTCGCGGCTGAGACTTTCCTATTTCAAATGGGGATGTCGCCAGCTTTATTTGAGGCGATGCAAAATCATCAGCAGAAAGGCGTTTATCGCTTGAATGCTAAGCAATTAATGGTTTTCAGACTGACGGGATATGATCCTGCTTACCTTGAGCGTAGGTTTGATATGTTTAAGAATAATAAGAAATATTTAATCTATGAGCCTGAAGAATTAGTCAGACGTACAGCTAAGGTTTCTTCTTACTGTGCTAAGTATGACCTAAAACAAACCGAGTTTTTTGAGTGCTATAAGTTGGTTTTGAGTGATCCCTATTTGAATTAACAGAGCAAAATTATCAATATAAAGTTATATAACTTATATCAGTATTGAGATGTTGAAGTTTAGTGCGTAAAGTTCAAGGTAGATAACCCCTAGCTCAAGATTGAGTTCCTCTTTGAGAGGCCAGAATTGGCAGACGCAAATACCTCGACTACCCAGCAGGCGCAGGATGCGCGAACACTGGACGATCTGACATCGCTTCAGCAGCCGGGCGTGGGAGACCAGCCCTTGCTACAACCTGATGCTGGGGATCATGTTGATACTGCGGCGAGTCATACGACGACTCAATCGCAGGATGGCCCAAGCCTGTACAACAATGCACCCATTCAGGCGCCGCTGCAGGCTTCTTCTTCAGGCTTTATCCTTGAAACGGACCAGAGTCAGGTTTCTGACTCAGTCAACGTCATCAGGGATGCAGGTGCTGCCGACGCTGTTAGCGGATTAGTTGTTACTGCACTGGTGGGGGGGGCTGAAGCTGTTGGACTTGCTGACGTAAACGATGGGGGAGACGCAAGTACGGGATCCAGTTCTCCTGCAAGTAATTCCTCTTCAGGATTGATGCCGAATGCGCAGGGTGGCCCGCGCTCAGTGAACCGGACAGGAGCGCAAGCAACATCATCAACAACTAGTGAGGAAGGTGGTACAGAAAAGTCGCTTGTAAGCGAAATGGCTGAAACCAGGTCTAACGCAACTGTTACGCAGGAAGCAGCGAGTGTTACCGCGCCTTCAAGCACCACGATTCCAGGTCTTCTGCTAACCGAGACTGTTCCTTCTCAGACTCTTGTGTTGAGTTCCGCATCAACGACAACGGCAGGACAGAGTTCAACTTCAGTGTCTGCTGATGGATCGACTGCGAATACGCAAGTTGATCAGGTCGTGATGGAAACACCGATTTCTACGACTCCCATTGCGCCTTCGCCTGAGCCTTCCAATCAGCCTGCTGTTATTACGGGTACTAGCACTGCAAGTCTGACGGAATCCAATGCTGTCTTGACTGCAAGCGGTTCTTTGAGTGCATCTGACTTAGATAGCTCCGCAGCCTTTGTTGTACAAACGGGTGCTGCTGGATCTAACGGATACGGCGTATTTAGTATCGATGCTGCTGGTGCTTGGACCTATACCGCCAACACGGCGCATAACGAGTTTGTTGCTGGGACAAACTATACCGATAGCACAACGGTCGCGACAGCAGACGGTACAACTCAAGTGATTACGGTCACGATCGCAGGCACCAATGATGCCGCGGTGATTACGGGTACCAGTACGGCAAGCTTGACAGAGACCAACGCTGCATTGACGGCCAGCGGTACGCTGACCGCCACGGATGTGGATAGCTCAGCAGCCTTTGTGGCACAAACAGGTGCGGCAGGATCCAACGGTTACGGCGTATTTAGTATCGATGCTGCAGGCGCCTGGACGTATACGGCAAATACGGCGCACAACGAATTTGTTGCTGGGA
>JAUSCY010000038.1 GCA_030650995.1 Sheuella sp. | reverse complement strand
GAACAGTTCACCCGTCATATGGATCGAGGTGCCTGACCCTGAGGAGGCAAAATTCAGTTTGCCTGGATTTTTATTCGCATACTCCACTAATTCTTTGACGCTATTAACTGGCACTTTAGGATTAACAACCAGCAAATTAGGAACTTTTGCACCCAAACCAATAGCAACCAGATCTTTAGTCACATCAAACTTGAGATTTGGATACAGGGTCTGGTTAATCGTGCTGGTCACAGCCATCATCAACAGTGTGTAACCATCAGCGGGAGCCCGCACCACATATTCAGTTGCAATATTGCTGCCGGCGCCGGGTTTATTCTCAACAATGAAGCTCTGACCAAGTTCCTCAGAAAGCTCCTTGGACAGCAAGCGCGCCACAACGTCTGTCGTGCCACCAGCAGAAAAACCCACGATTACGCGTACGGACTTATCGGGATAACTACCCTGTGCAGCGACTGAAAAAGCCAGCGAGCAGGCCAGGCTGCCCAACAGTGAAACAGTTGCACGGCGAACGGATGAAAGCATTTGAACTTGCATAATTAAACCTACAGAGAAGCCTACAGAAAAATAAAGAAATACGCTTAGGTGCAAAGAGCAACCTTACCGGTAAATCCTTAGAAAAAAAATGATTATAAAGAATCTGAAAAAGAGGTCTTGCCACACCCTTCCAGACTATTGATTAATACGAAAATTCTACAAACCATTTATGATTGTTGTACTTGGTATTGCGCTTAGGGAAATAGGTGTTGAAATGCGCTGTGTTCAACTACTGGAACAAAGAGCTGTACTGGCAAAAGCTTCGGTAGAGCGTCATCCGCACAGAATCAGTCATTCATACGAGAATATAACCCTTGAAAAATCAAGGCCTTAACGAAACAGCTGAGATCGATCTCAGCAACCATACGCCCATGATGCAACAGTACCATCGCCTCAAAGCCGAGGCTGGTCCGCTGTTGCTCCTATATCGTATGGGCGACTTTTATGAAATGTTTTACGAGGACGCCGAGCGTGGTGCGCGTCTGCTTAACCTTACGCTTACGCGACGTGGCTCTTCAAACGGTGTGCCGATTCCGATGGCAGGTCTGCCCTACCATGCGGCAGAACAATATTTAGCCAAGCTGGTTGCCCAAGGCGTATCGGTTGCGATCTGCGAGCAGATCGGTGATCCCGCGACAAGCAAAGGTCCGGTTGAACGCAAAATTGTGCGGATTGTCACGCCCGGCACACTGACTGACGAGGCGTTACTTCCCTCCAAGGCAGACCGCTGTGTCGCTGCAGTATTTATCCCAAAAAAGGGAAATAAATCTCTAAGGGCGGGTATTGCATGGCTGAACTTAGCGAACGGCGCCTTCAAATTAACAGAATGTGCCCCCGAAGCACTCGATTCAGAATTACATCGTATCGATCCTGCAGAGATCATCATTGCCGATGATGCGGAGTTTGAGGTCACGTTACAAACAGCGGCAACCAGGATTCCACCCTGGCATTTTGAAGCCGATCAGGCACAGGCGCATCTACTCGCGCATTTCAAAATAGCGTCGCTCTCCGGTTTTGATGTGGATGACCTGCCTACCGCCATCTGTGCCGCCGGTGCGTTGCTGCGCTATGCAGGCCGCACGCAGACACGTGCGCTCTCTCATATTCAGACGCTGATCGCGGACCGTGCGAGCCAGTATGTGCTGATGGATCCTGCAACACGTCGTAATCTTGAACTGACTCGCACGCTGGCGGGAGAGGAATCCCCCACCCTGTTTTCAATTCTGGATACGTGTTGCACGCCAATGGGGAGCCGTTTGCTGCGTCATTGGCTACACCACCCCTTGCGCGACAATCTTCCCGTACAGGCACGTCAGACAGCCATTACTTGCCTGATGGGGGCCAGTGCACAAAGCAGCGAATTGTTGCACGCAACCTCTATGCTGAATTGCCTGCGCGCCGACCTTGGCAAGCTGCCCGATCTGGAAAGAATTTCGACGCGGATAGCCTTGCTTTCGGTGCGACCTAGAGAATTAGCCAGCCTGCGTGATGCCTTGGCCGCGCTGCCGGCGCTGCAGAGAAATATACTCGCCGCAATTGAAAGCGGTGCGGTTGGATCATCACACCAGGCAGGTCAGCGACTGAGGGATACGGCACGTATGCTGTTGCCACCAGACGGGATGCATGAACTGCTGCAACGCGCGATTACAGAAGAACCCGCTTCTATGGTGCGTGATGGTGGCGTCATCGCAAGCGGCTTTGATCCTGATCTCGATGAGTTGCGCGCAATATCGACTGATAATGGAACCTACCTGCTCGAACTCGAGACTCGCGAACGCGCGCGCACTGGTATCTCCACGCTTCGCGTAGAGTTCAATCGTGTACACGGATTCTTTATAGAAGTCAGCCGCGCTCAGGCTGACAAGGTCCCTGAGGATTATCGACGCCGCCAGACGCTAAAAAATGCCGAGCGCTACATCACGCCTGAGCTCAAACTCTGGGAGGATAAAGTACTGTCCGCTCAGGATCGTTCGCTTGCGCGAGAGAAATGGCTGTTCGATCAAGTGCTTGAACTCCTGGCACCGATGGTCAATGCGCTGGCCACTTGTGCCAGCGCCTGCGCCGAGCTTGATGCCTTAGTCGCTCTCGCACATCATGCACAGAAAAACGACTGGGTCGCTCCACGCTTGACCGAACAGACCGCAATCGAAATCGAACTCGGTCGTCATCCTGTCGTGGAGCGTTCGATCGAACGGTTTACACCCAATAGTTGCTTACTCAACGCTCATCGTGCTTTACTGGTGATCACCGGCCCGAACATGGGGGGTAAATCAACTTACATGCGTCAGGTTGCGTTGATCGCTCTGTTAGCTCGCGTTGGTAGCTTTGTGCCTGCCAAATCAGCATCCATTGGTCCGATCGACCGAATCTTTACCAGGATTGGTGCGGCAGATGATCTCGCCGGCGGTCGCTCGACATTCATGATGGAGATGATCGAGGCTGCTGCAATTCTTGCCTCCAGTACATCACAAAGCCTGGTCCTCATGGATGAGATCGGGCGTGGAACGTCGACCTACGATGGTCTTGCCCTGGCGTGGTCCATCGCTCAGCGCCTGGTTACACATAACCGGGCACTGACGCTTTTTGCCACACACTATTTTGAACTGACACGCATGCCCAACGAGCAGTCAAATACGGCCAATGTGCATCTCGCCGCCGCCGAATCCCCCGCCGGCATTGTTTTTTTACACGAGGTCAAGGACGGACCAGCGAGTCGCAGCTACGGTATACAAGTTGCTCAGCGCGCGGGCATTCCTGCTGCGGTCATCCGGCATGCAACGCGTGAACTTGAGCGCCTGGAGTCCCAGGGTGCGCCAACGCCTCAGCTCGGACTATTCGGAGAAGTCGTCGATCGCGATGCTGCTGCGCTGGAAGCGGCTGAGCACGCAGATGCCTTATCAGCCCTGAGTCAAGCTGTCGGTGCGCTGGATCCAGACACACTCAGTCCACGCGAGGCGCTTGAGGCGCTGTATCAGTTGAAAGGTTTGCTGTCATGATTCTTCGACATGAATTCTGCGCCGCTAATTCGGCGACGCTCACTCTGTCGCGTGAATTCTCACACGTTAATTCTCACACGTTAATTCTGTCGCGTCATTTTATTTCCTGATTGAAAGTCTGAAAATTATTTCCTGGCTGACTGTCTGAGAATACAACTACGCTTCAGCGTGAAATCCGTCACTTACTGTTTAAAAAAAATATTCATGAACCCTGATAAACCACTCGCACTGCTCGGCGGCCTCACTCCGGCACAATTCATGAAAACCTACTGGCAGAAAAAACCTCTGCTCGTTCGGCAAGCATTTCCTGATTTCAAATCGCCACTCTCTGTCTCTGCGCTCAAAAAAATGAGCAAACATGATGATGTGGAGTCTCGACTGATTCAACGCGAAAAAGATCAGTGGCAAATGGATTGCGGCCCCTTTAGCCGACTGCCTAAAGCATCAACACCCGACTGGACCTTGCTTGTACAGAGCGTGGACATTCATGACGATGCAGCATGCGCGCTGATGAACCAGTTCAGATTTGTGCCAGATGCCCGACTCGATGATCTGATGATCAGTCTTGCTACGGTGGGTGGGGGTGTAGGTCCGCACTTTGACAGCTACGACGTATTTTTACTTCAGGCACATGGTCATCGTCGCTGGCAGTTCGGTCAGCAAAAAGACCTGTCACTGGTGGATGGGCTGCCACTCAAGATTTTGTCCGACTTCGAGCCAGAGCAAGAGTTTGTGCTGGAACCGGGTGACCTTCTTTATCTGCCGCCACAAGCTGCGCACGATGGCGTTGCTCTGGATGAGTGCATGACGATCTCTATCGGCTTTCGTGCGCCGGACGAGGCTGCGCTTGCACGCGGGATGCTCGAGGCCGCGGCAGATCAGATCGTTGCGCGCGCAGGGCTCTCTAGCGGCCCGTACGGTGAGCCGCCGCTTCCCGGTCCGAAATTAGACGCACTCTATCGCGATCCGAAACAATTAGCGACAGCACATCCTGCAGAAATTCCTGATGGTCTGATCCAGTCTGCCGTGAAATCTGTCTCTAAAATTCAATTCAACGAAGCCTTGGCGCACCGCTTTCTTGGTTGCTGGCTCACCGAGCCTAATCAGGCTGCCGTTTTTGATAGCGATGACGATATCGAAGACGAGGAGGACAACCCAGCACCCTACACTCACTGGGTGCTGGATCGACGCACCCGCATGCTCTATCGCGGCAAGCAATTATTTATCAACGGTGAAGTTGCTGCAGTGGATGCTGAGGCAGGATTAAAAATTCTTGCTGATGCGCGCGAGCTGTCAGGCACCAATCCTGTCGCAAAAAAATTCTCGCCAGACGCACTTGAGGCGCTGGCAGACTGGCTGGATGCGGGCTGGATTCATTTGATTCGCAAGTAAGATGCTTATAATAAATAGGAGTACTGTTCAATAGTTACCTAATGATCAGAAAAGGAGTATCCAGATGAATCGACTGACTGATAAGGTCTGCGTGATTACGGGTGCTGCCGGCGATATTGGCCGAGACGCTGCCCGCCTGTTTATAAATGAAGGAGCAAAGGTGCTCCTTGTCGATCGTGACCCAAAAAAACTCGATCAACTCGTATCTGAACTCGCCACACCCAATGCCATTGGCATCGCTGCGGATGTGTCTAACGAGAAAGACGTCTCAGACTTCATGGCTGCAGCCGACAAACGGTTTGGTGGCCTGGACGTCGTACTTGCCAATGCAGGTATTGCAGGCCCGGCAGGTAAGACGCTAGAGCATTGCACCGTTGAAGAATTCGATCACGTGATGTCAGTCAATGTGCGGGGCGTCTGGCTCGCCATCAAACACAGCACGCCCTTTCTTCGCGCACGGGGTGGCGGCAGTATCGTGGTCACGTCATCAATTGCCGGGCTGGTCGGAGCGGGCAAAGCAGGCCCCTACGTCACCAGTAAGCACGCTCTGATGGGGTTAAGCAAAACAGCTGCCGTTGAGCTGGCGCGCGATAAAATCAGGGTCAACACAGTTAATCCTGGTCCAGTTGAATCCAGCATGATGCGAGAAATCGAACATGGCTTTTCTCCAGACAACGCGGACAATGCCAAGCAAGGCATCCTCTCGACAATCCCGTTTGGACGTTATGTGCACACCGACGAGGTCGCTAAGATGATGCTGTTTTTAGCGAGCGATGATTCGAGTTTCTGCACAGGTAGTGCCTATGTAGTGGACGGTGGTCTGGTGGCGATTTGAGTTAAAAACTCATCCTGAATCTTACCGAAGCCATCTGATTCAGGAATCCCGTCGGACTCGCCTGCAAATCGTATCTCACGCCGAGTTCAACACCGTCTTTCTCAAAACTGACCAAACCTATACCAGCGGTATATAACCAGGGAGATACATCTGCACCGTACGTGACAAAACTATTGCCACCACCGGCAAAGAACGCGGTAATTTGTGTCTGGTTATTTAAGGTGTTGTAACCCAGACCCGCATTGGCGGTGACTTTCAACGTATCGCTCAGTTTATAGTCACCCTTGATACGCGCACTCAGCATCAGCTCCTGATAAGTCTGTCCATTCACATTGAGATTCAGAGCGCCGGCACCTGTTTCCTGATAAGAGTCTGCATTGATACTTGCATAATCCAGCCTGAGCGATGGAATGAAATTGAAAGACTGGTTGACGGGCAGCGTCTGCTGTATACCTAAACCAAGGTGACCCGTGTAACTGCGATAGTTTGCAGAGGCGCCAGCGCTCATGAAATCAATCGAGCGATTTTCGCTATTCTGGTTCAAGCCCAAATCAGCCTGAAAATCGACATCAATATTTTTAGCTATTACATAGTTGCCATACAGACCGAGCTGGTAGCTATTGATACCAAGATTATTCGTCGTGGCATCTGAGCTGCCACGCACAGAATTGTAAGAGTAGGCAAAGACACCACCCAGAAGTAAATCCGGCGTGAGCGCACGATCCAGGCCAACCGCAAGACCGCCACCACTCGCACGATAGCCCGCGACATCATTCTGCCCGCTTTGGCTCAATACGCTGCCAAAGGGCTTGATCCAGGCCTGCCGATCACTTTCAAAAAAATTGCCTGACTCAGAACCACGAAGGTTATCAATACGCGTCATCAAGGTCTGCTGAAATGCGCGCTGAGTGTTGTAAGTTGCTTGCGAAGCAGCCCCCACCAGGACGGGGACGGTCTGACTGAGCGCATTGGAAAGTGGCTGTCCATTCAAATTATTCAATGTGCTAATAGCTGGCGACATCGCACCAGACAGTCCATTGGTTGTGCCGGCGATTGAATACAGTGTATTTGCAGCACCAAGTGCAGAGCGGTTACTGGCTGCAGTAACCGCCTCCGCGTAAGGACGAATCAGATCCGCTACGGCGACAAGCTGATCGCCAGCACCTGTTGCACCATATGCAGCGAACAACATCTGGGCATTCAACGCGGTACCTGAGAAGTCACCGTATAGAGACGTGAGCGTAGAGTTGCTCAGCGTATTGAAAAGTACTTTACCCTCCGGGGTGGTAGAACCTAATAACGTAAAACTACTAACACTACTTCCCTTGGGTCCTACACCCTGCCCCCAAAAATATCCATTTTTATAGTTGGTAATGATGAAATTTGCTGGCGTTGACACCCCGAATGTCGTTGGGCTGATGAGTTTCCAGGGAGTGCCTTGTGTCCAAGCCCAGTTAGGCGCAGAGATACTCAAAGGGATCGCTTGCGCTACAGGTGGTGAGAAAACTGCGGGGTTATAAGGCAGCATATTTGCCCAATGCGTCGTCAGTAATTCGCTGCCAGTGATCATTTGCATTTCCATCTGGGAGCTGCCTGCTCTGTTTTGCATCTGACCGACGCCTACCGTTGTCACACCGCCACCTGCAGGGGTGAAAAAGATCGTGACTTTGCCGTTAGTCGTGACAGTGCCCTGCATACTGGAAGTAGAGCGCGTAATCGCGGGGCCGATCGCCAGCGACGCGTTACTGGTACCGCTAAATACCCCGTTTACCGACGTGCCAAGTATCCAGAGCGTCTGATCACCAATGGGTAAGGGATTATTAAATCCCGTGCTGGGAGACATATAAGCCAGCAACTGCGGGATGGGGACATACCAACTGGTATTAGAAATAGTTGAATCCCAGACTGATGATTGTGCGAGGACTGTGACAGGAGCGCTTGTAAACGTTACCAGCACCAGAAGGTTCTGCAGAGCCTTTAAGGACTTACGGATAAATTTAATGTGAAATGCTCTCTTGTGAATGTCGCATAGTTAATTACGGGCGAGTCTGGTGGGGTAAAAAAATGGATATTCAATTTTTACAACTCAACTAATTGAAGAATACCTACTCAAGCTGTGTAGCAAATATTTACTCAAAGCTAGCTAACTAGATAATTTAAAATTTATCGTGAAATCACTGGGCTTTCAAACAACCCGCTTTCTCAATAAATTTGATCACTTCATCGAGCCCTTCGCCGGTTTTGAGATTGGTCATGACCCAAGGACGCTCACCGCGCATGCGGGCCGTGTCGTGACGCATCACATCGAGATTCGCTCCGACATAAGGCGCGAGATCGATTTTATTGATGACAAGTAAATCACTGCGTGTAATGCCAGGGCCACCTTTACGCGGGATCTTTTCGCCACCTGCCACGTCGATCACGTAAATAGTGAGGTCGGACAGATCGGGACTAAAGGTCGCGGCGAGATTGTCACCACCCGACTCAATAAAAATCAGCTCCAGATCAGGGAAACGTTTTTGCATACGATCAATCGCCTCAAGATTAATCGAGGCGTCTTCCCTGATCGCAGTATGCGGACAACCACCCGTCTCAACGCCCATAATGCGATCTGCGGACAGCGCCTCAGCGGCCACCAGCAGCCGCTCGTCTTCCTTGGTGTAGATGTCATTGGTCACAACCGCGAGCTTGTACTGATCGCGCATACGCTTGCAGAGCACCTCGACGAGTGTAGTCTTGCCCGAGCCTACCGGACCACCGATGCCTACGCGCAAGGGATTGGATGTTTGCATGATATTTTCAATTCTCTGAATAATTAATATAGAAATATTGACAGTAATTATTATGGAAATATTGGCAGCTTAATTTCAACTGACATTCATCAAGTATTTAAAGTCAACGCTTTGCTCTAACTTCTAAATAAACGACTGTATTGAGACTCATGCCTGGCACTCGCAATGGAGAGCCCCACTGCAGCGGACCCTATATTCTCAGGGTCAATCGACATCGCCGTTTGAATAGCTGTTTCAATATCTGCTTTCAAACGATGCAGCAAAACCTGACCATCAATCTGACCTAATGGAATAATCTTGATCGCAGCAATGGATTGATTTTCAACCCAGCTCCATAAGTAGGCCGTGAGCGCCATCTGCTCGTCAATACCCGATACCGCTGAGAGCGCCGCATGCGCTGAAGGGTAGACCCAGCTGATTTCAGACAAAGCCAGTAAGGCGTCACCACCGTGCCACTGTTTAAAAAGCTTTGCCATGGAATGCCCCATCTGGCTCGACTCCAGACGAAATTCGGCTGTTTCGCGTAAGACATACAAGGCATCGTTCGCACGCGTTAAGGCATCCCAGTCTTGAATCCGTGCGGCACGATGACTCGCCAGCCAAAGCGGTAGCTCTTGCCTGGCCAGACTTAACACCATCACATCACGGATCCAGACATAG
>JAUSCY010000034.1 GCA_030650995.1 Sheuella sp. | reverse complement strand
CCCGCAGCGGCGCGCAGATTGTCCCTGGTGTGGGGCGTACATTCGATACAGGCTGCTGATGTAGAGAGCACCGAAGAAATCGTGATGCATGCGACGCATGCAGCAAAGAAACACGGTTTCGGTGAGCCAGGTCAGGCGTTACTCATCATCGCTGGCACGCCGTTTGGCGTGTCGGGCTCGACTAATCTGCTGCGTATTGCATGGATCGGTGACCAGCCTGATGTGAGCTGACCTGTACTTTAATCCTTGAGTTGATCTCTGGCTGAAATCTCCCTTTTTTAACGGCTGAACACGCGCAGGGCAGTCGGGATGAGCTTGACAGCCATGCCTTCTTTAAGTGCCGCATCCTGAACCCGGTTGCGCGGCCACTGCACTTCATACTCCATCGCTTTGCCTGAGTCCGTCAGTGCGACAGAAGACGTCAGTTCGATTTTCGACGTCTGACCGAAAGAAAGAATCCGGTCGATCGTCGCGGGTATGCCTGTTTGCGTACTCTGCGCGGTGACGATGTCCAGATCCGCAGGACGGGCAAAAGCAACCACTGACGCCTGATCCGGACTCAGTGAGGGAGTCGAATGGTCAAGCAAAATATCGCCAATTTTAAATTTACCCGCAGTCAGCGCACCTTCAAATCGATTGACGTTGCCCAGGAACCCATAGGCGAATGGTGTCTCCGGATAGTCGTAGACTTGTTCGGGACTGCCGACTTGCTCGAGTTTGCCACGGTTCATCAGCACCACGGTATCTGAAACTTCGAGCGCTTCTTCTTGGTCGTGCGTGACAAAAACCGAGGTCACGTGCAGTTCGTCATGGAGCTTGCGCAGCCATTTGCGCAGCTCTTTACGCACTTTGGCATCTAGCGCTCCAAAGGGCTCGTCGAGTAGCAGTACGCGAGGCTCAATGGCCAGTGCACGTGCCAGAGCAATCCTCTGCCTTTGCCCGCCCGAGAGCTGAGAGGGAAATCTGTCTTGCAAAAATTTCAGTTGCACCATGTCGAGTAATTCGTGCACTTTGTCGCGTATTTTTGCTTCGCTAGGCCGCTCATTTCTAGGCTTGACGCGTAGACCGAAGGCTACGTTTTCAAATACGCTCATATGGCGAAATAAAGCGTAATGCTGAAATACAAAGCCTACCTGACGCTCTCGCGCACCGGCGAGTGTTGCGTCATCATCTTCTAGGTAGACGCTGCCGTGGTCAGCTGTTTCCAGCCCGGCAATGATGCGAAGTAAAGTTGTCTTGCCGCAGCCAGAGGGGCCGAGCAGCGCGACTAACTCACCGGAATCGATACGCAGATTGATATCGTCGAGCACGCGAATCTGACCGAAATTTTTCGTGATGTTTTTAACTTCAATACTCATGACAAACCTCGTGCGAGCAGTTGTTCGGCTTTCTGCTGACGCCATTCGACAAACGTTTTAATCACTAACGTCAGTAAGGCCAGTAGCGCTAATAATGAGGCGATTGCGAACGCAGCAACCGACTGGTATTCGTTATAGAGAATCTCGACCTGCAGAGGCATGGTGTTGGTCTGGCCGCGAATATGACCCGAGACGACTGCCACGGCACCGAACTCACCCATGGAGCGCGCGTTACACAGAATCACACCGTAGATGAGCCCCCATTTGATATTAGGTAAGGTGACCCTGGTGAATACTTGCCAGCCGCTTGCACCTAAAACAATAGCGGCTTGTTCCTCATCTGTTCCCTGCGACTGCATCAGCGGGATGAGTTCACGTGCGATAAAAGGCAGGGTGACGAAGACCGTTGCGATGATCATCCCGGGTACCGCAAAGATGATTTTTATATCATGCGCGAGCAGCCATCCGCCAAACCATCCGTTCGCGCCGAAGACCAGCACATACACCAGACCTGCGACTACCGGTGAGACGGAAAATGGCAGGTCGATCAGGGTGATTAAAAAAGACTTTCCCTTGAAATCGTGTTTGGCGACAGCCCACGCAGCACAAACGCCGAATGCGAGATTCATCGGCACAACGATGGCAGCAATGAACAATGTCAGGCGTACAGCAGCCCAGGAGTCAGGATCATTCAGACTCGCAAAATAAGCGCCGATTCCCTTGCGAAGGGCTTCGGTAAATACCGCGGCAAGGGGGAGTACTAAAAAAAGAAATACAAATAACAAGGCGAGTGCGATGAGCACACGGCGGATGAGTTTTGATTCTAATCCGGCAGGCTGCATGCGTTGCGAAATGACTGGTTGACTCATGATTTCATTCCTGCGCGTTTGCGCTGCCAGGCCTGCAGCAGATTGATGATCATCAGCAGAATGAAGGATCCCACCAGCATCACCACGGCTACCGCGGTAGCACCCGCAAAGTCGTACTGCTCAAGTTTGCCGATAATGATCAGTGAGGTGATCTCTGAGACCATTGGCATATTGCCAGCGATAAAAATAACTGATCCATATTCACCGATGGCGCGAGCAAAGGCCATAGCAAAGCCTGTGAGCAAAGCGGGTGTGATAGTTGGCAGAATCACTTTAATAAATGTCTGGAACGGACTCGCACCCAGGCAGGTTGCCGCCTCTTCGAGCTCCTTTTCCGCATCTTCAAGAACAGGTTGTACTGTTCGGACAACAAAAGGAATGCCAATAAAAATCAGTGCGACCACAACACCTGCTGGCGTGAAGGCGATCTGTATACCCCAGGATTCAAGGTAGGCACCTAGCCAGCCATTCGGCGCTAACAGCGCTGTCAGCGCAATGCCAGCCACAGCAGTGGGTAATGCGAATGGAAGATCCACTAACGCATCGATAATTTTTTTCCCAGGGAATTCATAACGTACGAGTACCCAGGCTAGCAGCAGGCCTGTTACAAGATTAAAGAGTGCAGCAAGAAAAGCAGCACCAAATGTCAGGCGATATGAAGCCATCACGCGAGGCGAACTGACGGCCGCCCAAAACTCATCGATGCTTAACGTAAAGGTTTTAAAAAACAACGCGGACAACGGAATCAGCACAATCAGACTCAGATAAAGCATGGTCATGCCAAGCGTGAGCCCAAATCCAGGCATGACGCGTTGTTGCTTGAGTTGCTTGAATGGTGATACCCCGCCTGAGGCTGGCGGGTGAAGTGCGCGCTGAGTCATTTATTTGCCAGTGGTGTAGATCTTGTCGAACAATCCACCGTCATTGAAGTGAACTTTCTGTGCCTCTGCGAAACTGCCAAAATACTCATTAACCGTAAAAAACTGGATAGGTTTGAAAATATCTTTGTACTGATTCAGGATCGCTTGTGAACGGGGACGGATTGCATGTTTTGCGGCGATTTCCTGACCGGCATCTGAATATAAATAGTCCAGATACGCTTTAGCTTGTTCGCGCGTTCCTTTTTTATCGACAGTACGATTCACGATCGCAACAGGATTTTCTGCGACGATGCTGCTCGAGGGGTGAATCACATCGACTTTGCCTTCACCGAACTCGCGATTCACGGAGACCACCTCTGATTCAAATGTGATCAGCACGTCACCGATATTACGTTGCAAGAAAATAGAGGTGGCATCGCGTCCACCCTTGGCCAGAATAGGAACGTTTTTGTACATTTTGGTCACGAATTCTTGAGCCTGGGCGTCCGTGCCGCCATTTTTGCGAACTTGTCCCCAGGCTGCCAGATAGGCCATGCGTCCGTTACCGCCAGTTTTTGGATTGACGACTACGATTTTTACGTCTGACTTAAGCAGATCATTCCAGTCCTTGATGCCCTTGGGATTGCCGCGACGCACGAGGAAAAGCATGGTCGAGGTGGTGGGGGAGGCATCAAACGCGAACTGCTTGTTCCAGTCCTTGGATACAACACCCGTACCTGCCAGAAACTCGACGTCTGTCGTGGTATTCATGGTGACTACATCTGCTGCCAAGCCATCATTGACAGCACGCGCCTGCGCACTGGAGCCCCCGTGGGACTGATCAATTTTGATATCTTTACCTGTTGTCTTTTTGTATTCTGCGACAAAGGCTGCATTGAAATCCTTATAAAACTCACGTGCGACGTCGTAGGAGACATTGAGCAGGGTGGTCTGGGCACTGGCGTGTTGCGCGAAAAGCAATGCGACGCTGCTGGCTGCGATGAGGAAAAGCTTTTTCATAGGGATCAATTCAATCAGGCAATGTAAGAGCCTGATTCTGCTTGATATCCTTAAAACTAAAAAGTAATTTTTTGTTCTATGTATATATCATTTAGTTATTAAGTGGAATATTGAATGCTTGAGATCAACCCCCGGAATTCAGAATTTTCTGTATTGACGGACTTAACCCCTGGTTGGGTTTAACGGGAGGATGGGCAAAGCTTCCCCGTTTTGGTGGATGCGCCGCGAGCGCAACGAGAGATTCGGCATGACGTACTGCGCTGGAGACGCCATCGACAAGTGGTACGGGGATGTCTGCTGACAGTGTTCTGGCCAGTCCCGCCAGCGGTGCGCCTGCAATAATCAGCACATCTGCGCCATCTTGCTCAATAGCTTGCATGCATAAAGTACGTAAGGCATCAGCATGGTCGTTCTGTATAGAAGCTATATTTTGCACGTGCTGGTCAAGCGTGCGGATACTGGCCAATCGGTCCAGTAAACCGTTTGACTGCACGCATTCTCTATACCAGGCTGAAATCCTGCGCGAAATCGCAATGATGGAAAAGCGTTGCCCCAGCATGCAGGCGCTCAACAGTGCTGATTCTGTTAAGCCCAGAACAGGGATGTCGAGTACCTCGCGTAGCGCTGCAAGACCAGGGTCACCAAACGCGGCCACAATCACCGCATCGTGCTCTGCGGCATGACGTGCGGCGAGCTCTGCGGTTGCATAGGCACCGAGCATGGC
>JAUSCY010000031.1 GCA_030650995.1 Sheuella sp. | reverse complement strand
TACCACCATCAATCTTGACGATCACGCGAGCGCGATCATCAAAACCTGCATGATTAGTCGGCGTCATATTGAATACACCATGGGATACAGGTAGATTTTTGACGTTTTCAATCGCGTCACGCATGGCTGCACGAAACTCTGGGGTACCAGGCTTGGCACCAGATTTCACGGCAGCAGGCATCGCAGCAATAATCAGCTGACCAGCATCCCACATATGACCACCGAAGGTGCTGATCGAGCCTGCACCATTGGCTGCCTCATACTTTTGAACGTAGTCCAGCGCTGATTTTTTAACAGGGTTGCTATCAGGCATCTGCGCAGCTACCAGCATTGGACCTGCTGGCAACATCGTGCCTTCGCAGTCTTTGCCGCATACACGGAGAAAATCATTATTTGCCGCGCCGTGGGTCTGGAAAATCTGTCCTTTGTAGCCGCGTGCCATCAGTTCTTTCTGAGGCAATGCTGCAGGGGTGCCTGCACCAGCAATGAGAATCGCATCTGGTTTAGCTGCAATGAGCTTTAAAACCTGACCTGTCACGCTGGTGTCATTGCGTGCATACTTTTCCACGGCATCAATCTTGATACCCTGCTTTTCTGCCGCTTCTTTCATCACTGCCAGCCAGCCATCGCCATAGGCATCAGCAAAGCCAATGAAACCTAATGTTTTGTAGCCCTTCTTTTTCATAGCATCCGCCAGAGCAGTTGCCATCAACGCATCGTTCTGGGGAGTCTTAAATACCCACTTACGTTTTTCATCCATCGGCTCAACGATGCGAGCGCTCGCGGCCACACTGATCATCGGAACTTTGGATTCGGCAGCTACATCAATCATCGCCAGTGAGCCGGGAGTCACAGAGGTTCCGATCACGACATCAACTTTATCTTCTGTGATCAGCTTACGCATGTTTTTCACAGCTTGTGTCGTATCGGTTGCATCGTCGAGCACGATATATTCGACTTTCAGGCCACCGATTTCTGCTGGGAACAATGAAACAGTATTTCGTTCTGGAATACCCAGCGATGCGGCAGGTCCCGTTGTTGCCAATGTAATGCCTACTTTGACCTGTGCCATCACGGCCAGAGGAAAGGCGAGAGCCAATGCAGCAACCAAGCGTGTTGAAATTGAAGTCTGCGGACGAATCATGTGTGTCTCCTGATAGTGGCAACTTACCCAGTATGGGACGTGCTCGATACTTGAAGTTATACAAAAAAAACGATTATATGGTCAAAACAGTATCAAATTAACTGTTTGTTTTATTAGGACATTCCCTGATAATCAGGTCAAATTCAGTCTTCGAACCCGTTCAGCAACGACGGCCGCGACCAGTGCTTTCGCAATATCTCCTGGCACAAAAGCCAACATGACCCAAAATGCCTTGGACAGGCTCATGCCCGTCACGGCGGCCATCCAGGGAATACCAAAAGCATAGACCAGCACGAGTCCGCCCGTTATGCAGGCCACCCAGAAGCGAAAAATCCGCCATCCCGTCGAATGGGAGTCTGTTTGCCTGACGTGCTGTTGCTGTTTCAGTCGCCCTGCAAGCCAGCCAGTGAGCATTGCTCCTGGAATCATACCCAGCAGAAAACCGGCGGTCGGACCTGCCAGCACCGCCATCCCGGCGCGACCACCAGGCAAGACAGGAAGACCGAGCACGGCCATTCCCACGTAGAGGAGCAACACGAAACCGGCGCGAGCAGGTCCCAGAATCAAGCCCGCAAGCATCACACCGAAGGTCTGCAGGGTGATGGGGACCGGCACCCCCGGCATCGGGATGGGCGGAATCAACCCCAGCACAATCGTCAATGCGCAGAACAACGCAACCAGCACAATATCTTTTGTTTTCAAAAAGGATCCCGCCATTCAAAAGGTTTCAATTCTATTCATTTCACCGCGCTTGAGTTCACCGCGCGAGCATCTATCGCTTCGGATATTTCCTGGGCGCGTCTAAGCGTACGCACCAGCATTGGAAAAAGCATGGTCAACACACCAGGCTTGATTCCCCGTGCCATCTGCGCCTCACGTATTTCATCCCACTGCAGGGACAATTCGGGAATCAGGCGCAATGTCAGTCCAAAGGCCAGGCTGACCTGACTCACATCGACCCAACCCAGACGGGAAAATGGCTCAAGCACACTCTCCATCACTTCCATCATCTGTGTGATGGGTGTCGTCAGCGAGACAAGCAAGGCCATCAGAATCAGGCTTGAGAGTCGCAGGAGCATTTCGGCTGCAGCTTCAGGCGATTGCACCCAGGCGCTGTACAAACCGAGAAACAACATAAACCAGAACAACGTCCGGAGCTGGCGCCATAGCCTGCTCACAGAGACCCCTGAGCGATACGTCAGCCAGATCACGCCGAACAGCACTGCCGCCAAGACCGGTAGACTATGTACCATCATCAATACGACACCAAGCATCGCCAATGCGAGCAGCTTACGACCTGCTTTCAATCGGTGCAGCCAGCTTTGTCCGGGGGAGTAAAGTGACCCTCTCATGCGCAATGCTCCCTGTACCAGGAGATTGCCGCCAGTGGGGCACCATCAAATGCTACTCGACCATCTTGCACCACCAGCACACGGTCCATGGCTTGCATCAATTCCAGATCATGACTCACCACAATCGCAGATTGGGGCAATCCTTGCAAAATACGTTCAAACTGATTGCGCACTCGCAGATCAAGCTGCGTAGTGGGCTCATCAAACACGAGCATCGCAGGATCTGTGGCCAATACCGCAGCCAAGGCCACAAGCTGACGCTCACCGCCTGACAGGCTATGAGTCACCCGTTCAAACAGGTGACTGATTGAGAGTTGCTCAAGTGCGGCTCGGGTCCGGAGTCTGCGCTGCTGAGGATCTGGTTCGCGATGCTTCAGACCAAATTCAATATCCTCATGCACCACCGGAAATACGATCTGGTTATCTGGATTCTGGAAAACAAAACCAACCTGACGTCGAATAACCATGACGTCATGTCTGGT
The DNA here is from genome assembly GCA_030650995.1 of Sheuella sp. Classification (GTDB taxonomy): domain Bacteria; phylum Pseudomonadota; class Gammaproteobacteria; order Burkholderiales; family Burkholderiaceae_B; genus Zwartia. Next base: position 34,526 of record JAUSCY010000031.1, on the reverse strand, counting down.
ATCTCGCCCATCTACCAAAACCTGACCTGCATGCGGCAACAGTAATCCATTGATCAGTCTGATCAGGCTACTTTTACCCGAACCGTTCGGTCCGATTACGCCAATTCGGCGCTCAGAAAGAGACAGATTCAGGTCGTGCAGAACGAAATGTCCGTCCCGCTTGGCGAAGACGTTTTTAAACTGGATTAACATGGCAATCGATTATGCCCGAGAACCTTTTTTAAAAACGGCACTCCAACGACACATATGCAAAAAGTTATCAAATCCGACGCAGACTGGAAAACCCAGTTAACCCCCGAAGAGTATTACGTTGCCCGTCAAAAGGGCACCGAACGTCCCTTTACCGGCCGCTACTGGGATCATAACCAGTTCGGAATTTACCGCTGTGTTGGATGTGGAACAGCGCTTTTCGCCTCCGACACCAAATTTGATGCCGGTTGTGGCTGGCCGAGCTATTTTGAGCCACTTGACCCAGCCAATGTCAAAGAGGAAGTCGATGATAGCCACGGGATGATTCGCACAGAGGTCATGTGCAATGTCTGCGACAGTCATCTTGGACATGTATTTCCCGACGGACCGCCGCCAACAGGGCTGCGTTACTGCATCAACTCCCTTTCACTTACGTTTGAACCGGTCAAACCATGAAAAAATTCCTGTTTGACCTCTTTCCCCTGATCCTGTTTTTTGCAGCCTACAAATTTGCGGATATTTATATCGCAACGGGTGTTGCGATGGCTGCAGCCATTCTGCAAATAGTCTGGATTAAGTTCACTGGCAAAAAAATCGAGGGGATGCACTGGATCAACCTGGGTGTGATCGTCGTCTTTGGTGGCGCCACGCTGTGGCTCAAGGACGATACCTTCATTAAGTGGAAACCCACTGCCCTGTACTGGCTATTTGGCAGCGTATTGCTGATCAGCAAGCTTTTTCTGGGTAAAAACATCATGCAAAAACTGCTTGGTGAAAAAATCTCCATGTCTGAAGCAGCCTGGACCAGGCTCAATATCAGCTGGGCACTATTTTTCCTCTTTGCCGGTGGTGTGAATTTATTTGTTGCATTTTCTGGGCTGTTCACTGAGTCGCAGTGGGTCAATTTCAAAGTATTTGGTCTGATGGCCTTGCTGATTGCCTTTGTGATTATCCAGTCAATCTGGCTGGGCAAGCATATCGAAGCGCCTGCGGCCAATGACGCCACCTTTAAACCAGACGTAAACAAACATGACTAACCCACATCTGGAACTGGTACGTGAGCGGCTCAAGGTTCTGAGTCCCAGTATTTTAGAAATTGAGGACGAATCTCACCTGCACGCCGGTCATGCTGGCAGTCAGGGGGGCGTGAGCCATTTACGCGCCACGATTGTGGCGGAAAGTTTCTCTAACCAACCAATGATTGCGCAGCATCGGCTGGTGTATGATCTTTTGCGTGATTTAATCCCATACCCGATTCACGTGCTAGCGCTGAAGACTCGGGCGCCTTCCAAAGGAAATCCATGAAACGTATCACTATGCTGGTTGCTGCTTGTGTTGTCGCAGCCCCCCTTTACGCACAAAACGTAGCGACCGTGAATGGCAAAGCCATCACCCAGTCAAGCGTTGACCAGTTCGTCAAATTGCTGATTACACAAGGCGGCACCGACTCACCTCAGCTGCGTGACCAGGTCAAGCAAGAACTGATCAATCGCCAGGTGATGGTTCAAGCCGCTGAAAAAGCAGGTATTGCCAAAGACCCAACAATCACCACAGAGCTCGAACTGGCACGCCAGGGTATCCTGGTACGCGCACTGATGGCCGACTATCTGAAAAAGAATCCGATCACAGACGCAGCTGTCGCAGCCGAATACGAAAAACTTAAAAAAGCCGAAGACGGCAAGTTTGAATACTCAGTTCGCCACATTCTGGTAGAAGACGAGAAAAAAGCGAACGAATTACAAGACCAGCTGAACAAAAAATCAGCAAAATTCGAAGACCTCGCCAAGAAGAACTCGAAAGACCCAGGCAGTGCTGAGAAAGGTGGCGACCTCGGTTGGGCACCTGCCAGCAACTACGTTGAACCATTTGCCAAAGCAGTCGCTGCCACACCAAAAGGCAAAATGGCTGACAAACCTGTCCAGTCGCAATTTGGCTGGCACGTCATCGAAGTCGTTGATGTGCGTCCAATCGAATTTCCACCACTCGATCAGGTCAAAGCGCAGCTTGAAGACATGATGCGTCAGCAGGCCTTAGCTTCGTATCAGCAAGAATTACGCGAGAAAGCAGTGATTAAATAAATCGGCACTTAAATCGCAGTAGTTAAATCGCTGTGATTCAATCGCTGTAATTAAGAAGACCGCACTCATGCGGTCTTTTTTTATTTGTTTAATTAATTTTTTATATTTATATTCGCCAATCATCCTTCAGCCAGCATTGCCCTCAAACCTTGCTCGTCAATCACGGGAACGCCTAGCTCTTGTGCCTTGACTAGCTTACTGCCAGCCTCCTCACCCGCCACGACAAAGCTCGTCTTACGAGAGACCGAGCCACTGACTTTCCCACCGGCAGCAATGATCTGAGCGGAGGCTTCTTCGCGCGACCAGACCGGCATGGTGCCTGTCAGTACGAAAGTTTTCCCTGACAGGCCTGAACTACGTGCAGCGACCTCAGGCTGTGGCTCAACGCCTTGGGCGGCAAACGCACGGACAATTTCAATATTATGCGGCTCTGAAAAGAATCGTTTGATCGAACCTGCTACCGCAGGTCCCACATCTGGTGCACCAAGCAGGGCATCAAGATCTGCCGCCATCAAATTTTCAAGCGAACCAAAATGTATTGCCAAATCACGTGCCGTGGTTTCGCCCACATGGCGAATACCCAATGCAAAAATTAAACGACCGAGTGTTGGTTTTTTAGCTTTTGCAATGGCTTCAATGAGGTTCTCGGCAGACTTTCCACCCATCCGGTCATAACCGGCTATCTCCAGGGCCTGCAAACTAAACAAATCAGCCAGCGAATGAATACGGCCACGATCAACGAGTTGCTCGACAAGCTTATCGCCCAGACCCTCGATATCTAGCGCCTTGCGACCGGCAGCGTGCACCAGACTTTGCTTGCGCTGTGCGCCACAAAACAATCCCCCTGAGCAACGCGCAATCGCCTCATCTTCAAGCTTCTCAATGGATGAGCCGCAGACAGGACATGCTGTGGGCATCACGAAAAATCTCGCATCAGCCGGACGTTTTTCAAGGACAGGGCCAACCACCTCGGGGATCACATCACCCGCACGACGCACGATCACGGTATCGCCGATACGTACATCTTTGCGCTGAATCTCAGTCTCGTTATGCAATGTTGCATTCGTGACCGTCACACCCCCCACAAATACGGGCTCCAGACGCGCGACAGGAGTAATGGCACCGGTACGACCAACTTGGACTTCGATATCAAGCAATCGTGTCGTAGCTTCTTGTGCAGGAAATTTGTGCGCGATCGCAAAGCGCGGAGCGCGTGCGACAAAGCCGAGTACACGCTGCGCACTCAGATCGTTGACCTTATAGACGACGCCATCAATATCATAAGGTAGCGAAGACCGCCTTTCCCCAACTTGAGCGTAATAAGACAATAACGCCTGGGCACCTTGTGCCACGACATGTTGCGATACATTGACAGGTAATCCGAGGCTTGCAAGCCAGTCAAGCATGTCGCTATGCTTTTCAAGCTGCATACCACCGACCTCACCCCAGCCATAAGCAAAAAAACTCAAACGTCGTTGTGCAGTAATGCGTGAGTCGAGCTGGCGCAAACTCCCGGCCGCAGCATTACGTGGATTAACAAAAATTTTGTCCCCACGTCGGCCCTGCATAACATTGAGACTTTGAAAATCGGCGAGATTCATGAACACCTCGCCACGCGCCTCAACTACATCAGGAAAATCACCAGGATTACCTTTAAGTTTCAGAGGGATCGATTTGATGGTGCGGATATTCGCTGTCACATCCTCGCCGGTCTGGCCATCACCGCGCGTGGCCGCCTGAACAAGCACACCTCTCTCATAGCGCAAGCTAATCGCCAGGCCATCGAGTTTCAATTCACAAAAGTACTCGACCTGATGACCTGCAGGAAGTTTGCCCGCAGCACTTAAAGTATCTGCAGCGCGTTTATCGAACGCTTGCACTTCCTCTGCTTCGAACGCATTACCCAGTGACAGCATGGGGACTACGTGCGTCACACTGCCAAACGCGGCAACGGGTGCCGCGCCAACACGCTGTGTAGGTGATTCTGGCGTGATTAACTCAGGGTGTGCGGACTCTATTGCTAACAGCTCACGCATCAACGCATCGTACTCAGCGTCGCTGACATGCGGCGCATCCAGCACGTAGTAAGCGTAATTATGTTTTTCTATTTGCGTGCGCAGCCGCTGCGCACGCTCTTGTGGCTGCGTGATACCCGACATGGAATTTAGCGCTTAAGCAAACACACGGCGAGCACGTGGGCTGGCCGCAGCCAGACCTGCGGCTTCGAGTTGTGTGTAAAGGATTTGCAAACGCTCATCAATTGCTGCGTCCGCACCCGTTTGTAGTGGGCGACCCTGATCATCTACCAGCTCAGCACCGATCCTCTGAGCCAGTTCAAATCCAATTTCAACCATCCGCCCAAAAGCACGCGTATCCGGTGGGCTGCAAGGCACATCCAGCAATAAACTGAGCCGATCCACTCCTGCCATACCCGCGTCAAAAGACTCGGCATCCGCACGTGAAAGAGAAAAACACACCATGCCGTGATCACCCAGCCAGGCCAGACGACCATCAATGGGCACAAAGCCCATATTACGTGCCGCAGCAGTCACGTCCTGAACGGGACGCGTCGTACCTAATAGCAGCGTCAGACCAACCTGTGTGTCCAGACCTGCGCAAATATCATCCAGCCGCGAAGCCTGCTCCAAAACCGATTGCTGATCCGGCCCTTCGATTGAGCACTCCAGCTGGTCAGCCAGACTATGGGCGCGATTCCAGATTTGCGACCATTCAATGGCAGACAAGGCACCGCTGCGATTCGCTAAGAGCACAGCAAGCTGCACCGAGACATAGCTCGTCTCGGGAAGTATTCGGTTCGACAACTGACCGTCTGTATCCTGAGCAAAAATCCGTACCGCTTTACGACCAGCACTTCGCAACGGGTGAACGAGTTGCAATAAATCCTCACCGGTCATCGGCCCCTGGAACGTAATCTCAATCACAACTTCACTCGTCGGATCGGACTCTTCCTGATCTGCCTGCGCATCAAGATGAGGCTGTTCAATCGATTGTTTACCCGCCGCGCCAGACAGCCCAAAATCTGAGCCCCCCAGACCTGGCTCTACACGCGCGGCATACGGTGCAGCTGCATCACTGAGAAGCGGATCCTGATCAATGACCGGCAAATGCGCCTGCATGCGGCGACGCACCCTACGATCCTGCCACCAGTTAAAGCCCAGAACCAGCAAAATAACGACCAGTCCAACAATAATCAAATAAATTTGCAGCTCGCTCATATTCGTCTCAACAGGATCACGCCGCTTCGCCAGCAAGCTGCAAAGCGGATTCAATATCTACAGCCACGATACGCGACACGCCTTGTTCCTGCATGGTGACGCCCACCAGCTGACGTGCCATCTGCATGGCAATTTTGTTATGCGAAATAAATAGAAACTGTGTATGCTGACTCATGTTAGCGACCAGGTTGGCATAGCGCTCCGTATTAGCATCATCCAGCGGTGCATCAACCTCATCGAGCAGGCAGAATGGCGCGGGATTGAGTTTGAACAGTGCGAAAACCAGCGCAGTCGCTGTGAGTGCTTTTTCTCCGCCTGAAAGCAGATGAATCGAAGTGTTGCGTTTACCTGGCGGCTGAGCCATCACCTGTACGCCCGCGTCCAGAATCTCATCGCCCGTCATAATCAGTCGCGCTTCGCCGCCCCCGAATAGTTTGGGGAACAATTCGCCAAAATGCGTATTCACCTCGTTAAAAGTGGTCTGCAGCAAATCGCGCGTTTCGCGATCAATTTTGCGAATTGCATCCTCCAGAGTCTCGATCGCGCTATTCAGATCCGCATACTGCGCGTCCAGATAACCTTTACGTTCGCGTGAAGTATTGAGTTCATCGAGCGCGGCGAGGTTGACCGAACCCAGAGATTCAATCTGACGTGTAATACGCTGGACCTCTGTCTGCAGCCATGCCGTACGCGACCATTGTTCTGGCTGATCAACCAGCGAAGCCTGTACCGCTAAGCGATCCACCTGGCGGGCATCCAACTGCTCAGCGAACTGCTCCGCAGCGAGACGTGCGGCCTGCTCCTGCAGCTGCAATTGCATGATGCGCTCGCGCCTGGGTTCGAGTGAGCGCTCAATCACCAGTCGCTGCTCATCGGCTTCGCGCAGCTGTGCAGCGAGGGTATCCATTTCAATGCGGGCAAGGCTCAACGCTTCCTCACAACCAGCACGTAATTCAAGTGCATCCTGCAAACCAGCCTCGGCGGCTGCGGCGTCGAGCGTGCTCAACTCGGACTCCAGACCGAGCAACTCTTGCTGCGCGCGTGTGGTCTGCTCAGCAGCGAGTTGCTGATTGCGCTGCAATTCAGCAATGCGCGCGCGAATCCCGCGCTCAGTGAACTCAGCTTCCTGCGCACCACGCTCCTGATCGCGCAAGCGGCTGCGCGCGAGCTCGGCCTGAGCGGCCAGCTCTTCGCCCGCCATTTCAGCCACTGAGTAAGCTTCCTGCTGGACGGCAATTTCACCATCAAGTTCTTCAAAACGAGCCTCAGCTTCCAGTTTGCTGGCAAGCAGTTCCTCTTGCTGGGAAGCGACTTCCGCGATGTCCTGTTCAAGTCGGCCAGAGCGTTCACGCATCTGTTCGACCTGCTGCAAGACACGCGTGTACTCAAGCTGCAAGTCATGCAGACGACGAGTGATTTCGCTCACACGCTGACGTGCGCCAGGCAAGGACTGCGAGACCTGCTGCCAGGCTGACTCGGCTTGCGCGACAGCAGAACGTGTCTGATCCGCGATCAATTGGTGCGCTTTGATCTCAAGTTGCAGGTTTTCAATTTCCTGCTGGCGTGCCAGCAATCCAGCCTGTTCAGAGTCCGGTGCGTAAAAACGTACGCTATGGCCATCAACCAGATGCCCTCCCTGCACCACCAGCATTGCCCCTTCAGACAAGGAGCTGCGTGCTGCAACTGCCTGCGTGACATCGGTCGCGATAAAAACGTTACCCAGCCAACTTTGTAACAAGGAACGCAAATCCGGATCGGTCATTCGCAGGATGGAAGACAGCGGCGTCATTCCTGCCGGAGCCGCAGGGGCAGCCGCAGCGACAGGCAACTGGAAAAAGGCAAGACGTGCAGGAGGTGGGTCGCTGGCAAAGGCACGGACCCAGTCCAGATTGCGAACCTCAAGCCCTGTCATCCGCTCATTGAGTACCGCCTCGAGCGCGGTTTCCCAGCCAGGTTCAACATGGAGTTTTTGCCATAACCGACTCATTGCGGTGAGCTCGTGCTTGGCAAGCCAGGGCTCAAGTGAACCTTTCTTTTGAACGTCTTCTTGCAGCTTGACCAGGGCCGAGTAGCGCGCCTCAAGCCGGGCGAGTAATTCAGACTGTGTCTGTGCATCGGTCTGCGCTTTGCTGCGGCGCTCATCGAGCGCGGGTAACTTTTCCTCTAGCTCTACGAGCGTCGCCTGAGATTCTTCAAGTTGCTCTTCGCTGTTCTGCTTGTCACCGGCCAGCTGCTCGAGCAAGGCCGTATCCGGTGCATCGACGCCTTTGAGTTCCAGCACCAGTCTCTCACGGCGCAGTTCAAGGGTCTGCAGCTGGCGATCAGCTTCTCGCTGACTTTGTGCAGCGAGAGCCAGATTTTGTTCTACGCGGGCGAGGACTGCTCGCATTGCTTCACGCTGGGTGGCTGCCAGACGCACACTGGCCTCAATATCCGGCAGGCCTGACTGCGCAGCCTCAGCCTGTTCGCGCGCCTCTTCAGCGCGCGCAGCACTCGTCATCAACTCCTCTTCACTCTCGAGGATCTGTTCCTGACAATGTTCTTTTTGCGCTTCCCATTCAGTCATCTGCACTTGTAACTGGGAGCGTCGCAACTGTACCCGATTGCGTGACTCAACCACATGACGAATTTCGGCCTCTAGACTGCTGACCTTGGCATTCGCCTCATACATTGATCCTTGTGCTGTGTGCACCGCATCGCCAGCGGCATAATGTGCCTGACGACGCGACTCCAGTGCGGCCTCGCTTGCACGCAAGCCAGCAGTCGAGCCTTCAAGCTCGGTTTGCGCACGTTCGATTTCTTCTTGTGTAAGCGCGCGCTCTTGAACTGCTGCGGCTTCTTTCAAAAACCACAATGCATTTTGTTTGGCTTCGCCATCTGCCTGAAGGGACCGATACTCGCGCGCAACCTCTGCCTGAGACTCAAGTTTTTCGAGCTGCGAACCTAATTCACGCAAAATATCATCCACACGCACCAGATTTTCGCGCGTATCGGACAAACGGTTTTCGGTTTCACGACGCCGCTCTTTGTAGCGCGAAACGCCAGCAGCTTCTTCGAGATAAATACGGAGTTCCTCGGGCTTGGCCTCGATCAGCCTGTTGATCATGCCCTGACCAATAATCGCGTAACCCCGTGAGCCCAGCCCTGTTCCCAGGAATATATCGTGCACGTCCCGACGACGTACTTGCTGATTATTGATGAAATAGCTGCTGGTGCCGTCACGTGTCAGAACACGACGTACTGCAATCTCTGCGTAACTGGCCCACTGACCAATTGCGCGTCCCTCGTTATTGTCAAACACCAGTTCGACTGACGCACGCGCCGAGGGCTTGCGCTGACCCGATCCACTAAAAATAACATCCTGCATCGACTCGCCGCGCAACTCAGAGGCACGGGTCTCGCCCATCACCCAGCGTACGGCATCAATAATATTAGATTTGCCACAACCGTTGGGACCTACAACACCAACCAGCTGACTGGGTGTTGGAATCACGGTCGGATCGACAAAGGATTTGAATCCGGCAAGTTTGATCTGGGTCAGACGCACAATATAGGCACAATTTGGGATGGAATCCTGTAGATCATAACGCAGCCTGAGCCACTCTTTTTTAAGTTACCAAAGTTCTGCAATCAACAGCTATACTCAGTTTCGTTTTTAGCACTTTTTGGGAACTACTCTCTTGAAACGAGGCTTCTTCACTGTCATGGCGGCTCAAGGTCTGTCTTCACTTGCAGACAACGCCCTATTTATTGCTGCGATCGCGCTGATCCAGCAACTAAACGGTCCTGACTGGATGGCACCCATGATGAAATGGTGGTTTGCAGCGGCCTACGTGCTGCTCGCCGCCTTTGTAGGTGCTTTTTCGGATGCCTTCCCCAAGGGCTGGGTGATGTTCCTGACCAATGCAATCAAGGTCAGTGGCTGCCTGATGATGTTTTCCTACGCCATGTTTGGCCTGCCGCAGAATGCTCAGGTATTACTGGTTTGTGTAGCCTACGCGCTGGTAGGTATAGGTGCTGCGGCATATTCTCCTGCAAAATACGGCATCGTCACCGAAATGCTCCCTCCCCTTGATCTGGTCAAGGGTAATAGCTGGATCGAGGGCTTGACGGTACTGTCCATCATCATGGGTACTGTACTGGGAGGTATTCTGGTCTCGCCTGGGGTATCCGGCTGGCTGTTGTCCCACCCACTGATCAATACAATCGTTCACACACCGGCTGAAGCAGCGATTCTAGTGATTGCCGTCATTTATGCCGCTGCAGCGCTCTGTAACCTGATGATCCCTGCCACACACATCAAATATCCGGTTCAGCAGAAAAACCCTGCCAGACTGATCAAGTCGTTCGCGGGCTACGTGCGGATCCTCTGGAAAGACAAACTTGGACAGATTTCGCTTGCCGTGACCACTTTATTCTGGGGTGCCGGTGCAACCTTGCAACTCATTGTGATTGAGTGGGGCCGCAGTCACCTGGGATACCGTCTGGATCAAGCCTCGGTTTTAATGGGGATCACAGCACTGGGGACCGTAGCCGGCTCCATTCTGGCGAGTCGCGTTCCTTTGCGCAATGCTCTGAGCGTACTGCCTCTTGGGGTCGTGATGGGATTAACTGTCCTGCTCATGCCCTGGATCAACGCTTCGTGGACGATTACGCTGTTTGACGTATCCCTGCCATGGGCAGCCTATGTGCTGCTGATCGTGATTGGACTGACCTCAGGCTACTTTGTTGTTCCGATGAACGCATTGCTGCAGCATCGTGGCCATGTCCTGCTCTCCGCAGGTCACTCGATCGCCGTTCAAAATTTCAACGAACAGCTCAATATCCTGCTGATGGTAGCGATCTACACGCTGATGCTCTGGCTACAGTTGTCAATTGGCATAATTATCGGGATTTTTGGCATTCTGGTGGCTGCGCTGATGGTGTTAATCATTCACTGGAGCCGCCTCAATATCCGTCATGATCCAACACTGCTTGACCAGATCGGACAGGACGGACACGGCTCGGCGCTTTAAGCCCCAGGCATGCTTTAAGTGCCAGTTACTGAAGGACCTTTGCTGATCAGCCTGGCGCGCTGTAAATCCTGCCAGGCAGCAGCCTTGTCTGCAGGGCGGCGCAGTAAATATGCGGGGTGATAACTCACCACAACAGGGATATGCATCCCTGCATGCTCGAGTGTAAATGGCTGTTGCCGCATTTGAGCCAGCTGAGCGTCGCCACCCAGCAGGCTATGCGCGGCAAAGCGACCGAGAGCGAGAATACTGAAGGGGCGGACCAATTCGATCTGCCGCATCAAAAACGGGCGACAGGCTGCAATTTCATCTGGGCGGGGATTACGGTTGCCTGGAGGACGGCATTTGATAATGTTTGCTGCATAGACATCGCTGGACCGACTACTGCCGATTGCAGCGAGCATATTGTCAAGCAACATTCCAGAGCGACCAACAAAAGGCAATCCCTGACGGTCTTCCTGATCCCCTGGTCCCTCCCCAATGACCATCAGAGCGGGTTGCATCACACCCTGACCCACAACCACCTGCTCACGTTCTTTACACAGACCGCAGGCATTGCATTGGGCAATTGATGCGCCAAGCTCCTCCAGGGTTGTTGCCTGACTTGCAGCAACGGCTGTATCCAACAGCTTTTCTACTAATGGTTCGCCCGACTGACCGGATGCTTTTTTCGCAGAGGTAACGCCCCCTGCTGAGCGCACAGAAGATGCGGGATCCCCGAGTTGTGCACGCGCCAGAGACCCCGCCTGCACGAAAGTATTCTTGCCAGACACAGGTTCTGTCGCGGGTGATGGCACGCGCGCGGCTTCAGATTGACCCACAACAGGCAAAGCTGAGTGTGCGTCAGTGGTGGCTGATTTGGCAGGCTTTACCCTTGCAGCGGGCGCACTGACAGGTAACCAGGGCTTTTCAATACCTAGCTCCTGCATCCAGGCAAGCTGGAGAGCAGAAAATTGCATTGCATGAGGATCAGGCTGCTGTGTCACGGCGTCAGGCGGGTTCAAAAGTTTTTTTCAGGACCAGGGCGTCTTCACGCACTGCCTTACCTGCAGGATAGTAATCGCGTCTGATACCAATCTGCACAAACCCCTGCGACTGGTAGAACGCCAGGGCACGCACATTCGAGGGGCGCACCTCTAAAAGCAAACCTTCCTGCCCTTGCTGTTTAGCCGTATCCATCACTTGTTTGAGCAGCATCTGGCCTAATCCACGCCTTTGCTGATCCGGGTCGACTGCAATGACAAGAATATGGATCACATCAGGCGCGATCATCGCCAGGCAAAACCCAGCCAGCCCAGCTTGTGCACGCAACACCCAGGCTTCGTAGCCAGCCCCAAGGGCATCCTCAAAATTTTTCTCAGTCCAGGGATGGGACTGTACTAACCTTTCCAGCTCAAGCACCTCTGCAATATCGGTGCTGCGCATGGGAAGCAGCGCAATACCTGCCGCACTGGTTGCCCGTGGATTACCGCCTTGGCCCGTCGCCCGCTCCGCGGTTGTAAAGGCAACCTTGTCGCGTAAATAAAGCGGTGCCGCATGCTCAGGCAATACAGTTTGCCCATTTTTCCAGGCCAGCCAGGCCAATTGTGCGACCCAGTATGCATCGGGAAGCGCGTTCAGATCCTCTGTCAGCCAGTCAACCGGCAACCCTGCCATCGACTCAGGCACACGCCACCCTTCTCCTGTCAGGCAGGGCTTGTGCATCATTTGCAGGGCGCTTTCACTGAGATCGCGCTGCCACAGCAAAAAACGCTGCATGACAAAGGCTGATGAATCCTTTGCCGAGAGCAAAACAGGCTGCTGCACCAGACTCAGCGCGCCAGTCTCATCACTCAAAAAAGCAGCCAGATACACCTCATCCATACGCGCATCCAGTGCGGCAATGATCAGCCGCCCTGGATGTTGCGCGGCCGCTTTGGCAGCAACCGCATAGAGAGAACCCACAGGAATCAGTGGGATATCCAGTGCAAGCCCGATCCCCTGCGCGACTCCGCAGGCAACCCGTATGCCGGTAAAAGCACCCGGTCCATTCCCGAACGCCACGCAGGACAGCTCGCTTTTGTCCCTACCCAGCTCAGCCAGCAGCTCTGCGGCCAGAGGCAACACGCTCTGGGCGTGTCCAGAGACACCCTCAATTTGTCGCTTATTGATCGAAATCACACCATTTTGCTCGGAAAGCAAAGCGATGCCACAGATCGGGGTCGAAGTTTCCAGTGCCAGTATCAATGTCAATGTCATAGACCGATTGTAATGAACCTTGAAGCAAACTCAGCCGACAAACCAGGGATATAACGAGGGGAATCCATCCCGTTGAAATGTTTTGTTACAAAATTTCCTGACTTTTTGGAAAGTTGTAAGAGTTTGTGAAAGTTGATGCTCCCTCCTGCGGGCGCTGTTACATTTTCCAATATGAATATGAATACATCAACACACCCCATATCAAGGAAAATCCTGATTGTCGATGATGACCCGCGTCTTCGCGATTTGTTGCGCCGGTATCTGACACAGCAAGGGTTCATTGCCCTCACCGCTGAAGACAGTCGGGAGATGAGTAAGATCATGCAGCGAGAGCATTTTGATCTGCTGGTGCTGGATTTAATGCTGCCGGGTGAGGATGGTTTGACGATTTGCCGACGCTTGCGCAGCCTGCATGTCACGACGCCGATCATCATGCTGACTGCAAAAACAGAGGAAATTGACAGGATCATCGGCCTGGAGATGGGTGCAGACGATTATCTATCCAAACCCTTCAACCCCCGCGAGTTAGCCGCACGGATCAAGGCCATTTTGCGCCGACGCAGTATTGAAGAGCACCCTGGTGCCCCCAGCCACGAAAACGAATCGATTAGTTTTGGGCCCTTTGTACTCAACCTAGCTAACCGCACACTCACTCGTGACGAACAAGTCATCACAATTACGACCGGAGAGTTTTCGGTTTTAAAAGCATTCGGCCGACACCCCCGAATCCCGCTGTCCCGTGACAAGCTCATGGAGCTCGCCCGGGGCAGAGAGTACGAGGCCTACGACCGCAGCCTGGACGTCCAGATATCGCGTCTGCGCAAACTGATTGAAATCAACCCTTCAAAACCGAACTATATCCAGACGGTCTGGGGTATGGGCTACGTTTTTGTTCCCGACGGTGGTCGCTAGCAGGCCAAGGAGCTCAATGATACTTATTCAAAAACTCACACATCACACTTCAGGATTGTTTGTCCGCAACTTCCTGTTGCTGATGACGCTGATGATGTGTTGTCTGGGTATTTGGTTTGCGGTTTTTTTACGCTCAGGTCTCGAAGCGCGTGCAAACGAAATGAGCAAACGCGTTGCGAGCGCCGTCAACCTCACCCGCACCGCACTGCATTACGCTCAGCTTAAAGAGCAATCCGATCTGCTTGCCGATCTTTCACGCCATGAGAGTCTGGATGTGCATGTTCGCCAGCAAAGCGACCTCACGATGCCGCTACCGGCGCAACAGTATTGGCAGCATATCCAGACAAACTTGCACGCCTATCTGGGTGCAGATACGGTTGTTGCCTGGGAGGTCAATCAGCAACCGGCCTTCTGGGTGAGTTTTAAAAATAACCAGGATCAGTACTGGCTGGCTTTTGAGCGCCATGAAATCAGTGAAAGTAGCCCAATGCAATGGGCAGGCTGGATTTTCGGTGCGATCCTGCTGTCCCTGATTGGTGCAATGATCAGCACGCGGTATGTCAATCGTCCACTGACAAGACTGGCACGATTCGCCAAAAGCCTTTCTTCCGGACAAATGACTGCACCGCTACCGGAGACAGGCGCGCGTGAAATACTGTTGGTGAACACTAGCTTTAACCGGATGGCACAAGCGCTGCGAGAGACAGAAGTCGATCGTGAAATGATGCTCGCCGGCCTGTCCCACGATCTGCGTACACCGCTCACGCGCATGAGACTGGAAGTTGAAATGAGTCCGATGTCCGATGCAACCCGGACGTTGATCGACACGGATTTAGAGCAGGTCGATCACTCGATCAACAAACTGATCGAATATGCCAGAGCCTCTGGCGTATCGAATACGAGCAGTGTTCAGAACAACATCCCGATGATCAATATTTCACGGGAACTCAGCAGTCTCATCGTTCGCGAGCGCGAACTGATTGAATCTCAGAAAGGAAAATTAAACACAGACATCACACCTGATTTGTTCGTTCAGCTCGAACCGTTCAATCTGCAACGCATCATCACTAATGTTCTTGAGAATGCAAAACGCTATGGACGTAATGCGAGCGGTGTTGCGGAAGTCTTTGTACGACTTGATCGCGCAGGTCAGGAGGTATGCCTGGAGATCACGGATACCGGCAAGGGTATGACACGAAGTGAAACAGAAACGCTCCTGCGTCCATTCTCACGCGGCGATACCGCACGCACTGGAGGCATCGGGACAGGCTTGGGTCTAGCGATTGTTGAGAGACTGGTCACGCAGGCCCATGGCCGGATCAGACTCCTGTCCCATCCAGATGCGGGCGTCAGCATTCAAGCAGGGCTCAGCGTTCAGATCACGCTGCCGGGCTATCTGCATCGAGGCGAGCCAGCAGACTCACCACATTAGCGGCGATCCCTTCTTTACGGCCCAAATGTCCCAGCCCCTCATTGGTCTTCGCCTTGATATTGATGACACCTGGTTCAATCCCCAGATCGTCAGAGATATTGGCAATCATGGCATTGACGTGCGGACCGATTTTCGGAGCCTGCGCATGGATCGTTGCATCAATATTCACAACACCCCAGCCGGCCTGACGCACGCGCTGGTAGGCCACACGCAACAACACCCGGCTATCAGCTGCGCGATACTGCTCATCGGTGTCAGGAAAATGACGGCCAATATCACCTAGACCTGCAGCACCGAGCAGTGCATCAGTTAAAGCATGCAGCAATACGTCTGCATCAGAATGACCGAGTAACCCATGCGTATGGGCAATCCTCACCCCGCCGATCACGAGTGGACGCCCCTCAACTAAGGCATGCACATCAAAGCCCTGCCCGATCCGCATTGAAAAAGGACTCATAACCAGGAACCCACCCATTCAAAATCATCCGGCCAGGTGACTTTGGCATTACGCCCAGAACCTGGTACGAGTAACGGCTGATAACCCGCTAATTCCATTGCTTGCGCCTCGTCGGTCAGTAATTGTCCCGCTTGTTTGGCTTTTCGCAGGGCATCGATCAATAATCCCACGCGAAACATCTGAGGGGTTTGTGCAGCCCACAAATGCGCACGGTCAACTGTCCTGTCAACACACCCCGTCTGATCGGCATACTTGATGGTGTCGGCCACAGGCATAGCCAGCAGTCCTCCTACGCCATTTTCCAGGCACGCATCAATCAGGCGAGCAAGCGCCTCTTTGGGCAGCCCGGGCCGTGCAGCGTCATGGACCAGCACCCAGTCATGGCGGGCGAGCCCAGCCTGCTCCAGTCCATTTAAAACTGTATCCGAACGCTCCGCCCCCCCAACAGGGCAGCATAGCGTTCTGGGCAAGTCAGCCAGGAGCCCCTGCGCGAGCAGATCATGTGGCGCTGTAACAACGCGTACCTGCTCTATGCGCGGATCTGACAGCAATGCCTGCACGGCGTGCAGAAGCATAGGACGACCAGCGATATGACGGTATTGCTTAGGGGTCTGATCGGGTCTGGCATCACTGGCGCGCGCACCAATTCCTGCTGCAGGGACCAGCGCTACGATTCGAAAAGGGGTATCAAAAGAGTTCATATGCAGGTGATTTTATAATGCACGATTCAACTGGTGTTTTATTCAGGTGGTTTTCCCTTCATGTCGGCTGCATTAACTACTGTTTCTACTCTGTTAGCGGCTCTAAAACCCGGTTTACGCTTCGCTCACCCACGTCCTCCCGGATCGGGAGATGCCTGGCTGCTCGCCCAGCTTGCGCAGGCCGCAGGTAAAACCCTGGTTATTCTGACCGCAGAGCCCCTGGAGGCTCAACGCCTCTCGGATGAAATCCCGATTTTTGCCCCGGCGCTGAAAGTTCGCCCTTTGCCCGACTGGGAAACATTGCCCTATGACAGTTTTTCGCCACACCAGGATCTGATTTCAGAGCGTTTGCGCACGTTGCACGCGCTCAGCCAGAATGATGTCGATGTATTGACCGTCCCGATTACAACGGCGCTCTACCGACTGGCCCCTCCAAGCTTTCTGGCTGCCTATACCTTTTCATTCAAACAAAAAGACAAGCTCGATGAACAGGCCTTGCGCAACCAGCTGACGCTGGCCAACTACGCTCACGTCTCGCAAGTTACTGCCCCTGGAGAATTTTGTATCCGTGGCAGTCTGATTGATTTGTTTCCAATGGGTTCGGTTGTCCCTTACCGTATCGATTTGTTTGATGATGAAATCGAATCGATCCGCGCCTTTGATATTGATACGCAGCGTAGTCTCTACCCTGTCGGTTCTGTGCAGCTTTTGCCTGGTCGCGAATTCCCGATGGACGAGACTGCACGCAATCACTTTCGCGCACAGTTTCGCGAAATATTTGAAGGTGATCCCTCACGCGCCCTACCCTATAAAGACATGGGTCATGGCATTGCGTTTGCAGGCATTGAATATTATCTGCCGCTGTTCTTTGAAAATACCGCGACGCTATTTGACTATTTGCCAGCCGATAGCCTGGTTGTCACGCTCGGTGATATTGATGATGCGATGCGCCGCTTTACCCAGGATACCGCGAGTCGCTATCAGTTTCTGAAAAGCGATCGCGAACGTCCGGTCCTGCCTCCAGCGTCCTTGTTTTTACAAGCAGAGTCCCTGTTTGAAAACCTCAAGAGCTTTCCGCGTATTGCGCTCACTGCTGACACTACGCATGCGGATATCATCAGTGCGCCCGATATAGGTGTCTCACGCCGTGCGGAAGACCCTCTGCAAAAACTGCGTCTGGTACTTGAACGCGATACGAGAAATGCTGTTGTGCGGGCAAAAACTTCCGCGACTACGCGAGCCGATATCAACACCCGTGTCGTACTGTGTGCTGACTCGCACGGTCGGCGCGAAACAATCGTGCAGATGCTTGCTGAGCATGGCATTGCACCCGATGCACAGACAGAATCAGTCTCGACTTTCCTTGACAGCGACGCACGTTTTGCGATCACCGTCGCCTCGCTTGGCAGTGGTTTTGAGATCCCTGCACAGGGACTGATTTTCCTCACAGAAAATGATCTTTATCCTGGCCATGGCGGCACGGCCAGGCGCGGCAAACGTGATCAGGAGCGCGCAAGCAACGTCGAAGCGATGGTGCGTGATCTGTCAGAGTTGCGCGAAGGCGACCCAGTCGTTCACGCTCAGCATGGCATTGGTCGCTACCATGGTCTGGTCAATATGGACATGGGTGAAGGCGAGATGGAGTTTCTCTATCTTGAATACGGCAATAAGACCACGCTCTATGTCCCGGTATCTCAACTGCACGTCATCGCACGCTACAGCGGTACTGATCCGGACTCGGCACCATTGCATTTACTCGGTTCCGGTCAGTGGGAAAAAGCACGTAAAAAAGCTGCACAACAAGTCCGCGATACCGCAGCGGAATTGCTCGACCTCTACGCTAAACGTGCCGCACGAGAAGGTTTTGCATTCAAACTTCCACTTGGTGATTACGAGTTGTTTGCCGAAGGCTTTGGCTTTGACGAGACGGCGGATCAGGCAGCGGCGATTCAGTGTGTGATTGAGGATATGACCTCCGGTCGTCCGATGGACCGACTCGTCTGTGGCGATGTCGGCTTTGGTAAAACCGAGGTCGCACTTCGCGCGGCATTTCTCGCGATCGCTAACGGCAAGCAAGTCGCATTGCTATGTCCAACCACCTTGTTGGCTGAACAGCACGCACAAACATTTTCTGATCGTTTTGCAGACTGGCCAGTCAAAGTTGTTGAGCTCTCGCGCTTTCGTTCGGCAAAAGAAATCACCGCAGCGATCGCTGGTATCAATGACGGCACGATCGATATTGTGATCGGTACGCACAAAATTCTGTCCAAGGATGTGCAATTCAAACGCCTGGGCCTAGTGGTCATTGATGAGGAACACCGTTTTGGGGTGCGCCAGAAAGAAGCGCTCAAGGCCATGCGCGCCGAGGTCGATGTACTGACCCTGACCGCCACGCCGATACCTCGTACGCTCGGGATGTCGCTGGAAGGCATCCGGGATTTTTCAGTCATTGCTACCGCACCTCAAAAACGCCTCGCCATCAAAACTTTTGTCAGGCGTGAGGACAACAGCACCATCCGCGAGGCCCTGCTGCGAGAGCTCAAGCGGGGTGGGCAGGCATACTTCCTGCACAACGAAGTCGACACCATCCATAACCGCCGCGCCAGGCTCGAAGAGCTCGTTCCCGAGGCCCGTATTGCTGTGGCCCACGGACAGATGGGTGAACGCGACCTCGAGCGGGTCATGAAAGGCTTTTACCAGCAGAAATTCAACGTTTTATTGTGTACGACGATTATCGAAACGGGCATTGATGTATCGACTGCCAATACCATCATCATCCACCGCGCTGATCGCTTTGGACTGGCACAGCTCCATCAGTTGCGGGGTCGTGTTGGGCGCTCGCACCATCAGGCTTACGCCTATCTGATGACTCCCGGTGAGGATGCGATCACCAAGAACGCCAAAAAACGACTGGAGGCAATCCAGGCGATGGAAGAGCTAGGCTCCGGATTTTTCCTCGCCATGCACGACCTGGAGATCCGGGGCACCGGAGAGGTATTGGGCGAATCGCAGTCCGGCAATATTCAGGAAATCGGTTTCTCGATGTATAACGACATGCTCAATGAAGCAGTCCGCGCCTTGAAAGCCGGAGTCGAACCCGATCTGGATGCACCATTCAGCGCAGGCTGTGAGGTCAACCTCCACGCTCCCGCTCTGCTGCCCTCTGATTATTGCGGTGATGTCTATGCCAGGCTGTCTTTGTATAAACGTCTGTCAAACACAACCGATGAAGATGGTCTCATCATGATTCAAGAAGAGCTGATCGATCGTTTTGGCAAACTGCCTGACGCCGCTAAAACATTGATTGCAACGCATAAATTACGTTTACAAGGCCTGCCTTTGGGCATCCAGAAAATCGATGCCAGCGAAGGTCAGATTCTGCTGCATTTCAAGCAAAATACGACTATTGATCCTTTAAAACTCATTGAACTCGTGCAAAAACAGAAACATATCCGATTCGCAGGGCAGGACAAATTACGCGCAGAGATTAATATTCCTGATGTCACCGTTAGAGCAGATGAAGTCCGTAAACTTTTACGTGCGATCGTATGATGGTTTTGTTTTAATCAACGTTTCCTAATATTCGCGCGTTTCCTAATATTCGCGGCTCCGCACTTCAATTCTTTTCTCCTTAATCATCTCATACTCAATCATGACCACCTCCAATCTCATTGTCCAGACTCCAGCCTTATCAGGTGAAATGATTGAGCAAATCGCTGCGATTGCTGAGGCAGACGGCGTTAAACGACTGGGAACGTCAGCTGTACGTTTGCATGGAGTGAGCGAGGATAAAGATATTCGTGGTGAAGTTCAGGCATGGGGAGCCCGTACTCATGCAGATTGTGCGTATGTACCGGCGGGCAGAAAATTTTCCGACTGCAAAGTACTCGCGATGGACATGGACTCCACCCTCATCAATATCGAGTGCATAGACGAAATCGCAGCCTTTGGTGGTGTTAAAGAACAAGTCGCCTCCATTACCGAGGCCGCCATGCGTGGCGAAATTAAAGACTTTTCCGAAAGCCTGATCAAGCGTGTCGCTTTTTTGAAAGGTCTGCCAGTTGATGTGTTGCAGTCCGTCTACGAACAAAAGCTCCAACTCAATGCTGGTGCCGAGAAGTTAGTTAGCACAGCGCTGCAATCAGGCCTCAAGGTGCTCCTCGTATCGGGAGGCTTCACTTTCTTTACGGAGAAGCTGAAAGCCCGCTTGAACCTGACTGAGGCGCACGCAAATGTACTGGCTCAGGAAAACGGATTATTGACAGGAGTTGTTCAGGGTCGAATCCTGGACGCACAAGGCAAAGCCGATACACTCCGTGCCTTTGCTGCCAAACACGGTGCTGAACCCCATCAGATCATCGCTATTGGTGATGGCGCGAACGATCTGAAAATGCTGTCGAATGCAGGATATTCAGTGGCCTATAGAGCTAAACCAATCGTGCAGGCTCAGGCCAAATACGCCCTGAATGTCGCAAGTCTGGATGGTGTGCTGAATTGGTTTGAGTAGTCGCTTGGTTAAAGTCGACTTTAACTGCGAGTCAACTTTAACTGCGAGTCGATTTTAACTGCGGCGCATCAAATAGCGCACCACAAAGCCCGGGAATGCCAGCACGACAAACAGGCTGAACGTGATGGCATAAAATTCCCAGCGCTGCTTAAATGGATTACCGATCGTGCTCTCGAACAGATAGCCGAGTAGGCCAACCAGTCCGTACAACACGAGCAGCTCAACCAATCTGAGCCAGAAAGACTTATCTTTCTGGACTAATTGAGCTGTGCCAGAATCTGTCGTGTCAGACCTAACCCAACCCAAAGGTATTAAACCAAACAAGCGCTCATTGATAAAAGGCAGATTTGCCGCTATCAAAGCTATAGCAATTAACAGCCAGATAGCGACAGTTTGATTCATACGTAGAGAACCAGACTATTCATCTGAATCACAAAGCCAGGGTCGCACGCATGGTCTGCAGGCAAAGTGTCATCAGACCACCCGGGAGCAAACCTAATACCAATACCAGTCCACCATTGACGATCATGATCGCGCGTGGAATAAAACAAACTTTAGGTAAAGGCGCTACGTTTTCGGCGGGCTCATCGAAATAAGCAACCTTAATCACGCGCAGGTAGTAGAAAGCACCGATCAGCGAGAACAGCACGGCTACAATAGCCAGCCACAAATGATCAGACTGCAATAAGGCCTGCAAAATCAACAGCTTGGCATCAAAGCCAACCAGTGGGGGTAAGCCTGCGAGCGAGCACATCAGCACCAGCAGCATCGCTGCCATCCATGGGCTGCGTTTGTTCAGTCCCTTGAGATCATCAATGTTTTCACATTCGAAACCTTCGCGCGACATCAGCATGATCAACCCGAACGATGCTAATGTAGTCAGCACATAGGTCAGAATGTAAAACAAAGCTGAACCGTATGCTGAGGAATCGGCAGCTAGGTCACTGTCAATCGAACCAGACATCAAACCAAGCAACACAAAGCCGATATGCGAAATCGTCGAATAGGCCAGCATGCGCTTGAAGTTGGTTTGCATGATGGCAGTCAGGTTACCGATCGCAAGCGACAGGATAGCCAGAATCATCAGCATCGGTTGCCAGTCTGCGGCCAGATCACCTAAGGCAACAACGAGGATTTTGAGCGTAATCGCAAAAGCTGCCAGTTTAGGCGCAGCACCTAACACCAGCGTCACCGCAGTAGGAGCGCCCTGATAGACATCCGGCACCCACATATGGAACGGTACCGCACCCAGTTTAAAAGCCAGGCCAGCTACCAGAAATACCAAACCAAATGTCAGCGGCAGATAATCAATCTGTCCTGAAGAAACCGCATCAGCAATAGAACGTAAATCCAGACTGCCTGTGGCACCGTACATCATCGACATGCCGTAGAGTAAAAAGCCCGAGGCCAATGAACCCAGGACAAAATACTTCATTGCCGCCTCAGTCGATACAACATGGTCACGGCGTATCGCGACCAGCGCATAGATGGCCAGTGACATCAATTCAAGACCGAGATAAATCGTGATGAAGTTACCCGCTGAAATCATCACCATCTGCCCCAGCAGGGCAAACAGCACCAGCACGTAGAACTCGCCGCCACGCAGCATGTCGCGTGTCTGGATATATTCTCGACCGTAAATCAGCGTTAATGCGACTGAAAGGTAAGAGGCAATCTTGAGCAAATGCGACAGTGGATCCGCCACATATAAGCCAAAGAAAGAATCACCATACATGCCAACAATCAGCTGCGCTGAAGATAACACGGTGAGTACAGCTAGGGTCGCGAGCGACAACCCATAGGCGAGCGTACGGCGAGGAGCGCTGCTCAGGGCGTCGAGAATAAGGATCAGCGTGCCCAGCAACAGCAAAGCAATTTCTGGTGCAGCCAGAGCGAAATCAAATTGGGATTGCATCATGGCGTGGCTTACAGTTTGGATTGAGAGATGTGTTGCAACAAGGCCTGAACCGAGGTGTGCATCACGTCAGTGAAGGGCTTCGGATGAACGCCCATGTAAATCACGGCAATCGCCATGATACTAAGCATCAGGAATTCACGACTGGACAAGTCCTGCAGATCACGGACATGATCATTCGCGATATCACCAAAGGCGACGCGTTTGACCATCCAGAGTGAGTAGGACGCCCCCAGAATCAGCGCAGTCGCAGCCAGCAGACCGATCCAGAAGTTGTATTCGACAGCACCCATGATGACCATGAATTCACCGACAAAACCACTCGTCGCTGGCAAACCTGCATTGGCCATTGAAAACAATACAAAGAAGGTCACAAACCGGGGCATCGTATTGATGACGCCACCGTAGTCAACAATCTGGCGGGTGTGCATGCGGTCGTACAGTACGCCAATACACAAGAACATCGCTGCTGAAACCACACCGTGCGAAACCATCTGCACAATCGCGCCTTCAACACCAGAGGTGTTGAAAATAAATAAGCCCAGCGTCACAAAACCCATGTGAGCAATGGAAGAATAAGCGACAACTTTTTTCATGTCCTCCTGCACGATAGCAACGAGACCGATATAGATCACGGCGATCAGTGACAGAGTAATCATCAATGTCGACAAACCCGCCGAGGCATCCGGTGCGATTGGCAAGGACAAACGAATGAAACCATACGCACCGAGTTTCAACATGATTGCAGCCAGTACAACCGAGCCACCTGTAGGTGCTTCGACGTGGGCATCTGGCAACCAGGTGTGAACTGGCCACATTGGAACTTTGACCGCAAAGGCTGCAAGGAACGCCAGGAAAATCAGAACCTGTGGCGTGTAATCAAGTGGCAATGTATGCCAGGTGAGGATATCAAAGGAGCCACCCGAAACATTCCAAAGATAAATAAATGCTACCAGCGTGAGCAACGAACCCATCAGCGTATACAGAAAAAACTTAAAGGCCGCATACACACGGTTAGGACCGCCCCAGACACCCACAATGATGTACATAGGGATGAGAGTCGCCTCGAAAAACACATAGAACAGCAAGCCGTCCAGCGCTACAAACACACCGACCATCAGTCCTGAGAGAATCAGGAACGCGGCCATGTACTGGGCGATACGACTTTTGATCACTTCAAAGCCAGCCAACACCACGATGACCGTGACGAATCCAGTCAGGAGAACGAACCAGAGGGAGATACCATCCACACCGAGATGGTAATTCACAGCAAAGGCCTGAATCCAGCTGGCTTTTTCTACAAATTGCATTGCTGCAGTTGTATTGTCAAAACCTGTATAGAGAGGAATCGTGACAAAGAAACTGATCAACGCACCAATCAAAGCGAGGTAACGCGTCAGCGCTGCACGATCATCACGACCAAAGGCCAGCACGATCAGACCACATACGATCGGTACAAAGATCGACAGGGTCAGCCAGGGAGTAGATAAAGAAGCCATCTCGCTTGCCATTATTTGGAACCAAAGATTATGTAGGTGATCGCCGCTATCAAGCCGATGATCATCGCGAACGCGTAGTGATAGATGTAACCAGTTTGCAATTTACGTGTAACTGCAGCAATCGATCCGACGAGCTTGGCCGAACCATTCACCAGCAATCCATCAATCAGGCCACGATCGCCCAGCTGCCACAAGCCCTTACCAAGCAGACGCGAGCCGCGTGCAAAGACTTGTTCATACAAGCAGTCAAAAAAGTACTTGTTTTCCAGTACGTAGTTCAGTCCCGAGAGCTTACTCTTGATTGCAGCTGGTACCTTCGGATTGATCAGGTAGCAATACCAGGTAATGACCGCACCCGCCACAACAAGCCAGAAGGCAACTGAAGTGAAAGCATGCAATGCATAAGCAAGCCAGCCATGCCAGTGTGATTGCAGATCAGCCATTGCAGGATGCTTGGCGAGAATAACAATCGTATTTTTAAAGTAGCCACCAAACAGTAAAGGATCCACCGCAATGGCTCCAATCACTGCTGAAGGAATCGCCAGCAATACCAGCGGCAAGGTCACGACCCAGGGTGACTCGTGAGGCGTACCACCATGGTGGCCATGATCATCATGACCATGCGCATCTTTTGAATGGTCATCATGTGCATGTGCAGCTGCGTGAGCATGGTCTGTACCGACAGGGAAACGCTCCTTGCCATGGAACACCAGGAAATACACACGGAATGAATAGAGCGAGGTAACCAACACACCGATCAGCGTCGAATAATACGCAAAAGTCGAACCCCATACGTTGGCCGCGCCAGCAGCTTCGATGATGTGTTCTTTAGAATAAAACCCGGAAAAGAATGGCGTACCAACAAGTGCCAGCGTACCAATCAAGAAAGTAATCCAGGTAATCGGCATGTACTTGCGCAGACCACCCATGTTACGAATGTCCTGATCATGATGCATACCGATAATGACCGAACCTGCGCCCAGGAACAACAGAGCTTTGAAGAAAGCATGCGTCATGAGGTGGAAAATCGCGACAGAATACGCTGAAGCACCCAGCGCAACAGTCATATAGCCAAGTTGTGACAAGGTCGAATAAGCCACCACTCGCTTGATATCGGTCTGGATGATGCCAAGAATACCGAGGAACAACGCGCCGATCGAGCCGATAATAATGATGAACGACAATGCTGTATTAGACAATTCAAACAGGGGCGAGAAACGCGCCACCATGAAAATACCGGCGGTCACCATGGTCGCTGCGTGAATCAGCGCAGAAATAGGTGTTGGGCCTTCCATTGAGTCAGGCAACCAGGCATGCAGAGGCACCTGAGCGGATTTACCCATCGCACCAATAAACAGGCAAATACATGCGACTGTTATTAGCATCCAGTCAGAACCCGGCAGTGTCAGGGTTGCTAACTTATCAGCCTGCTTAAATACATCACCATAGTGCATGGTGCCAGCGTATGCGAATAGCAGTCCAATACCGAGTACGAAACCGAAGTCACCCACGCGGTTGACAAGGAACGCCTTCATATTTGCAAAGATCGCGGTGGGCTTGGTGTACCAGAAACCGATCAACAGATAAGATACGAGGCCTACCGCTTCCCAGCCAAAGAATAGCTGCAACATATTATTTGACATCACCAGCATCAACATCGAAAACGTAAACAATGAGATGTAGGCAAAGAAACGCTGATAACCTGGGTCTTCTGACATGTAACCGATCGTATAGATATGTACCATCAGAGAAACAGAAGTCACTATCACCATCATCAGAGCAGATAACGGATCAATCAGGAAACCGATTTCAAGTTTGGTCTGCCCGATGATGCTCCAGGTGTAGACCGTACCGTCAAAGGTATGACCATTAAGCACATCCCTGAATACGATTATGGACCCAATCGCTGATACAGCAACCAGAGAAATCGTTAAAAGATGTGAGCCACGTCGACTCACCTGGCGACCGAGAAATCCGGTACCAAATAAGCCGGCAAGAATCGCACCAGCCAGTGGAGCCAGTGCGATGATCAGATAAAGAGAAAGCGAGCTAGACATTTTGTTCCGTATTCCGATCAGCCCTTGAGGCGGTCAAGTTCATCAACATTGATCGTGCTGAGGTTGCGGAACAGCAGCACTAAGATCGCCAAACCGATCGCAGCTTCTGCAGCTGCGACAGTCAGGATGAAAAATACAAACACCTGGCCAGCCGCATCACCATACCAGGTCGAAAAAGCTACGAAATTCATGTTGACTGCCAACAACATCAACTCGATCGACATAAGCAGCACGATCAAGTTGCGGCGATTCAGAAATATACCGAACACGCCTATAGCGAATAACATGGCACCGAGCACCAGAAAGTGCGGCAAGGTCAGCGTCATCATGCTTGATCTCCTGATTTTGCGTTGACGGGTGCCTCGGAGGGCATATCAAGCAAACGGACACGATCCTTTGCTTTAACTCTCAACGCAGCACCCGGGTTGTTGTATTTGACATCCCGACGTTTACGCAGCGTCAGCGAAATTGCTGCAATCATGCCAACCAACAACACCACAGCACCGACTTCGACAGCAAAAGCATATTCGGTGTACATCACCTCGCCCAGTGTTCTGGCGTTGTTGTAACTATTGCCCATATCAACTGCAGGACCTACCTGGCCCCAGCCTGTGGCGAGCACAAAAGACATCTCGAGAACCAGAATTAACCCAACAATCAACCCGAGTGGGAGATAGGTTTTAATTTCAGTACGCAGCTCTTCCATTTTGACATCAATCATCATGACGACAAACAGGAACAGCACCAGGACTGCACCCACGTATACGAGCACAAGCAATAACGCAAGAAACTCAGCTCCAAGCAACATCCATATCATCGACGCATTGGCAAAAGCCAGGATCAGATGCAAGACGGCAGTAACTGGACTAGAGGCTGTAATCACCCGTAAGGCCGCGATGACAAGCACCAGAGCCAGCACATAGAAAAGAATCGTTGTAAACATAATGTATGAGCCCCGATGATCAGCGGTAAGGCGCATCGGCTGCGCGATTGCGTGCAATATCTTCTTCGTAGCGATCACCCACCGCCAACAACATGTCTTTGGTGAAATACAAATCGCCACGTTTTTCGCCGTGATACTCATGAATATGCGTCTCAACGATCGAATCAACCGGACAGCTTTCTTCACAAAAACCGCAGAAAATACACTTTGTCAGATCGATGTCATAACGAGTCGTGCGGCGCGAGCCGTCCTCACGCTGTTCCGATTCAATGGTGATTGCCATGGCGGGACAGACTGCCTCGCACAGTTTGCAGGCAATGCAACGCTCTTCGCCATTGGGATAGCGACGCAACGCATGCAAGCCACGAAACCGTGGTGACATGGGTGTCTTTTCCTGCGGATAGCGCAACGTAATCTTGCGCTTGAATACATATTTACCGGTCAGCATCATCCCCTTGAGTAACTCAAGGAGCATGAAACTACCGAAAAAATCCTTGATCGCTTGCATAACTTACCTTTTTTTGCAGTCTTATTGCGGTCAGTTCCAAATATTCCATGGCGTTTGCATCCAGATCGCCACCACCACTAACCACACACCCGTCAGAGGAATAAAAATTTTCCAGCCTAAGCGCATGATCTGGTCATACCGGTAGCGCGGAAACGTAGCGCGGAACCAGATGAAAAGAGAAACCACCACGAAACTTTTGAAACCAAGCCACAGCCAACCAGGTATCCAGTTCAGGGGCGCAATATCAATGGGAGCCGCCCAGCCGCCAAGAAACAAGATGGAGGCCATGCATGACAGAAAAATCATATTGGCGTATTCGGCGAGGAAAAACAGGGCAAATGCCATGCCTGAATACTCAACCATGTGACCCGCAACAATCTCTGATTCACCTTCAACCACGTCAAATGGGTGACGGTTGGTCTCGGCGACAATTGAGACCACATAGATTACAAACAGTGGCAATAGCGGCAACCAATTCCAGGACATGAAATTAATGCCTTTGTCAGCAAACCAGCCTCGATTCTGGACATTCACAATTTCTGACATATTCAGACTGCCCGAGACCAACAAAACAGTGACAAGTACAAAACTAATCGCCAACTCATAAGACAGCATCTGGGCCGAGGCGCGCATTGCAGCGAGCAAAGCGTATTTGGAGTTAGAGGCCCAACCCGCAACGATGACGCCGTATACACCGATAGAGGTGATGGCCATCACGTACAACAAACCTGCATTGACATTTGCCAGAACGAGTTCCGGACCAAAGGGCACAACAGCCCAGGCAGCGAGCGCAGGCATCAGTGTGACGACAGGAGCCAGCACAAACAAAATCTTATTCGCCTGACTGGGGATGACAACTTCTTTTGTAAGAAGCTTCAGTACGTCAGCATAAGGTTGAAGCATGCCACGCCAACCCACGTGTGTGGGACCCAGGCGAACGTGCATTGAACCAATCAGTTTACGTTCCCAAAAAGTCAGACGCGCAACGGCCAGAATAATAGGTACAGCAATGACCAGTATTTTTATCAGTGTCCAGACCAACAGCCAAAGTTCAGGCCCGAGCAAATCGGTACCCATCTTTTCAAGAACGTTCAGCCAATCCTGCATCAGGCACGCTCCACGTTAAGTTGACCAAAAGCGCTACCCAGCGCTGCTGTTTGTTCGAAACCTGCCGAAATACGAACAGCCCCTGCAGGCAACGTATTGTCCTGCTCAGCAATCAGCTCAACCTGACCCGATGCAGACTTCACACGGACGTTGTCACCCTGCCCCACACCCAGACCATCCATTGTCTGTGCGTGCATCCGTGCGACAGGTGCACGCGACGCTTGCGAAGCTTGCAATGCATGGGCACGACGCACGATGGAGTCAGTCCTGTAAATCGGTACATCGGTGACGCGTTGCAATCCTGTGGTGACCTGTGCAGAAACACCAGCAACTGCATTAATCTGATTCGACAAGCGTGGTTGCACACCACCTGACAACACTGAGTCGCGAACAGACTCAGAGGTTTCATCATCAAATCCTGCGAGATGCAAAACATTACCGAGAACGCGCAAAACTTTCCAGCCTGGACGCGTCTGCGCGTGCGGTGCAACCGTACCCTTGAAGCTCTGCGCCAAGCCCTGAGCGTTCACAAACGTCCCTGAAGTTTCAGTAAACGGTGCAATAGGCAACATGACGTTGGCCCATTCTTTTGCGCTTGAAGCATAAGCGGTCAGCGCGACATTGAACTGAGCAGCTTTCAATGCAGCCAACGCCTGCGCTCCGTTATCAGTATCGAGCAATGGCTCTGCATGCAACACGATGTAGGCTTTGAGTGGCTGAGCCAGCATTTCAACAGCGTTCTTGCCGCCCTGCACGGGTACCGCACCGGCCAGATAACCACCGACTGTATTGGCGCCCGCAGTCAGGAAACCAAGCTTACCCGCTGCAAGCTGTGCGACTAACTGAGCATTTGCAGCAATACGTGAGGCATCAGGTGCATTCACCGCTGTGTTACCCAACAGAACGGATATTTTTGAACCAGAAGCAAGACTTTCTGCAATCTTTTGTGCGTGGTCCTGAACGGATACACCAGCCAGTGCTGCAGGCACCTCGACCGATTTCAACTTGGCCAGGGCGACTGCAACCTGGGCCAAGGTATCGGCAATCGCAGCAGGCAGTACCGTCGCACGTGCCGTCAATTTAAATAAGGGATCATCACCCGCGGCGTCAATACTTGACACTTGCGTGCCGTTCTTGGAGGCTTGACGCAGGCGCTGCGCCATCAAGGGGTGATCTTTACGCAGGAATGAGCCAACCACCAGCACACGATCAAGCGACTCCAGCTCAGCGATATTCATGCCGAGCCAAGGTGCGCCATTCAGGGCCGCATCAAAGGCAACATCGGTCTGACGCAAACGGAAATCAATATTTTCAGAGCCCAATCCGCGGGTCACGCGACCAAGCAGCGCCATCTCTTCAAGGGTGGCATATTCAGAGCTCAACGCACCGATCTGGGCAGCACCCGAATGATCACGCACATCCATCAGACCATGTGCGACAACCTGTAATGCGTCCGACCAAGAAGCTTTGCGCCACTGACCGTCTTCGCCCTTGACCATGGGTGAAGATAAACGATCCTCAGATTTCAGGCCTTCGTAGGAAAAACGATCACGATCACTAATCCAGCACTCGTTGATTTCTTCATTTTCAAAAGGCACGACGCGCATCACTTCGTCATCTTTGACCTGCACGATCAGGTTTGCACCCAAGCTATCGTGAGGAGAAACAGTACGCCGACGCGCGAGCTCCCAAGTCCGTGCATGGTAGCGGAATGGCTTGGAAGTCAATGCACCGACAGGGCAAATGTCGATCATATTGCCAGACAGTTCGGATTCAACCGAACGGCCAACGAAAGTCGTAATCTCTGAATGCTCACCACGGCCAACCATGCCGAGCTCCATGATCCCGGCGACTTCTTGTCCGAAACGTACGCAACGCGTGCAATGAATGCAGCGCGACATTTCTTGCGCAGATACGAGTGGTCCCAGTTCTTTATGGAACACGACCCGCTTTTCTTCGTGGTAGCGTGAGGTCGACCCGCCGTAACCAACGGCCAGGTCTTGTAACTGACACTCACCGCCCTGATCACAAATGGGGCAATCCAAAGGGTGATTGATGAGTAAAAATTCCATCACACTTTTCTGGGCCGCCACGGCGCGCTCTGAACAGGTGTGAACAACCATCCCGTTCGTCGCGGGTGTCGCACAGGCCGGCATGGCTTTGGGAGCCTTTTCGACTTCAACCAGACACATGCGGCAATTGGCCGCAACGGACAGTTTCTTGTGGTAACAGAAATGCGGCACGTAGACGCCGAGCTTATGCGCGGCATGCATGACCATGCTGCCATCTTGCACTTCGACTTTTTTGCCGTCGATGGTTAATTCAACCATAACCTTGTCCAGACCTTAAATATAGGGAGCCACCACACATCGCTTGTGCTCGATGTGGTGTGCAAATTCGTCACGGTAATGCTTCAAAAAACCTCTTACTGGCATCGCTGCCGCATCACCCAGAGCACAAATCGTGCGGCCCATGATGTTGCCTGCAACCGAGTCCAGCAAATCGAGGTCTTCGGGGCGACCCTGACCATGTTCAATACGGTTCACCATGCGGTAGAGCCAACCGGTGCCTTCACGGCACGGTGTGCACTGACCGCAACTTTCTTCGTAGTAAAAATAAGATAGACGTAACAGCGACTTGACCATGCAACGGCTTTCATCCATCACAATCACAGCCCCAGAACCCAGCATGGAACCTGCTTTGGCGATGGCATCATAATCCATCGTGGTGTCCATCATAATGTGGCCGGGAATCACCGGAGCACTCGAACCGCCGGGAATAACAGCTTTAAGTTTTGCGCCGTTGCGCATACCACCGGCCAGCTCGAGCAAGGTCGAGAAAGGCGTACCCAGCGGAATCTCGTAATTGCCAGGGCGCTCTACATCACCCGTGATCGAAAACAGTTTGGTCCCGCCATTGTTTGGCTTACCCACCTCAAGGTAGGCGGGACCGCCATTACGGATAATCCAGGGCACCGCTGCAAAAGTTTCTGTGTTGTTGATGGTGGTTGGCTTGCCGTACAGGCCAAAACTCGCAGGGAAAGGTGGCTTAAAGCGTGGCTGACCTTTTTTGCCTTCGAGAGACTCAAGCAGTGCGGTTTCTTCACCACAGATGTAGGCACCAAAGCCATGAAAAGCATGCAATTGAAAATTGAATGCCGAGCCTAAAATTTTGTCGCCGAGAAAACCAGCCTGGCGGGCTTGTTCGAGAGCTTCTTCGAAACGATCATAGACCTCAAAAATCTCACCATGGATATAGTTGTATCCAACGGTAATTCCCATCGCGTAGGCAGCAATTGCCATGCCTTCGATCACGATATGCGGGTTCAGGCGCAGAATATCGCGATCTTTAAATGTACCGGGCTCACCTTCGTCGGAGTTACACACCAGGTATTTCTGCCCGGGGAACGTACGGGGCATAAATGACCATTTCAAACCAGTAGGAAAGCCTGCACCGCCGCGACCACGTAACCCAGAAGCTTTGACCTCTGCAATCACATCTTCCTGGCTCATACCCTGCGTCAGGATCTTGCGTAAAGCTTCGTAACCACCGCGCTTGACGTAGTCCTCGAGACCCCAGTTGGCCCCATCCAGGCCCTCCATGATCTGGGGCGTGATATGACGGCCATGCAAAGCCATCGATCTCACCAGATCATTGCCTGGATTAGCGTTCAGGCCTTCAGAGAATTTTGAAAGGATTGAAGCTGTGCTCATACACCCGCCCCTTTGACTGAGTCGGCAAGCTCAGCGAGCATTGCATCGATTTTTTCTGGAGCCATGTGCACACACATATGTTTATTATTGACCAGTAATACCGGTGAGTCGCCACAGGCGCCCATGCACTCACCCTCTACCAGAGAAAACACACCGTCAGCAGTTGTCTCGCGAAAACCAATACCCAGCTTTTGCTTCAGGTAATCAGCAGTTTTGACACCATCACGCAACGCGCACGGTAAATTAGTACAGACCGAAATTTTAAATTTCCCGATCGGGCGCACATCAAACATGTTGTAAAACGTAGCGTTTTCCTGCACCAGAATGGGAGGATGTCCCAAATAGTCAGCAACATCCTGAATCACTTCTGGTGAGACCCAACCTATTTCGTCTTGCGCAATCGTAAGCGACGCCATGATGGCAGACTGCTTTTGATCGGCCGGATACTTGGCGATCTCGCGGTCGATTTTTTTGTAAGCCTGTTCAGAGAGCAGCATGGTTTAAATCCGATAGTAGCGGTCAATCGCGTTAGCGATCAATCTCGCCGAAAACGATATCCTGGGTACCGATGATAGTGACAGCATCGGCAATCATATGGCCACGCGACATTTCGTCGAGCGCCTGTAAATGCGCAAAACCTGGCGCACGAATTTTCAAACGGTATGGCTTGTTGGCGCCATCAGACACGATATAAATACCGAACTCGCCCTTTGGGTGCTCGACAGCAGCATACGCCTCACCGGCTGGCACACTAAAACCCTCGGTAAAGAGTTTGAAGTGGTGGATCAGCTCTTCCATGTTCGATTTCATACCGGTGCGATGCGGTGGCGATACCTTGTGGTTATCGATCATCACCGGACCCGGGTTGTTACGCAACCACTGTACACACTGGCGAATGATACGATTACTTTCACGCATCTCGGCAATACGCACAAGATAGCGGTCGTAGCAATCACCATTGACGCCAACCGGAATATCAAACTGCAAACGGTCATACACCTCGTAAGGCTGCGTCTTGCGCAAATCCCAGGCAACACCTGAACCGCGCAACATGGGACCCGTAAAACCAAGCGCTTTGGCCCGCTCCGGATCAACCACACCAATACCAACCAGGCGCTGCTTCCAGATGCGATTATCTGTGAGTAGTGTTTCGTACTCATCGACTGCATTAGGAAAGCGATTCGTAAAGTCTTCGATGAAATCGAGCAACGAACCCGAGCGTGCCTCATTCATTGCTTTAACTTCTTTGGCCGAACGATACTGACTGGATTTGCCATACTGAGGCATTGCATCAGGCAGATCGCGGTACACGCCGCCGGGACGATAGTAGGCTGCGTGCAGGCGCGCGCCCGACACGGCTTCGTAGCAGTCCATCAGGTCTTCGCGATCACGAAACGCGTACAAAAAGATCGCCATTGCGCCCACGTCCAGACCATGCGTACCAATCTGCAACAGGTGATTGAGCAGGCGGGTAATCTCGTCGAACATCACGCGAATGTATTGCGCGCGCACTGGTGGAGTGACCCCCATCAGCTTTTCGATCGCCATGACATAGCTGTGCTCATTACACATCATCGAGACGTAATCGAGCCTGTCCATGTAAGGCAGTGCCTGGAGATACGTACGCTGCTCGGCTAGCTTTTCAGTTCCGCGGTGCAACAATCCGATATGCGGATCGGCACGCTGAATCACTTCACCGTCCAGCTCCAGCACCAGCCGTAACACACCGTGTGCGGCAGGGTGCTGTGGACCAAAATTTAGCGTGTAGTTTTTAATTTCAGCCATGATTAACGTCCTACTCCGTAACCATCTTCGCGAATCACACGCGGTATGACCTCACGTGGATCAATCGTGACGGGCTGATACACGACGCGTCCAAGTTCTGGGTCGTAGCGCATTTCTACGTTACCGTAAACAGGGAAATCCTTACGGAAAGGATGACCAATAAATCCGTAATCAGTCAAAATACGACGCAGATCCGGATGGCCTTCGAACACAATACCAAACAGATCAAATGCTTCG
>JAUSCY010000028.1 GCA_030650995.1 Sheuella sp. | reverse complement strand
CTCGATTGTCCTGACTGCGAGCGCGGATGCAAGGCAATGTCATGACTATGATCGGGTGCAGCGCCTGCCTTCGCTTGGACAGCCAACAGAGGATGGTTGTTTATGTTGTGGCATGCGTAGTGGCTTGGGGGATGCATTACGTGATTTGTTTCTACGCGCGCTGAGTAAAAAGATCCCTCCCGTTGCGCGCGTAGTGATTGAAGCGGACACGATCGATCCGGGACCGCTTAAATTTACGCTTAAACATGCCCCTTTTTTGGGGCAACGTTATGTGTTCCAGTTTGTATTTCTAATGCTAGATGTCAGTAATTTGAGCCCGGATGTATTAAAACTACAGGGTCTGGGGATAGAAGATGCAGATTATGTGGTGTTTTCAAAGGCTGACAAGGTAAGGGATGAGCACCTGCGCGCTGCAGAGTTGGCAGTAAAACAACTGAATCCAAAGGCAAAGCTTGTTGTTTCAGTTGATAAGCTTGAAGCTTTACTCGCTAATACGCTACACTAGGGCACATCGAAGGTTTGTACAAAACCCTGGTTGCCTCATTTTTTAACTGTGTGCAGTGCCTAGAGCCGCCCTGTTAACTGAGACGTGCAGTTTGAAACGTGCAGTTTCTTCCAGGTTTATTCTGCGCAACCACTGTTTATTTGCCACTAGCGCTTAGTGGCACAGGTTTTTAACTTCGGTTTTAACCTCATTACTCAATTTTAATTTTTTCACTGGCTGGTATGCGGCACATCTGTTGGTGCACCCGCTTATCTCGTGGATTTGGCTGATGTCACTTTCATGTATCCGTATGGCTAGATTTAATTGTTTGAGAATGTTTGGCAACATCATGGTTGAGCGTTGCAGACAAGTTTATTTCAACGAGAATAAATATTGAATTATCTAATTGCAGATTTACTGAAGCTGAAAATAAAACTGGCCGAGCGCCTAAGCGATCGACCAGTTGTATTTGGTTGCGGGGGCAGGATTTGAACCTACGACCTTCGGGTTATGAGCCCGACGAGCTGCCAGACTGCTCCACCCCGCGTCTGATGAAAAGAAGTATACCCCATTTCACGATCCGGAACAAGTCGCCGGTTGTACTTAAGGAAATAAAACGCTTATGAACGATCATGAAGCTACTCTAGTGCTTGAGGCTGCCTTACTTTGTGCGCCAACGCCGATGCCATTTTCAGAGCTGCGCAAACTTTTCGATGAGGAGCAAGCGAGCAACGAACAGATCAAACTTTCTCTTGAAGTTTTGCAGCAGGCCTGGCTTGATCGCGGTATGGAGCTTGTTGAGTTAGCGAGTGGCTGGCGATTTCAGAGTCGTGAGTCGATGCAGCGTTATCTGGAACGATTGAATCCTGAGCGTGTCCCTAAATATTCTCGCGCAGTCATGGAGACGCTTGCTATTATCTCGTGGCGCCAACCAGTGACCAGAGGTGATATCGAGGATATTCGCGGTGTCACTGTTTCATCACAGATTATTAAAACTCTGGAAGAACGTGGCTGGATTGAAGTGATCGGTCATCGCGATGGTCCAGGCCGACCAGGGTTGCTGGGTACCACTAAACAGTTCCTGGATGATTTGGGATTGCGTGCGCTTGATGAGTTGCCTGCACTTGGTTCGATCGCAATGGCAGATGCTTTGCAGGCGCTGCCGGGTGATTCTTCACATGCATTAGCGCTCGAAGATGCCCCCGAGGATCAGACCAGTCAGGTGGCTGAAGATCGTCAGGATGATGGCATGCAGCCTGACCCCGCCATGGTGGAGGAGCCTGCGCAAACAGAGTCGCTGCCAGAAGAGCGACACTCAGAAGAGCAACACTCGGCAGAACAGCATTTAGAAGAACAACATCCAGACGAAAGTATTCATATTCAAGAAAGTATTCATATCCAAGAAACGAATCAAACCCATTTAGAAAGCCAATTAGAAGATCAGGCTGCAGAGCCCTCAGACATGCAAGACCCGCTTGAGTCGTCAATCAAGACGCCGGCACCCTTGCAAACAAATGAATTCAACACGGAGTCCAAGTGACCAATACCAATCAATCAGATCAGCCTATCGCTGAAAATCAAACCTCAGCGGACACTCCCGTCACTGAGCAGTCCGCTGACGCCGGGGTGGCTGGCGCATCGCCCAAACCCCGCGGACGTAAATTACGTACACCGTTTCGCCGTCGCCGCAGTGACGCGCCTGAAGTAGGTGAGGAAGCACAAAGTGCGGATGCAATAAAAGATCCGCTGGCTCCCGCTACACATGAAACGCATGCAACGCATGAAACCCACGCAACACCTTCCGCACATGCACCTCGGGCGGCACGTGCACCCCGCGCACCGCGTACGCCGCGTGTTGCGCGTGAAGTCGTTGCTGAATATGTCGAGCCGGATACGGATACTGTTGATCTCGGTGATCCTGTCTTGGCAGAAAAAGAGGCTGAGCAAGCACTTTCTTATCTGAGCAGTGCTGACCGAAGCGAACAGCGGCTCAATAAATATCTGAACAGCGATTTACTGATGCCTAAGTTACACAAGGTGTTGGCCGATGCAGGAATCGGGTCGCGTCGTGAAATGGAAGAGCTCATTATTGCTGGTCGCGTTTCGGTTAACGGAGAGCCCGCCCACATTGGCCAGCGCGTTGGTGCCAATGACATGGTCAAGGTCAACGGTAAGCCCATTACCAGAACGAATACCCGCAAGCCGCCCCGCGTGATTCTTTACCACAAGCCTGCTGGCGAAATTGTGAGTCATGACGATCCGGATGGTCGTGCTAACGTTTTTTCACGCTTGCCAAAGATGAAGGTTGGCAAGTGGCTGTCTATCGGACGTCTTGATCTGAATACTGAAGGTTTGCTGATTCTCACAACCTCAGGAGATTTATCCAATCGACTGCTACATCCTCGTTATGGCAATGAGCGCGAATACGCTGTGCGTGTATTGGGTGAGTTAGGCCCCGAGCAGCGTCAGCAGTTAATACAGGGTGTCATGCTTGATGATGGTCCTGCCAGCTTTGGTATGGTTGAATTCATTGGCGGCGAGGGTAGTAACCGTTGGTATCGCGTCACCTTGAACGAAGGGCGTAACCGAGAGGTGCGCCGGATGTTCGAAGCGATCGGACTGACTGTCAGTCGTTTGATCCGGACCCGGTTTGGAGACATAGTCTTGCCGACCACCTTGCGTCGTGGCCGCTGGGAGGAGCTTGATCCGAAGATTGTCTCAGCCTTGATGATTCAGGTTGGCTTGCTGCGCGATGAAGAAGAAGGTGCTGATGGCCGTGCGCGAGGTCCGCGCCAGCCTGCTTCTCATGACAGCGCATTACCTCCTGGTTTCGGTACCTTGGAGCAGAACGGCACCAACGGAGCACGAGTTGGGCGTCGGGGCAATATTCAGGGCGGTCGCATGGGTAAGCCTGCTCCGTTCAGACATCCTTCGGATGCGGTGGCACCAACGGTTCTGACCGTAGGTGGCGGTTATGCGAACGGTCATCCGCAAGGCGCGGGTTCTGGCCGAACAGGGCGCGGGCAGCCTGGACAAGGGCGTCCTGGCCCAGGTCGCCCAGGTCAGGGTCGCCCAGGTCAGGGTCGTCCGGGTCAGGGCCGACCCGCGCAGGCCGGTACCGGGCAGGGTCGTCCGGCAGGTCCAAGAGGTCCCCGACCTTCGCGGCCAGATCAGAATCCAGGCGTGGATCAAGCGACAGAGCAAGGCAATTTTGCGCCCCATCAGCCCAAGCCACGAGGCCCCCGTGTTCCTGGCGGTCCGCGTCCACAGGGAGCGTCCGGAGGTGCTGCGGCGCGTACAGGTCGTCCAAGCGGTCCTCGCGCACCGACCAAGCCCGGTGCGCCTGCCTCGGCGGCGGGTGCGGGCAGTCCGCGACCACGCGGCCCGGGTAAGCCTCCTGGCAAGCCTCGTTCTGGACCGAGGGGGGATGACTGGCAACCAAGCGGGGCTTCCGCGCACGAATCAAAGCTTGGATTTGCGAAGTCTTCCCGCGGCGGACGTTAATCGGCTGTTTTGAGGTGTCCTGTCAGCTAAATGGTTGGCAGGACAAGACTTTTTTGACCATCATGTGCTATGATGTGAGGCTAATCTTTGTGCATAACTCTGTATTTTTGGATATGCATGGATATTACCCACGATAGTGAGTGCAGTTCTTCTTGCACTCCGATGGTTACTAGTTGCATGAAAATTCATGCATAAGTTTCGAACAGATTTTTTATGAGTGGGCTGTTTTTCAGCCCATTTTTTTTGAGTATATGGCTGATATTTTTTCTCTTTCGCAGCAGGCGCTGGCCTCGATAGACGTCGAACTCGTTGATGTCGAGTGGGCGGCGCTTGGGCTTTTGCGTGTCACGATTGATCGTCCTGAGGGTGTCCGGATAGAGGACTGCGAGGCAGTATCTCGCCAGTTGTCACGCGTCTTCGAGGTTGAAAATATTGACTACAGGCGTCTCGAAGTCGGTTCGCCAGGTATTGATCGCCCACTAAAAAAACAAGCCGATTTTCAGCGTTTTGTGGGTGAGCATGTTGAGGTCAAACTGCGTGAAGCAGTCAATGGCCGTAAAGTTTTTTCGGGTGTGCTGGCAGGTATTGCGCCAGCAGGCGGCACAGCGGATGCCACTTCGCAATTTGAGCGTTTTGGTATCGAGTTTGAAGCAAAAAAGGGTGAGACCCAGCAAGTAACCTTCACATTTTCGGATGTTGAGCGTGCGAAGCTGGATCCCGTTCTGGATTTCAAGGGCAAAAAGCGATGAGTCGCGAAATTCTTCTTTTGGTAGACGCTTTAGCGCGTGAAAAAAACGTCACACGTGATGTGGTGTTTGATGCACTCGAGGGTGCTTTGGCATCAGCGATGAAAAAACGCTTCAAGGAAGACGCGGATATTCGTGTCTCTGTCAATCGTGCAACGGGCGATCACGAAGGTTTTCGTCGCTGGCTGGTTGTTCCTGATGATGCGGGGTTGCAAGAGCCAGATCAGCAGGAAATGCTCTCGGATGCCCAAGATATAGTGTCTGATATCGAAGTCGGTGAATACATCGAAGAGGCGCTTGAGCCACTCGAGTTTGGTCGTATTGGCGCTCAGGCTGCCAAGCAGGCCATTCTGCAGCGAATCCGTGATGCTGAGCGCGAACAGGTGCTTAATGACTTTCTGGATCGGGGTGAAAGCATTATCTCCGGTTCAATCAAGCGCATGGACAAAGGCGATGTGATCATCGAGACTGGCAAGATCGAAGCACGTCTGCCGCGTAGCGAAATGATCCCCAAGGAAAATCTGCGCGTTGGAGATCGTGTCCGCGCCTGGGTGCTGAAGGTTGATCGTACTGCCCGTGGTCAGCAAGTCATCTTATCCCGGACTGCTCCTGAGTTTATTCAGCAGTTGTTCGAAAATGAAGTTCCTGAGATTGAACAGGGCCTGCTCGAGATCAAGGGTGCAGCCCGTGATCCAGGTGTGCGTGCAAAAATTGCTGTTGTTGCATACGACAAGCGTATCGATCCGATCGGTACTTGCGTGGGTATGCGTGGTTCGCGCGTGACCGCTGTTCGCAATGAGCTCGGCGGTGAGCAGGTTGATATTGTGTTGTGGTCGGAAGATCCCGCCCAGTTTGTGATTGGTGCTTTAGCGCCGGCAAACGTCGAGTCTATCGTTGTTGATGAAGACCGTCATGCGATGGATGTTGTCGTGGACGAAGAAAACCTTCCTAAAGCGATTGGCTCCAAAGGGCAGAATGTACGTCTTGCCTCTGAGCTGACTGGCTGGCAAATCAATATCATGACCCCCGAAGAGAGTCAGAATCGTCAAGAGCTGGAACGTGCAGCACTGCGTACGACTTTCATGAGCAGGCTCGATGTTGACGAAGAAGTTGCAGATATTCTGATTGACGAGGGCTTTACTGGTCTCGAAGAAATCGCATATGTGCCCATGCAGGAGTTGCTCGAAATTGAAGCCTTTGACGAGGATACGATTACTGAGCTGCGTACTCGTGCACGCAATGCGTTGTTAACTGAAGCGATTGCTCAGGAAGAGCGCGTTGAAACCGCTTTGGACTTGAATACGCTTGAAGGTATGACGCCCGAGTTATTGGCCAAGCTTGCTGAAAATCAGGTTAACACCCGTGATGATCTGGCTGAGCTTGCAACGGACGAACTTTCAGAAATGGTTGGTATCGATGAGGCTGCTGCGGGTCAGATGATTCTGGCTGCGCGTGCCCATTGGTTTGAAGAGAAATAGTCCTTTGATTATTGATCTGCTTGAAGTTGTAACGCTGTAAAAAGGTAAGAGAGAGCCTAATGTCGAGTAATACAGTCGCCCAGTTCGCCATCGAGCTGAAAATGCCTGCTAACGTGCTTCTGGATCAGTTGCGCTCGGCCGGTGTCGAGCTTAATTCGGTGGAAGACAATGTCACGGACAGCGATAAAGCTAGGCTGCTTGAGTCTTTGCGTCGTTCACATGGTGCGACCGAGGGTAAAAAAATTACCCTGACGCGTCGCCAGACTTCTGAAATCCGTCAGGCAGATGGTTCAGGCAAGTCTAGAACTATTCAGGTCGAAGTCCGCAAAAAACGTGTTTTTGTTAAACGCGACACACCCGATGCCGTTGAGGGCGCTACAGCTGAGTCTGCTGCGTTGCCGGTCTCTGATCAGCACGATGCGCAACCGGCTTTTGAACAATCCGCTGAAACGCCCTTGGCGATCGAGGCAACATCGGTTGTTGCCGAAACTTCAGTGGCTCATGTAACTGCTGCAACCGCGGAAACCGCAGCACCTGCGCCCGAGTCAGTCGCTGAAGAAAAAGCAATGCAGCCAGCTGAGGTTCCTGCAGAACAACCACAGCCAGTAGTTGCTGCTGTGGTTCCTGCAGAGACTAAAGCAGAGCCGCAGGCCGCTACGCCAGAGCCTGAGGTTCAAGCTCAGCCTGCCGCAGTCGTTCACGAGTCAGTCGAGCCAGTTGCTGCAGAGACCCCGGTCGAACCAGCCCAAGTCTCTGAAGAACAGCCACAGTCTTCCGCTGTTGAGGCTGTTGCTGAGGCTGCCGCGCCTTTGGCTGCTGCAGAAGCAGCGAGCTCTGCAGCAGAGCCAGCAAAATGGACCAAGCCTTTGCGCGGTCGCGCAGCACCTCCAGTGACTCACGTTCCTGTTGAAGGTGCCATTCGCGATGAGGCACGTCGTGCCTCTGAAGCAGAAGCTGCAGCGCTGCGTGACATGCTGAATCGTCCACGCAAGGTTATTAAAGCGCCAGAACCAGAGGCGACTCCTCTTTCAGGTACGCTGCACAAGCCAAGCGCACCGGCTAAGGGTGCCAAGAAAGAAGGTACAGCTGACGCTGCAGGTAAAAAAGTTATTAAGTCCGGCGAGGTGTCATCGACATGGTCTGATGATGCTTCCCGTAAAAAGCCTGCTGAAAAGCGTGACGCCCCGGCCGCTCCTGGTCGCGATGGCTGGCGTGCAGGTGGTAAAGGCAAGACAAGTGGTAAAAAAGGTGGGCGCGGTTCAAATACGGCGCAAACGCAGGATCGCCGTGAGCCAGCACCAATTGAATTCATCGCACGTGAGATCCATGTGCCTGAGACAATCAGCGTGGCTGATCTCGCACATAAAATGTCAGTCAAGGCCGGAGAGGTCATCAAGCATCTGATGAAATTAGGTCAGATGGTGACGATTAATCAGGTTCTGGATCAGGAAACGGCCATGATCGTGGTCGAAGAGCTTGGACATAAGGCGATTGCCGCCAAGCTGGATGATCCGGAAGCATTCCTTGATGAAGAAGCTCCACACGAAGATGTCCAGCTGTTGCCTCGCGCGCCGGTTGTGACGGTAATGGGTCACGTTGACCACGGTAAGACATCGCTGCTCGACTATATCCGTCGCGCCAAGGTTGCCTCCGGTGAAGCTGGCGGAATTACCCAGCACATCGGTGCATATCATGTGCAGACAGAGCGCGGCATGGTTACTTTCCTTGATACACCAGGACACGAAGCATTTACTGCTATGCGTGCCCGGGGTGCTAAAGCAACTGATCTGGTGATTCTGGTTGTGGCTGCGGATGACGGCGTGATGCCTCAGACCCGCGAAGCTATTCACCACGCAAAGGCTGCGGGTGTTCCGCTGATCGTTGCAGTGAACAAAATCGACAAGCCAGGTGCAAATCCTGAGCGTGTCAAGCAGGAACTGGTTGTTGAAGAAGTGGTTCCAGAAGAATATGGTGGTGATGTTCCTTTTGTATCTGTCAGCGCTAAGACAGGCGAGGGGATTGATGCCCTGCTGGAAAACGTTCTGCTGCAAGCCGAAGTGCTTGAATTGAAAGCCGCAGTGGACGCGCCAGCCAAGGGTATCGTGATCGAAGCCCGACTCGATAAAGGTCGTGGCCCGGTTGCAACAATTTTGGTGCAGAGTGGCACGCTTCATCGTGGTGATGTCGTACTGGCTGGCGCAAGCTACGGCCGCGTGCGCGCCATGCTCGATGAAAATGGTAAGCCAATTCAGTCGGCTGGCCCATCGATCCCTGTTGAGATTCAGGGTTTGACTGAGGTCCCGGCAGCGGGTGATGAGTTAATGTCTCTCGCTGATGAGCGCCGTGCACGTGAAATCGCACTATTCCGTCAGGGCAAATTCCGTGATGTGAAACTCGCACGTCAGCAGGCAGCCAAGCTTGAGTCGATGTTTGAAAATGTGACTGAGGGCTCACAAACCCTATCGCTCATTGTCAAAACCGATGTTCAGGGTTCGCAGGAGGCGCTCGTTACCTCTCTGGTTAAGTTGTCTACTGACGAAGTACGCGTTCAGGTGGTACATGCCGCTGTGGGTGGTATTTCCGAAAGCGATGTAAACCTGG
This sequence comes from Sheuella sp., assembly GCA_030650995.1. GTDB lineage: Bacteria > Pseudomonadota > Gammaproteobacteria > Burkholderiales > Burkholderiaceae_B > Zwartia. The sequence goes on along the minus strand of JAUSCY010000028.1, from coordinate 15,187 downwards.
CGATCGCCTCCGGCGCAGTCATTATCGGATTTAACGTTCGTGCAGACGCAAGCACCAAGAAGCTCGCTGAGTCTAACGGCGTAGATATCCGTTACTACAATATTATTTATGACGCTGTTGACGAGGTCAAACTTGCCATGTCAGGCATGTTGGCTCCCGAGAAACGCGAAGAAGTGATCGGAATGGTTGATATTCGTGAGGTGTATACCATCTCGCGCATCGGTACCGTTGCGGGTTGTATGGTCACTGAAGGTCTGGTTCGTCGTGATTCCCAGGTGCGTCTGCTGCGCGGCAACGTCGTTCACTGGACAGGTTATCTCGAGTCATTGCGCCGATTCAAGGACGATGTCAAAGAGGTGAAGTCAGGCTTTGATTGCGGTATTACTTTGCGCAATAATAATGACTTACAAGTTGGCGATCAGCTTGAAATCTTTGAAATCAAAGAAGTGGCTCGCTCACTCTAAATGATCAGATGAGTCGACATAAGCAAAAAACAGCGCCGGGCCGTAATTTACGCCTGGCTGATCAGATCCTCAAGGATCTGGCCATTATTATCCAGCGCGAAATCGATATGAGTCGCGCGGGGCTGATCACGTTATCAGGAATTGAACTGACTGCTGACTACGCGCACGCCAAGATCTATTTCACGGTCTTGGGTGCTGAAGTCCAGCAGGCACAAAGCTTGCTCAATGAGAAAGCTGGCTGGTTTCATTCCTTGTTGTTCAAGCTTTTGCACATTCATACTGTGCCGACTTTGCATTTTTTTCATGATCCTCAGCTCAAGCATGGCATCGCCATGTCGGCTTTGATTGATCAGGCGAACTTGCCCGGTCAGTATGCCGGCGTCCCTGACGAGCCTTTAGACAAGCCTTAAGGGCTATCGTCTTTTTTTCTGGAATTTGACGATGGCTAAGCAGCGACGCGGACGCGTGCTTGATGGAGTGTTGTTGCTCGATAAACCGGTTGGTTTGTCGAGTAATCATGCCCTGCAGCGTGCTAAGCGTGCGATGGATGCCCAGAAGGCAGGTCATACCGGTACTCTGGATCCTTTTGCAACAGGTTTGCTGGTTTGTTGCATGGGACGTGCTACCAAAATTTCTGGCGTCATGCTCAGTGCAGATAAAGGCTATCGCGCCACGATCGCTTTTGGGCAGGAAACTGACTCTGGCGATCTGACTGGCGTGGTAGTGAGTCAGGCCCCTAGTGACTTTACGGGAGTCGCTCAGGAGCGGCTCGAAGAGGTGCTTGCCACCTTTTTAGGCACGCAGTTGCAGATTCCGCCTATGGTTTCGGCATTAAAGCGTGATGGCAAACCGTTATATGAGTATGCCCGCCAAGGCATTGTTTTAGAGCGTGAGCCGCGTGAAATAACAATTCGTCATATTGAGTTGTTAAGCTTCACTCCGATGCATGCTGAGATTCAAGTTCAGTGCACCAAAGGCACCTATATCCGCACGCTGGCGCAAGATATTGGTCGAGTGCTTGGATGTTTTGGTCATTTGTCAGCATTGCGTCGTACCCAGGTCGGACCGTTCATGCTGGATCAGGCGGTTGAGCTGGAAACCTTGCAGTCGATGGAGTCTCCCGAGACAAAGTTGATTGCAATGCAAGATTTACCCGCGGGCCTGGTGCCTCCAGCCAAGAACGCTGTACCGACAGGCTCATCGCCTGTTTCCAATAACGATTTACCCGCAGACGCCCCGTCTGCACTGACTTAATTAAAGGACTCGTATGTCACGCGCATTGCGTAACGTTGCCATCATCGCCCACGTTGACCATGGTAAAACTACTCTGGTTGATCAACTCCTGCGTCAATCGGGTACATTCCGCTCGAACGAGAAAATGACCGAGCGCGTCATGGACTCAAACGACCTCGAAAAAGAGCGTGGCATCACGATTCTTTCGAAAAACTGTGCTGTCGAATACGACGGTACTCACATCAATATTGTTGATACACCCGGACACGCCGACTTCGGCGGTGAAGTCGAGCGCGTGCTATCGATGGTGGATGGTGTGTTGCTGCTGGTTGATGCAGTGGAAGGCCCAATGCCTCAGACACGTTTTGTGACCAAGAAAGCATTGGCACTCGGTCTGAAGCCAATTGTTGTGGTCAATAAAGTTGATCGTCCTGGTGCGCGTATTGATTACGTCATTAACGCCACGTTCGAACTGTTCGACAAACTCGGTGCTACCGAAGAGCAGCTCGATTTTCCGGTGATTTATGCTTCAGGTCTGAACGGTTTTTCCGGCTTGTCACCTGACGTGCGTGATGGCGATATGCGTCCTTTGTTCGACGCTATTTTGCAATACGTACCAATGCGTGATGATGATCCAAACGCTCCTTTGCAGTTTCAGATTTCTTCAATCGACTACAACAGCTATGTTGGCAAGATTGGTATCGGGCGTATTCGTGCGGGTAGCGTCAAAGCCGGTATGCCTGTTGTCTGTGTGAACGGTCCAGATGGCGTGCCATTTAATGGACGTATCAATCAGGTTCTGAAATTTAAAGGTCTTGAGCGCGAAATAGTTGACAGTGCAATCGCTGGCGATATCGTCCTGATCAATGGTATCGAAGACATCGCAATCGGCACGACGTTGTGCTCGCCCGAGAAAGTTGAAGGCCTGCCACTGCTCAAAATCGATGAACCAACCCTGACCATGAACTTCATGGTTAACACCAGCCCGTTGGCGGGTCGTGAAGGTAAGTTTGTCACTAGTCGTCAAATACGCGAGCGTCTGCAGCGTGAGCTAAAGTCGAATATGGCTTTGCGCGTCAATGACACCGATGACGATACGGTATTCGAAGTCTCCGGTCGCGGTGAATTGCACTTGACTATTTTGATTGAAACCATGCGTCGCGAAGGCTACGAGATGGCTGTTTCACGTCCTCGCGTAGTGTTTCATGAAGAGAATGGCGTCAAAACAGAGCCCTATGAACTTCTCACGATCGACCTGGAAGACAATACCCAGGGTGGTGTCATGGAAGAACTCGGTCGTCGCAAAGCAGAATTGCTTGACATGGTCAGCGATGGTAAAGGTCGCACACGTCTTGAGTATCGCGTGCCTGCACGCGGTCTGATCGGATTCCAGGGCGAATTCATGACGATGACGCGTGGCAATGGTCTGATGAGTCATACCTTTGATGCCTACGGTCCTGTTAAGGATGGTTTACTGGGTGAGCGTCATAACGGCGTGCTGATTAGTCAGTACGATGGCGAAGCGGTTGCTTATTCGATCTGGAAGTTACAGGACCGTGGTCGCATGTTCGTTTCACACAATGATCCTGTCTATGAAGGAATGGTCATTGGTATCCACAGTCGTGACAACGATCTGGTTGTGAACCCCGTGCGCGGTAAGCAGCTGACTAACGTGCGCTCATCCGGTACGGATGAAGCTGTCCGACTCGTGACCCCGATTGATTGCAACCTCGAATACGCTGTTGAATTTATTTCGGATGATGAGTTGGTTGAAGTCACTCCAAAGAGTATTCGTATCCGTAAACGTTATCTGACGGAAAATGAGCGTAAGCGTATGTCACGCTGAAGCTTAAGCCTTTGACTTTTAACCTGCCTGGTGAAAGCTGGGTAGGGTGCAGGTACAAAAACGCACTAGTGTTCAAGATGAACGCTAGTGCGTTTTTTCTTACCGTTTAAATTCCACCCAGACAAACATATTTCATTTCAATGAAGTCGTCCATTCCGTAGACTGAGCCTTCACGGCCAAGTCCAGACTGTTTCACACCGCCGAAAGGTGCCATTTCGTTAGAAATAAGCCCCGTGTTGACACCAACCATGCCGTACTCCAGTGCTTCAGCGACTCGGAAAATACGACCGATGTCACGGCTGTAGAAATAGGAGGCCAGGCCATACTCGGTATTGTTCGCGAGACGCACAACATCGGCCTCGTCTGTGAACTTGACGATTGGGGCCAGTGGTCCGAAGGTTTCCTCACGCATGCAAAGCATGTCTTCGCTGACCTGGGTAATGACAGTCGGCTGATAAAACCGGCCGCCTTTACTGTGTCTGGCGCCACCGGTCAGAACCTTTGCGCCCTTGGCGATGGCATCCTGGACATGCTGATCGACTTTAGCAACCGCAGCATCATCGATCAGTGGACCAGTTGTGACTTTGTCTTCGAAACCTTCGCCTACAGCCAGGCTTGCGGATACGCGGGCCGCAAGTTTTTCTGCAAAGGTGTCATAGACGCTGGCATGCACGTAAAACCTGTTTGTGCATACGCAAGTTTGACCAGCATTCCGGTATTTCGAAGCCATCGCGCCCTCGATCGCGGCATCGATATCGGCATCTTCAAAAACGATGAAAGGCGCGTGGCCACCGAGTTCCAGGGACATTTTTTTGATGGTCGGCGCACTTTGTTGCATCAGGATGCGTCCGACCTCTGTCGAGCCGGTAAAGGTGAGCTTGCGGACAATTGGGCTGGCGCAAAGAACTTTACCTACAGCAATCGAGCGTGCGCTATCTGCGGTGATGATGTTGAGTACCCCGGCAGGAATACCCGCCTGCTCGGCCAGTACGGCCAGTGCCAGTGCAGATAGGGGTGTTTGCTCAGCAGGCTTGAGCACAATGGTGCAACCAGCCGCCAGGGCAGGCGCTACCTTGCGTGTGATCATGGCATTGGGGAAGTTCCATGGCGTGATGGCAGCGCAAACACCGATTGGCTCACGCAACACCAGCATGCGGCTCGTAGTCATGGGTGCACTGATGGTGTCACCCATGACGCGTTTAGCCTGCTCGGCAAACCATTCTACAAACGATGCGCCGTAGGCGATTTCGCCTTTTGACTCGGGAAATGGTTTGCCTTGTTCGACCGTCATGATACGGGCGAGGTCGTCTGTATTGGCGACAATCAGATCAAACCATTTGCGCAGGATAATCGAACGCTCTTTTGCTGTCTTGGCACGCCATGCTGGAAAAGCGCGATTGGCCGCATCGATGGCTGTTTGTGCCTGATCAGGTCCGAGATTGGCAACGTGGGCGATATTTCCGCCGTTTGCAGGGTTATCAACTGCAAACAGCCCTTTATCTGTTGCATCGACCCATTTTCCATCTATATATGACTGCATACGCAGCAGATCGGGATTAGTGAGCTTCACCGGAAAAATTGCCTGGTCCATTTGTTTCCCCTGAATATTGATTGTTTTAAAAGAATAATTAATTTTAGCGCTTGATGACTGCAACTTCCGATGTGTACTTCTGATGTGTTTCTCGGGTACTTTTACATGCGCTAGATTGGGCTGTTATTTTGCAAGCTCATGATGCCAGGGTGATCTTTGTAGAAACGCTGCATGTGGGCGACGACTTTTACAGGATCGTCTTCAATAAAGAAGATTTCAGGGTCTAGCGGATGAATGAGATGATTTGATTGCAGCTGCTCAACGATCCATTGATGTAACCCAGCCCAGAATGTTCTCCCAACAAGGATAATAGGACCTGTAGGCACTTTCCCGGTCTGTATGAGGGTCAGGGCCTCAAATAGCTCGTCGAGCGTGCCAAAGCCGCCTGGTAAGACGATATAGGCCATCGAGTGCATGAAAAAAGTAGCTTTCCGGGACACAAAGTGTTGAAACGGCAGATTGATAGACAGATAGGGGTTGGCTTTGGATTCGGTTTTAAGCTTTATATGCAAGCCGATACTTGTCCCACCAGCCTCAAAAGCGCCTTTATTAGCTGCTTCCATAATGCCAGGCCCGCCACCGGCTATAGTTGTAAAGCCTGCCTTAGCTAGAAGGGCGCCGATTTTTTCTGATTGGGCATAGTATGGTGAGTCGGGAAGGATACGTGCACTCCCAAAAACACTGATCGCTGGTCCGATCTTTGACAGCGTTTCAGCAGCGTGTGTCATCTCTGACATAATTTGGTTTGTTTGCTGGATCGCCGGCGTCGTCATTTCTTTATTGTTGCCCATGAAAAAAACCTTGTTGCTAGTAGATGGATCAAGTTATCTGTATCGCGCATTTCACGCGATGCCTGATTTACGCAACGCCCAGGGTGAACCCACCGGGGCAATTTACGGCGTAGTCAATATGATGCGCAAAATGCTGACTGACTTCAATGCACAGTATGCCGCATGTGTGTTCGATGCGCGCGGTAAAACGTTTCGGGAGGACTTATATCCTGAATACAAGTCTCACCGCCCACCCATGCCAGAGGATCTTGCCAGTCAGATTGAGCCCATTCATGCAGTAATCCGTGCGCTGGGCTGGCCGGTTATCTGTGTCCAGGGCGTTGAGGCTGATGATGTAATCGGTTCACTTGCGCATTGGGCCACTGATCATGATGTACATACGATTATTTCAACCGGCGATAAGGATCTTGCTCAATTAGTGACCACGCACGTGGCGCTGGTCAACACCATGTCTGGAGAGAAACTGGATCCCGAGGGCGTGGTTCGCAAGTTTGGCGTGACGCCTGAACGTATTGTCGATTACCTCATGCTGGTGGGCGATACGGTGGACAACGTACCAGGCGTGCAAAAGGTTGGTCCGAAAACGGCTGCGAAATGGATTGAGGAGTATGGCTCGGTTGACGCACTGGTTGAGCACGCAGAGGAAATAAAAGGTGTCGCCGGTCAGAATCTGCGTGCAGCAATTTCACAATTCCCTTTGACGCGCGAACTTCTGACGGTGAAGACAGATTGTGCGTTGCGTGAATTAGTCCCCAGCATAGATGCTCTGTTACCTCAGGAGCCTGATAGCAAGGCACTGATTACCTTTTTTGAGCGTTATGGTTTTCGTACCTGGTTACGTGATTTGACGGGAGAGCAGTCGCGCGTGCCAGACGGTGATACACGTGTCGCACCTGTCGCACAAAGACCCTCTGCACCAGCAGAAACAAAGTACGAGATGGTCAGTGATCTGGCCGCACTCGATTCCTGGATTGATCGTATTGCGCAGGCGGATTGTGTCGCGATCGATACGGAAACCACCGCACTCGACCCTATGCTTGCAAGGCTGGTGGGTATTTCATTGTCGATCGAACCCGGTGTCGCGTGTTACATCCCTGTGGCGCATCGCGGACCCGACTCAAGTATGCAGCTCACGCGTGTGGAAGTTTTACAGCGCATGAAACCATGGCTTGAGGATCGTCGGGCGACCAAGGTTTTGCATCATGCCAAATACGATACGCACGTTTTCGCTAACGAGGGTATTGATTTGCAAGGTGTGTCGGATGACACGATGCTGCAAGCCTATGTACTGGAGTCGCATCGTGGTGTGAGCCTGCATGATTTGTCGCAGCGCATCCTGGGTGTGAAAGGTCTGACATACGAAGAAATTTGCGGCAAGGGCGTTCACCAGATTGGTTTCGATGAGGTCGATCTCGAACGTGCGACCCAATACGCCTGTGAAGACGCCGACTACACCTTGCGTTTGCATCGGGAGTTACGTGCTCAGGTGCAGGCCAATTCCAAACTCGAGTTCATTTATAAACTCGAAATGCAAGTCTCCAGAGTGCTGTTTGAGATGGAGTGTTCAGGCGTCAGAATTGATTCCGCTGAACTCGGGCGCCAAAGTCATGCGCTGGGTCAGGAAATGCTTAATCTCGAGCAACGCGCGTATACGCTGGCAGGGCAACCATTTAATCTGAATTCACCTAAGCAGTTAGGGGAAATTCTATTTGGTCAGATGAAGTTACCGATCGTTCGTAAAACCTCTGGAGGGGCCCCTTCAACAGACGAGGAAGTGCTGACCAAGCTGGCCGAGGATTACCCTCTGCCACAAGTGCTGCTCGAATACCGTGGGCTGGCCAAACTGAAGTCCACCTATACAGATAAATTGCCCAAGATGGTCAATGCCACGACCGGCCGGGTGCATACCCATTACGGACAAGCAGGGGTGATTACCGGTCGTCTGGCGTCATCTGAGCCTAATTTGCAAAATATTCCTGTACGCTCTGAGGCCGGTCGCAAAGTACGCGAGGCTTTCATCGCAACGAACGGTATGATTGTTTCTGCTGACTATTCACAGATTGAGTTACGAGTGATGGCGCATGTCTCTAACGACGTGAGCTTGCAAAAAGCCTTTGCGGCGGGAGAGGATATCCATCGTGCAACGGCCTCTGAAGTATTTGGAGTGCCACTGGCAGAGGTCACGAGTGATCAGCGAAGATCAGCCAAGGCAATTAATTTCGGACTGATTTATGGCATGGGTGCCTTTGGTCTGGCATCTAATCTCGGTATTACAAGAGATGCTGCACAATCCTATATCGATCGCTATTTTGCTCGATATCCGGGTGTCGCCCAATATATGGCAGAAACGCGTACGCTTGCGCATGCGCAGGGGTTTGTCGAGACGGTATTTGGTCGTCGCCTCTGGCTGGCGGATATCAACGCTGCGGGTGCCCGTAGGGCAGGGGCTGAGCGCGCAGCGATCAATGCGCCGATGCAGGGTACCTCTGCGGATCTGATCAAGATGGCCATGGTGGCTGTGCAGAATTGGCTTCACAGTGAAAAGTTACGTACCCTGATGGTTATGCAGGTGCACGATGAATTAGTTTTGGATGTTCCCATGGACGAACTTGAGTTGGTGAAAACCAATTTACCGCGTCTGATGTGTGAGGTTGCCAGTTTGCGGGTGCCGCTGGTTGCCGAGGTCGGAGTAGGCCCCAACTGGGAACAGGCGCATTGATATGTTGTTGATCTGGATTATGTTGTCGGCCGTGACGGGCGGGGTATTTGCACTGTTAGTTGCGCATTGGCTTGCGTATCGTGTGTTTGCACAGTATTTGCACCATATGGTGAGTTTGTCTGTCGGTGTCTTGCTCGCCGTTTCTTTGTTGCATTTGCTTCCTGAAGCATTTGAAGCGGACTCGGACTATCGCGCCTTGTTTGGTGTGATGCTGGCATCTTTTATCGGGTTTTTCGTTCTTGAAAAAATTGCCTTATTGCGCCATAGCCATCATCACGAAGGCGATGGGCATCATCACCACACAGGCCATGATCGTCATGAAGCGGGTCGTGGAGGGGTGATGATCTTGATTGGCAGCTCGCTGCATAACCTTGTGGACGGGGTGCTGATTGCGGCTGCTTTTCTTGTGGACCCGATGCTGGGTGTGCTCACGGCCGCTTCGATTATTTTGCACGAAATCCCACATAAATTAAGCGACTTTGTGGTGTTGATGAATGCGGGACTGACGCGTAACAAAGCCTTTTCGCTGATACTTTTTACCAGCTTATGTTCGGCGCTCGGTGGAGTGCTTGGTTATTTCATTCTCGGGCATCTCAAACCTTTGCTGCCTTATTTGCTGGTCGTGGCAGCAAGCAGTTTCTTATATATTTCGGTAGCGGATCTGATGCCGCAGATGCATGAGCGTAGCTCGTTGCGCGAGGCTGGCCCTCAATTATTGCTGGTTGCAATAGGCATTTGCATCATTTATGGCGTTACGGTGGCCATGCATGCATCCCAGGAAGGGCATGAGTCTGATCCCCATTCTCACTCTCACTCTCAAACTCTCTCTCAGACTCACTCCCTGCCGTTTGACTCAGACTACACGTAACTGCTGCAAGGCACTGATACGTGATGCAATCGGTGGATGCGTAGCAAACATCGCACTGATTGCCGCACCACCACTGATGCCGGAGGCTTCAAAACTTTTTGGCAGCTCGCCGGGTGTCAGACCACCCAGACGGGCAAGCGCACGGATCATAGGTTCACGCGAGCTCAGCAAGCTGGCAGAACCCGCATCCGCACGATACTCGCGCTGGCGGGAAAACCAGGCAACGATCAGGCTGGCGGCGATACCGAAAGCGATCTCACAGACAATCACTGTTACGTAATAGCCAGGACCACCCGTTCTTTCGTTTTTAAGCAGAACTTTGTCAACAAAATATCCAACGATACGAGCGAGAAATACCACGAAGGTATTGACCACGCCTTGAATCAGGGTGAGTGTCACCATATCGCCATTGGCGATGTGAGCGACTTCATGAGCCAGCACGGCAGCGATCTCTTCTTCGGTCATGCTGTCGAGCAAACCGGTTGAGACGGCCACAAGCGACTCATTACGAAAAGCACCCGTTGCAAACGCGTTGGGCTCACCTTCGTAGATCGCGACCTCGGGACGACCGATGCCGGCACGGTCTGCGAGCTGATGAACCGTATCCAGTACAAACTGTTGTTGAGGACCGCCAGGTGCTTGTGGGTCAATGACATGACATCCCGTACTCCATTTCGCCATGCGTTTGCTGATCAGCAATGAAATGATAGAGCCTGCAAAACCGACTATCAGTGAAAAGATCAGCAGCATCTGAATATTGAGGCCTTGCTGAGTCAGGAAACGGTTCACGCCCAAGATGCTCAGGGTGGCACTCAGGACAAGCATGACAGCGAGGTTGGTCAGCAGAAAGAGAAAGATTCGTTTCATAGTGAGTAAGGTCTTAAAAATGATTACAGAGGGGGGATGAGTAAAGATACTCAGCCTGTCAGTTAAACGCGCCGTCATGCAAGAGCGATTCAGATCGTGTGACTGATGAGCAAGAGTATAGTATTGACTGATTCATTTTTGATTGTTTACATTTCCATGCAAGCTTTGTGGATGTTGCTGGCCTCAGCCATGTTTGCGGTGATGGGGTCGTTTGTCAAACTTGCTGCAGAGCATGGTGCCTCGATGCCGCAGATTGTGCTGTTTCGAGGGTTGCCTTCTGTCGTTCTGATCTTGATTTATGCCCGGGCAGGTGGCCTGTCTTTTGTCCCGGCGGCCTGGATGCCGCACGTGTGGCGAAATTTAACTGGCGTCACCTCCATGTGGCTTGGGTTTTTTGCCATTTCCAAGCTTCCTCTGGCTACGGCAACCAGTCTGTCCTATACCGCTCCGCTTTTTATTGCCGGATGGATTCTTGCCAGAGGTTCCGCAAGACGTGATCCTGTTTGCATTGCCGCCGTATTTTTTGGCTTTCTAGGTGTGATTGCGGTTTTGCGCCCAAGTATTACTGTTGAACAGATCTTGCCTGCGGTGCTGGGCCTGGCCTCTGGGGCGCTGGCTGCGGTGGCAATGATGCAAATCCGTGAAATCGGACGCCTTGGAGAACCAGAGTGGCGAACCGTACTGTTTTTTTCAATTGTTGCATCCGCCAGCAGCCTGGTAGGGATTGCAATGGGCAGCTGGAGCTGGTCCGACTGGATCGGGTGGGCCTCATTGTTCGCGATTGGTGCCAGCGGTCTGTTCGGGCAGTTGGCCCTGACAAGGGCCTACGGGCTTGGCTCGGCCTTATTAAATGCTGCGCTGCAGTACAGTACGATAATTTTTGCCGCGCTGATTGGTATCGGCTTCTGGGGAGAACAAATTGACGATCTCGCTTTGTTTGGCGGGATATGTATTATTTGCGCGGGGCTGATGTCCTTATGGCGGACAATCAGCGTGCCATCACCCGACCAAACCATTCATGAAAGTGCTGCATCCCATCTTCCATCGGAGACTGATAAGGACCCGTCTCGCTGACACCACGCTGCATCAGCGCCCTGCGCCCGGCATCCATGCGTTCAGCGATTTCGTCGTCCTCAACAGCGGTTTCCATGTAGGCCTCACGCTGAGCCTCTACGAATTCTCGCTCAAAAGAAGCGATTTCCTCAGGATAATAAAACTCAACAATGTTGACGGTTTCCTGGGGGGATTTCGGATATAGCGTCGAGAGGACGAGCACATGGGGATAAAGCTCGATCATGTGGGTTGGAAAATAAGTCACCCACACCGCACCAAAATCTGGCGCGCGACTCTGGCGAAAGGCGAGGAGTTTGTCGTGCCAGACTTTGTAGGCGGGCGAACCGGGCTGTGACAAGGCACGGTGCACGCCTACGCGCTGCATACTGTACTGGTCGGAAAACTCCCACGATAAATCATCACAGGTCACAAAATGTCCAAGACCGGGATGAAAGGGTGCTACGTGGTAATCCTCAAGGTAAACCTCGATAAATGTCTTCCAGTTGTAGTTACATTGATGCACTTCAACATGGTCCAGCACATAATCTGAAAAATCGAATTCGGGTCGTTTAAATAGTGCGCCGATGTCTGCCAGGGGATCTCTTGGGCCTTCAAATATCAGGCCATGACAATCCTTGACAGGAAATCTTTCAAGATTCAGGCATGGTGACTTTTCAAATTCGGGCGCGCCTAGTAGCTGACCCTGTTTGTCATAGGTCCAGCGGTGCAGGGGACAAACTATATTTCCGCCTGTACCAGCCAGACTGCCATGCGTATTGATATGACCCGAGACGTTGCCAGTCTGGCCTCCAAGCATGAGTGCCTGGCGATGCCTGCAGACGTTCGAGAGCAACTCGATGCCATTTTGATTGCGCAGGAGTACACGCCCATTATTTTCATGGGACAAACTACGCCAGTCTCCAACTTCGGGCACGCCTTTCTGGTGCCCGACATAGATGGACGACTGCTTAAAAATGCTTGCTTGCTCGCGGGCAAAAAGCGCTTCGTCAAAGTATGCAGTGACTGGAAGCTGGGTGCGAGCTGGCGCCAAATGCGCCATCCGACCAATGTCGGTCATGATTCCCTCCGCACGGAAAAAAATGCCAGCATGAGCAATCCTGTTCAGATAGTGCCGATGCGGCGCGAAGAAAAATCGGATTGGCCGATCACCATTAATCAAATATTGTAACCCAAGGGCTTTGATTGCCCCGATCTCGTACAATCTCGTTAATTGTTAATGAAGTATTTAAATTGTCCGTCTGGAGTTTCGTTTGACGAAAGCCCCCAAATCCTTATTGCCTAAAGACACTGACCAGCAAGACTTGTCTGAAGATCCGACCCTGCCTCAGGATTTTGAGACGGCGCTGGCCGAACTCGAGTCGCTGGTGGCTAGCATGGAGTCCGGCTCGCTCGCTCTGGAGCAGTCACTGACTGCTTATCGCAGAGGGGCGGCGCTTACCCGGATTTGTCAGCAGAGATTGTCACAGGCCGAGCAGCAGATCAAGGTTCTCGAGGCTGGGATGCTGCGCCCGCTTGATACCAATACATTAGAGTCAGAATGAACGTTGCAGTCGATCAGTCCGTTGAGTGGCTCAATGCACGTGCCAGACATATTGAGGCCGTGCTCGAGCGTATGCTGCCTGCCGAGGGGGCGGTGCCCGCACGACTTCACCAGGCAATGCGTTATGCCGTGCTCGGTGGTGGCAAGCGTGTGCGTGCTGCGCTGGTCTATGCTGCGGGCTATGCCTGTGCTGGCCAGCAGATCGCTTCAAATCTGTCGCCAGACAGCACGGCCAGACGCAAACATCTCGATCTGGCACTGGATCTTGCCGCGTCGTCAGTCGAACTCGTTCATGCTTACTCATTAGTCCATGATGATTTGCCTTGCATGGATGACGATACCTTGCGCCGTGGCAAACCAACACTCCATGTGAAATTCGATGAGGCGACGGCCCTGCTTGCAGGTGATGCCCTGCAGCCTCTGGCTTTTGATCTGCTTGCACAAATGCCAGTGGACGCCGCACTGATCGTGCAGGCCACGCAAGTGCTTGCACGCGCGGCAGGTAGCCTGGGTATGGCTGGTGGTCAGGCAATCGATCTGGAAAGCGTCGGAAAAACGCTCAGTCGCGAGCAATTGCAATGCATGCATGTGCTCAAAACGGGCGCGTTGTTATCTGCGAGTGTGACCCTTGGTGGGCTGGCTGCAGCGATGACGCCTGCACAAAAGCATGCGCTCGATGCTTATGCGAGCGCGATGGGACTGGCATTTCAGGTTGTCGATGATGTGCTGGATGTCACAGCCGATACTGCGCAACTGGGTAAAACGCCTGGCAAAGATGCTGCCGCCAACAAACCCACATACGTGAGTCTGATGGGGTTGCAGGGCGCGCAGGATTTTGCGGGTGAGTTGCATGCCCAGGCACTAGAGGCGATCGCGCCGCTCGGCGAGTCAGGCGAGTTGCTGGCAGGACTTGCAGATTTTATTGTTTTGCGCAATCACTGATTGATTGGGTTGAAAGATTTTTTTAAAGTAGCGTGCTATGTCGACTGAACTTTTAGATTCTATTAAATCACCCGCTGATCTTAAGCCTCTTGATCGGCGAGCGTTGACGCGCCTGGCTGATGAGCTGCGCAGTTTCTTACTTCAGTCAGTCTCGCGTACCGGAGGGCATTTATCCTCCAATCTCGGTACGGTTGAGTTGACCGTCGCGCTGCATTATGTGTATGACACTCCGCATGACCGGATTATCTGGGATGTGGGTCACCAGTCTTACCCGCACAAGATTCTGACGGGTCGCAAAGAAGGGATGGCGCATTTGCGGCAGTTCGGTGGTATGTCGGGATTCCCCAAGCGCTCTGAATCTGAGTACGATTCATTCGGGACCGCGCATTCGTCAACCTCGATTTCGGCCGCGCTCGGGATGGCGGTTGCTTCACGTAATGCGGGTGTTTCGCGCCAGCATATCGCTGTGATTGGTGATGGTGCCCTGACCGCAGGCATGGTGTTCGAGGCGATGAATAATGCAGGAGTCACACCTGACATTAACCTGCTTGTGATTCTCAATGATAACGACATGTCGATCTCTCCGCCCGTCGGGGCGATGAACCGATATCTGGCGCGTCTGATGTCGGGGCAGTTTTATGCTGCGGCCAAAAATGTCGGTCGCGCAGTGTTACAACATGTGCCGCCTGTGCTGGAGCTGGCGAGGCGCTTTGAAGAGCATGCCAAAGGCATGGTGACGCCTGCGACACTTTTTGAAGAAATGGGATTTAACTATGTCGGTCCCATCGATGGACACGATCTGGATGCGTTGATTCCGACCCTGCAAAATATGCGTGCGCTCAAGGGCCCCCAGTTTTTACACGTTGTGACCAAAAAGGGGCAGGGCTACAAGCTGGCAGAAGCCGATCCCGTTCTTTATCACGGACCTGGGAAATTTGATCCGGCGATCGGGATTCAGAAATCTGCCTCCACACCTAAAACCACCTTCACGCAGGTATTTGGAAGCTGGATAAATGATATGGCCGATCACGATCCGCGTCTGATCGGTATTACTCCCGCCATGCGCGAGGGCAGCGGCATGGTTGAGTTTGAGCGTCGTTTTCCAAGCCGTTACTTTGATGTGGGGATTGCTGAGCAGCATGCAGTTACGTTCGCCGCTGGGATAGCCTGCGAAGGCCAAAAGCCGGTTGTCGCTATTTACTCGACCTTTCTGCAGCGTGCGTATGATCAGCTGATTCATGACGTTGCCTTG
>JAUSCY010000023.1 GCA_030650995.1 Sheuella sp. | reverse complement strand
AACCACTCAAAACCGTCTCGAACATAATTTGCACGTGACCCGCGAGCAAGTCAATTACGGGGTTGTGTGGCAACCGTGAACCGAATTAGTTTTTAGCATGCGGTTCTAGAAGAGGAGTTTTTCTTTCCATGTCACCCGTTTCCCAGCCTCCGCCCAATGATTTGTAAAGATCAATGCGATTCAACAGTGCGTTGTAGCGTAAGACGATTAATCCAAGCTGAGCGTTAAAGTAATTAATCTGGGCGATTTGTGCTTGTAAGAAATTATCGATTCCCATTTTGTAACGCATATCAGAAAGCTCAAGTGCTTTGCGCGTAGCCTCCTGTTGCGCAATCGTCGCCTGAATCTCTGCTCCATATGTAGCTTCGCCCGCTAAGGCATCAGAAACCTCTTTAAATGCTGTTTGAATCGATTTTTCATACTGATTCACTGCTTCGCGATTGGCCGCTTTCGCCAGATCAAGATTGGCCCAGAGTGCTCCACCATTGAATATCGGAAGATTTAAGTTGGGTGCGATGCTCCAGTAATAGGCGCCACTTTTGAATAATCCACTTAACGTTAAGCTGTTAGTGCCAAGTAGCCCTGTCAGGGAAATGTCGGGGAAAAAGGCAGCGCGTGCCGCGCCAATATTTGCATTGGCTGACATCAGATTTCTTTCAGACTGTCTGATGTCAGGTCTGCGGGTGAGCAGGTTAGACGGTAATCCGACAGGGATACTAACTAGGACGGACTCTCTGTTGAAGGGGGCTGCCACAGGCAACTCCATGGTTAAAGGACGTCCCACTAGCAAAACCAGTGCGTTGTGAGCACGACTTTTTAGTCGTGCATACTGCGCTAAATTCGCAGCTGCGGCATCCAATAAGCCACGTGCCTGGTTGAGATCCAGATCGGTCGCAATGCCTGCATCAAAACGTTTCAATACAATCGAGTATGCCTCCTGACGCGACTTGAGTGTTTTATCAACCAATTCAAGTGTGAGCTCAGTCATACGCTCATAAAAGTAAGCCTGAGCGATGTTTGAGATCAGAGTGATCCTGACATTACGTCCTGCTTCGGCCGTTGCTAAATAAGATTGGAATGCAGCCTCTGAAAGGCTGCGTAATTTCCCAAATAAATCTAATTGAAAACTCGCCAAACTCGCGCCACCGAGAAAGTTACTGCTTACCGGATCTACACCAGGAGTGAGCATGGCTGGAGGCAGACTGGTCGTTACGTCTGAAATTGAGAGCGAAATATTCGGAAACTGTTGACCCACCTGCACGCCATATTGGGCGCGCGCTTGTTCAATACGCGATACTGCAATGCGCAAATCACGATTATTCTCGAGTCCCAATCCAATCAGTGCACGCAGTCGAGGGTCGCGAAAGAACTCCTCCCAACCCAGGTCTGCAACAGTTTGCTGAGTCGAAGTAATCTTTTCAGCATTTTGTTTTGATAACTCGGCGGTTCCGCGAGCCAGGTCCAGATCTATTTTAGGTAACTCGGGCCAATTCGTGCTGATTGGCGCAGCAGGTTGTTTGTATTCGGGTGCCAGTGTGCATCCTGTTTGCAAAAGGAGTACAAAAAACAGACCAGCGGTGTGCAAGTTATGTCGCTTTGTAAAAAGCGCATGAAAGTGCTTCATGACTGACCCTTTACTGACGCAGGTATCTCTGTGTTCGTATTGCGCTTGAGCTGGGGGGCTACTTTGAACAGCTTAAGTACAACGAGGAAAAATACCGGTACGAAAAAAACTGCAAAGGGCGTTGCCGCAAGCATCCCACCCAACACACCGAATCCTACGGCTTTCTGACTTGCCGCACCGGCACCTGATGCCAGTGTCAGGGGTATCACACCTAGCACCAGTGCAAACGACGTCATCAGGATAGGGCGGAAACGTTGACCTGCCGCATGACTAACGGCTTGAACCAGGCTCATGCCTTTGTCATAATTTTCCTTGGCGAATTCAATAATCAGAATCGCATTTTTTGCAGATAAGCCGATGACCGTCACCATGCCTACTGTGAAGTAAACATCATTATTCAATCCAATTAAGCTCACTAACGCGACAGCACCTAACCTGCCAAGCGGCACAATCATGATGACTGAAATCGGTATTGCCCAGCTTTCATAGAGCGCCGAGAGTATAAGGAACACCGTTAACATTGCCATGAGCAGCAAAATAGTTGATTGACTTCCAGCTAGTTTCTCCTGATACGACACGCCTGCCCATTCGTAGCCAAAACCATTTGGTAATTTTTTTGCCAGCGTTTCCATCGCTGCAATGGCCTGACCAGAAGAACGACCCTGTGCTGCTTGTCCGCTGATTGACAAAGACGTGTAACTATTAAATCGTGCTACTTGAGTCGGACCATTGGACCAACTCGTTGTGACGAATGATGATAGCGGTACCATTTCGCCAGTGCTGTTTCGTGTATTGAGTTTCAGGATGTCTTCAACTTTCATTCGAAATACTGAGTCTGCTTGGATCCAGATATTTTGCATGCGTCCCATATTCGGGAATTTTCCTGCGTACTCTGAACCAATTGCAGTCGATATGATTGAGGCTGCATCGAAGAAGTCGACATTTAAAGCCGCAGCTTTGACCCGGTCAATTTTAAGACTGAGTTGTGGTCCTATCCCGATGACGGAAAGATATACCTGCGACAGTGCGGGATCAGTTAAGGTAGCTGCGATCAATTCAGTGCCCGCATCCATTAGTGCCGTATATCCAAGGGATGCCTTATCTTGTAGACGGAAATCAAATCCATTCGAAGTACCTAGTCCCGGGATTGCAGGAGGGACGATAGCCAGCACAATTGCGTCAGGAATGGTTGACATAAGCGTACCCATAGCTGTGCTGGCGATAGTTTGGGCAGATTGACTGACGCTTTTTCTAAGACTGAAATCTTTAAGCGTGACGAACAGCATTGCTGAATTTAGGCCTTGTCCACTGAAACTAACACCTTGTATCGAAATAATGTTTTGAACATTCGGATCATTTTGAAAATATTTTTCAACTTCCTGAACTACTTCCAGCGTACGACTCGCAGAGGCATTAGTAGGTAATTCAATATTCGCAAGGAGATAACCTTGATCCTCTTCGGGTAAAAAACCCGTTGGCATGCGTAAAAATGACCAGATCATCACGACTACGAGCAATACATAAATAAGCATGACTCGCGTACTGCGCGTCAACCAGCTAGCAAGCATTTTTTCATACCGTTCGGTAGTATTTTTGAAAAATATATTGAATAGCCCTAAAAATCCTTTCTTCGCCTGAATGGTATGCGTGGGTTTGAGAAGTGTTGCGCATAAGGCAGGTGTCAAACTGAGTGCCAGAAAGCCAGAAAAAATAATCGAGATCGCCATTGCGACAGAGAATTGTTTATATATGAC
>JAUSCY010000006.1 GCA_030650995.1 Sheuella sp. | reverse complement strand
AACCAGGATCAGCGATATGTATGGCAAGACCTGTTGGAATCAGCTGAGTTGCGCCAGGTTCAATGATCAGTGGAGCATCGAGACACGCACGTATGTCCAGTCCTGCTGAGCCTGGTGTGCCATAGGCTGGCAGCTGGTCACGCCTGCGTGCATCAAGGATTTTCAGATCGACAGGTTTCATTATTTATAAATTAAAAGAGTTTAAATATGTTGAGTGATTCTGCAGCATGAATGGCCATATAACCTGGCGTCAGTAGACCGGGAACCCAAAACAATGCAGAGATGAAATTAGCCGCCTGAAATTTAAGCTCAGGCATACCCATCACACCTGCGACTGTTGGAATGGTGCTGCGGATCGGACCTAAAAACCGACCAAGCAATACGGCAAAAAAACCATAACGGAAAAAAAGAAGGCGGGCACGCGCGACGGTTCTGCGATGCGTGCGCAATGGCTTGCAGCGCAGCACACGCGGTCCGAGCCATCGTCCTAGCCAGAATGACAGTGCATCGCCCAGCAAGGCGCCTGCATAGCCCCATAGAAGGATTGGCAGCAGGGGCAGTGCCCCGCTTGCAACCAGTCCACCAGTCACTAAAAGCAGGGCCGTTGCGGGGATCAGGATGCCAATGAGGAACATCGACTCGCCAAAAGTGAGCAGACCGATGATAGGGCCTGCCCAAACTTGATTCTGGCGGATGAACTCAGTGGCTTGTTGAATCAACGCATCCATAGGTCAGCCAGGTCAGGCCTGGTTATCTGCGATGCGCGTGGAAATTGCGTGTATCAATTGACGGGCGATGTCTTGTTTACCACTTGAGGGTATTGGGTGTTCGCCATTGATATCAAATATGGATACGGTCGTATGATCTGCATCCATCACGTGCTGAGCAAGATTGCCAATCAGCATTGGAATACCTTTGCGCAGGCGTTTTTCATGCGCAAATTCCGACAAACGCTCTGTTTCCGCTGCAAAACCCACGCACCAGGGAGCCTTGGGTAATCTGGCAACGGTTGCGAGAATGTCTGGATTGGCAACAAAGGAGAGTACGGGGGGCTGGCCTGCATTTTTTTTGAGTTTGTCAGTCGCGACATGCTCTACACGCCAATCCGCGACCGCAGCGACAGAGATGAAAATATCCTGATCTGAGGCGCGTGTCAGAACCGCATCGTGCATCTGCTGGGCGGTTTGCACATCAAAACGCGTCACACCATAGGGCGCGCTGAGCGCAGTCGGACCCGAGATCAGCGTGACCTCGGCACCTGCTTCCCACGCCGCGCGCGCGAGTGCGTAACCCGTTTTACCTGAGGACCGGTTACTAATGACACGAACAGGATCGATCGGTTCAACTGTCGGGCCTGCGGTGATCATCACGCGTTTGCCACTCAGCAGTTTCGGCTGAAAAAATCCAACCATTTCTGCCAGTAACTGTGCAGGCTCGAGCATACGACCGTCACCCGTTTCACCACAAGCCTGATCGCCATTGCCTGGGCCGAGGATTTTTACTCCATCAGTCTTTAATTGTTCAACATTGCGCTGGGTGGGGGCTGCGGCCCACATCTCGCGGTTCATCGCGGGCGCTACCAGAAGCGGACATGCACGCGCCAGGCAAAGGGTGGAGAGCAGATCGTCTGCGCGTCCTTGCACGAGCTTAGCCATGAAGTCAGCAGAGGCAGGCGCAATCAATATCGCATCCACACCGCGTGTCAGATCGATGTGTGGCATGTTGTTGGGGATGCGTGCATCCCATGCGTCCAGAAATACAGGACGACCCGACAAGGCTTGCATAGTCACCGCTGTAATGAAGTGAGTTGCAGCATCAGTCATCACCACGTCAACAGTTGCGCCCAGATCAATCATCCGGCGCACCAGCTCAGCGGATTTGTAGCAGGCGATGCCGCCACTCAAGCCCAGAACGATGCGTTTGCCTTGCAGATCTTTAGTCATTTGGAACGTGTACCTTTCAGTCGCAACAACTCATCCAGAATCAAAAGCATAGCACCGAGCGTGATACAAATATCGGCAATATTAAAAGCCGGGTAGTACCAGTCTCGCCAGTAGAACAAAAGAAAATCCACCACATGGCCATAAGCGATCCGATCAATCACATTGCCAATCGCGCCACCAAGTATCAGGGCAAGCGCCAGCATCATGCGGTGATGGCTTCTGTTTTTATGCATCATCCAGATGATAAATACAGAAGCGCCCAGAGCCAGCAAGGTAAAAAACCATCTTTGCCAACCAGCCTCGTCGGCTAAAAAGCTAAAAGCCGCACCTGGGTTATAGAGTAGGGTGAAGTCAAAAAATGGCAGCAGATGAATCCGCTCGCCATATTTGAGTTGTGCATCAAACCCCAGCTTGCTGAGTTGATCAAGCACGATGACCAGGCCCGCGAGCCATAGCCATCTCCCAACGCCAAGATAAGCCTTATGCATCTTTCAGATTGATCACGCATCGTCCGCAGATATGCGGGTGAGAGGCATCTTGACCGATATCTGCACGGTAATGCCAGCAACGCTCACACTTCTGATGCCCCGATGGTGCGATGCTGATTTGCAGCTCTCCGACACCTGGCTGGACGCTGACGCGCGAGACGATGAATATGAAAGGCAATTGTTCAGCCACGCTTAATAACAGCGTGAGGTCCTCTGCGCTTGCCGATAATTCGACTTCACCCTGGAGCGACGAACCAATGCTTCCTGCTGTACGCAGCTCTTCGAGCTTGCGCATGACTTGTGCGCGAATTTCGCGGATACGTGTCCAGCGTGAAGCGAGTGCCGCGGCTTGCGTGACTGCAGGCAGGTCGTGATAGCACTCGGTAAAGATTGTGAGCGCAGGTTTTTGATCTGCTTCGTTGAGTGTGGTCGTGCCAAGAATTTCCCAGGCTTCTTCCGCTGTGAACGAAAGCACAGGCGCCATGAGCTTGAGCAGACTTTGCGTGATGTGTAGCAAGGCTGTTTGCGCAGAACGACGTGCAATGCTGCGAGGCGCAGAGGTATAGAGTCGATCCTTGAGGACATCCAGATAAAACGCACCCAGGTCCTCTGAACAAAAGCTCTGCAAGCGTGACATGGCTGGATGAAATTCATAATGCTCGAAATTTGCGAGCACTTCTTTTTGCATCTGTTGCGTCATCGCCAGTGCGTACCGGTCAATCTCCAGCATCTCATCGATCACGACCGTATTTGAACGGGCATTGAAATCAGCAAGGTTTGCCAGTAAAAAGCGCAACGTATTACGAATACGGCGATAGCCTTCTACAACGCGTTTGAGGATTTCATCAGAGATCGACAGTTCGCCCGAGTAATCGGTGCTCGCGACCCAAAGTCGCAGAATTTCAGCACCCAGACTGTCAGATACTTTTTGTGGGGCAATCACGTTCCCCACGGATTTACTCATTTTGCGACCATTGCCATCTACAACGAAGCCATGTGTCAGCAGTCCTTTGTAGGGCGCGCGACCATACAGCATGCAGCCTGTCAGTAATGAGGAGTGAAACCAGCCACGATGCTGATCCGAACCTTCAAGATACAGATCCGCAGGCCAGGTGAGCTGCTCTCCATGAGAGCCGTGATGTGCATTGTTTGGACCACCCAGCACGGTAGCGTGTGTGGTGCCTGAATCAAACCAGACGTCAAGCGTGTCGCGATTTTTTTCGTAGAGCAGCGCGTCTGCCGGGCTCAGCAAATCTGCAGGCTCGATCGCCTGCCAGGCTTCAATGCCTTGCTTCTCCACACGTTTAGCGATTTCTTCAAGCAAGGCAGGGGTGTTGGGATGCAGGGCGCCGGTCTCTTTATGGATAAAGAATGCCATGGGCACGCCCCACTGGCGCTGACGAGATAGTGTCCAGTCAGGGCGGTTCGCGATCATTGCATGCAAGCGTGCGCGTCCCCAGGCAGGGAAAAATTCTGTGGCTTCAATTGCCGCCAGCGCACTTTCACGCAAGCTCGGATCATCATTTTTTGGTTTGACATCCATGCCGGCAAACCATTGACTGGTTGCGCGGTAAATGATCGGTGTCTTGTGACGCCAGCAGTGCATATAACTATGGGTATGCGGCTCAACCTTGATCAGCGTTCCTGCAGCGGTGAGCGCATCCACTATTTTAGGATTCGCTTCCCAAATGGTCATGCCACCAAAGCCAGGCAGGCCGGGTACAAATTTTCCATCACCCATGACTGGGCTGATGATGTCACCGTCCTTCATGCCATGGGCTTTGCAGGATAAGAAATCCTCAATGCCATAAGCTGGAGCCGAGTGGACAACGCCGGTACCGGTATCTAACGTGACATAGTCGCCCAGATAGACAGGCGCCATGCGTCGATATCCCGCATCGAAATTTGCCAGCGGGTGTTCAAAATTAATCAGGCTGAGTGCAGAACCAACGCATTTTGCGATGATCTCGCCCTCCATGCCCCATTCTGTCATGCAGGCTTGAACACGATCCGCCGCCAGAATCATCATGGCGCCCGTTGCCGGAGCAGGGCTGACACGCACCAGTGCGTACTCAAATTCAGGGTGAATGTTCAGCGCCTGATTCGAGGGAATCGTCCACGGCGTGGTAGTCCAGATGACGATCGCACCCTTGTCCACGCTTGCGACGCCAAAAGCTTTAGCCACGGCAGCAGGGTCGGCAAACGGGAACGCGATGTGAACGGCAGGATCCTTGCGATCTGCGTATTCGACTTCTGCCTCTGCAAGTGCCGAGCCACAATCAAAACACCAGTTAACAGGTTTTAGACCTCGGAATACGTAACCCTTATCGAGAATACGTCCGAGCGCACGAATTTCATTGGCTTCGTTACTGAAATTC
>JAUSCY010000005.1 GCA_030650995.1 Sheuella sp. | reverse complement strand
AGGGCATATGGATTTAGAAACTTTGAAAATTACCGTCTGAGGGTCTTGGCCCACTGCGGTTGGAACGGCGTATTTAGCCGTGTTTGATGGATACTACTATTTTATGAATACTGGTCATCCCCCGTTAATGGGGTAGAGCCCTGGTCATCCCCCGTTAATGGGGTAGAGCCCATCCCCCGTTAATGGGGTAGAGCCTAAAACCCTTCTGTATTCTGGTGGCGCATCCCTGATTCGAACAGGGGACCTTCGGATTATGATTCCGCTGCTCTAACCGACTGAGCTAATGCGCCATCCTTAATTGCTATCACTGCTTTCAGCTGAATTTTAATGCGTTCTTTAAAACGCTTTAAATCCACCGAAGTCCAAAATTCTAGCATTTTTTTAGATAGTACGCACCCGCCTGTCCACGCCACATGCCAAAATAGCTAAAACCCTTACAGGGCATCAATAACAAACAAGAGACTGGACCATGACAGAACCCATCCTCACCTACATGCGTACGCCCTCAGAGGCTAAATTTAAGCTACCAAGCGGCGCCGCTGACTCTCATGTGCATATTTTTGGGCCAAACAGCAAGTTTCCTTATGCTGAATCGCGCAGCTTTACCCCGGTCGACGCACCCAAAGAGGCACTATTCGCCTGGCATAAGAAAATGGGGATCGATCGCTGCGTGATCGTCAACACCCTCTTGCATGGCTATGACAACAGCGTTGTCGAGGATGCGATCCTTGCATCTAAAGGGCGCTATCTTGGTATTGCTCTGGTGCAGATTGATGTCTCAGATGCGGAGCTCAAAAGACTGGCGCAAGCTGGTTTCAGAGGTGTACGGTTTCACTTTATGCCGGGCTACAAGGTTCACGAAACGCCAGAGCAAATTATGGCGCTGACAAAAAGACTAGAACCTCTTGGTATGCATTTACAGCTGCAGCTGCACGCACAATACGCAAAAGACCTGATGCCTTTACTCAAACAGTCTGCTGTGAGTGTTGTGATGGATCATATGGGACGTGTGGATGCCAAGCTCGGTATCGAACACCAGCACTTTCAAGATTTCTGTCGACTGCTGGAATTACCCGGCTTTATGGTCAAAGTCAGCGGTATCGACCGGATTGACTCAAAACCACCTTATGAACTGGGTATCCCATTCGCTCGCTATCTGGTGCGCAATTACCCAGAGCGCTGCATTTGGGGTAGCGATTGGCCGCACCCCAACCATACACATATTCCTGACGATGGAATGCTGGTCGACTCTCTCGCACAGATCGCACCGAAGCCCGACTTACTTCATCAGATACTGGTCGACAATCCACAAAATCTCTATCGCTTTTCAGCCTGAAGGAATCAAGTATGACGGGTCGTATCGAAGGTAAAGTCGCGCTCATCATGGGTGCGGGTTCAGTTGGCCCAGGTTGGGGCAACGGTCGAGCAATCGCCACACGTTTCGCCGAAGAAGGGGCAAAGATATTCGGCGTCGATCGTGATCTGGACCGCATGAAAGAAACCATCGAACGTGTCAAAGCGTGCGGGGGAGAAATTGAAACAGCCTTCTGTGACGTGACCTCACACCAGAGCATTCAAGAGGCCGTTGCAGCGTGTGTGGCACGCTTTGGATGCATAGATATACTCGTCAACAATGTCGGTGGATCGGCCGCTGGCGGTCCTGTCGAGATGTCCGAGGAGGTCTGGGATTCGCAGGTCGACACCAACCTTAAAAGCGTTTTCCTCACCTGCAAACATGTCCTGCCGATCATGGAAAAGCAAGGCAGTGGTGCGATTATAAATTTAGCCTCGACATCAGGAACGCGCTGGACGGGCTCGGCACAGGTCGCCTATGCGGCGACCAAAGCCGGCGTGATTCAAATGTCAAAAGTCATTGCCATTCAGTATGCCAAGAAAGGCATCCGCGTCAATACCGTCGTCCCTGGTCAGCTGCATACGCCGATGGTTGAAGTCCGTCTGGCAGGTCAGCGCTCAGGCGGAGACGTAGAAAAACTGCTCGAGCAGCGACAAGCACGCATTCCTTTGCCATTCATGGGGGACGGTCGTGATACTGCCAATGCAGCTCTTTACCTCGCGTCGGAGGAAGCCCGCTTTGTGACAGGCACGGAAATTGTCGTTGATGGGGGCATGTCCGTTCGCTGCGGTTAAATCAGGAGACAACAAATGAAAAAAAACAAAACAATTTTATTGCTCGCTCACCTCGCCTGCGTGGCAAGCTTATCGCTGCTCACGTTTGGAGTTGGTGCGCAAACAAAATCTATTCGAATGATCATTGCCTTTCCACCCGGTGGACCAGTCGATTTTGTTGCGCGCAGTATTAGTGAAACGCTAGGTAAAGAACTTGGTCAAACCGTTATTGTTGAAAACAAACCAGGCGCCAACGGCATCATCGCAGCAGAGTATGTCATCAAGTCCCCGCCAGATGGATCTGTTCTTTGGTTTACCAGTGCAGGTGCAGTCGCCATCAATCCTGGTTTATATCCAAAACTGCCCTACAACCCCATTACAGATCTGGCACCGATCTCGCTGGTTTCGCGCAATGATGAATTGTTAGTCGTCAATCCAAACAACCCAGCCACAGGACCAAAAGACTTTATCGAAAACGCCATGAAACAGCGTACGACGATGGCATCATCGGGGATGGGCAGCGTGCCGCACCTGGCCGCTGCACTATTGGGTGATGCCACCAAAGCGCAGCTAGTTGACGTACCTTACAAAGGCGCGGCTCCAGCCATCACCGATGTCATGGCTGGTCACGTAGATGCGTTTTTTGGAGATGTACCTGGCTTGATCAACAACATCCGCGCAGGAAAACTCAAACCGATCGCCATGGCCGCAGACGCTCGTCACCCTCTTCTGCCGGAAATAAAAACGTTCAAGGAGATTGGTATAGAGGGAGTGGACTCAGACAACTGGTATGCCTTGTTTACCGCGAAAGGTACGCCACAAAGCGAAATCACGCGTATCAATCAGGCCGTGATCCGGACACTCAATACCGAAAGTGTTAAGCAGCGCTTACTGAACTCGGGCACCCTGCCAGCTAGCTCAACCCCTGAGCAGCTTGGGGACTTACTCAAGAAAGACGCGGACAAATGGGCCCGCGTCATCCGAGAAAAAAACATCAAACCGGACTGAGTGAGGGCCTAGTATTCACTAGGCTGCCATCATATCCAGGCAGGTGCGTGCCACGACTTTCGTGGCACGACGCAAGTCTTCAAGTTCCAGTCGCTCGTCTGGCTGCTTCGCATGACTCTCCTCTACAGTCCTAGGACCCGCACCATAGAGAACAACCGGGATCCCTGCTTCGCAATACAAACGTGCATCGGCATACAGCGGAGTACCGCAGGCAGGCACTTTTTCACCAAACAATGTTTCCGCGTGCTGCTGCAAGGCGCCTACGAGCGCATCACTTCCAGGCAGTGGTTTGAGTGCACGCGCGAGCAGAATCCGTCGTGTCTCGACAGTAATACCGGGAATAGATTTCCAGACCTGATCGATCGCCGTGCGGATATCCTGCTCAACAGTCTCGGGATCTTCTTCAGGGATCATGCGGCGATCTAGTTTCATGACGACCTTGCCAGGTATCACATTGGTGTTTGTGCCACCCTGGATGAGGCCGATATTCAAATAAGGATGATTAATGCCAGGCACGGTGCTGGTAATTTTTTTATACGTTTCATTCAATGCATACAAAGCATTCATGATTTTTACTGCCGCCTGAAGCGCATCAACGCCAGATGTTGGAACTGCCGCATGCCCCATCTTTCCATTGACTGTCACCTCGAACTGCAGACAACCATTGTGAGCAGTAATGATCTGATAACTGAACCCTGCAGCAATAGCCAGATCAGGTTTTGTCAGATTGTTTTTCAACAACCACCCGGGTCCTAACTCTCCGCCGAATTCTTCGTCATAGGTAAACTGCATTTCAATACGGCCTGCCAGAGGGACGCCCAAAGCCTCAAGCGCTCGAACAGCAAACACATAGGTTGAAAAATCACACTTACTGACCGCTGCTGCACGACCATAAATACGACCATCGTGAATCTCACCTGCGTAGGGAGGATAGGTCCACCCATCGCCTGGTGGAACGACATCCCCGTGCGCATTCAGTGCGAGGGTCTTGCCGCCTGATCCATACTGTCGTTTAACAATCAGATTAGTGATGGACTCAAGTCCTGCTGCGTGTACAACAGATTCGGGCACTTCGTGTGGCTCAGCCTGCATGTCGTAAGCTTTTAGCAGCTTCGCGGTATGTAAGGCATGCGGGGTGTTGTTACCCGGTGGAGTATCGGTTGGTACCTGAATCACAGACTGCAGAAATTTAACCTGCTCATCAAAATGCGCATCGATCCATTGATCGAGCTTAGCGTAGAGTTCTTTTTTCATAAAATCGCTCAAAATAAGGGACTTGAATATTTAATATTCTTCTAGGAAAAGAGGTAATTCTCAATTTTCTAGGAAAACGGGTGGGTCTCGATATCATCAAGCAGCGCCATAAAAGCTTGAGTTGCAAGCGTAGCGTCTTCTTGTGAAATGATCTCCATCGGGTTATGACTGATCCCGCGGTTACCACCTCGCACAAACAGCATAGCTTGCGGCATGATCGTATGTAATTTCATGGCGTCATGCCCTGCTCCGCTATTAAGCTTGAATACTGGCTGCCCAACGGATTTCACCGCACGCTCCCAACGCTCTTGAAGCTTAAGGTTTGAGGGCGCAGCAGATGCACGCATCGTCTCAGTACATTCAAATTTAACGCCACGTCTTGACGCGATGGACTGTGCCTGTGCGAGGATATCCGCAACAAGTGCATCGCGTTGCCCATCAAAAGGTGCACGCATATCGAGAGAAAACAAACATTCACCGGGTATTACATTAATCGAGCCACCTGGGACTTGCATCTGACCAACGGTCGCGACGGATCCCTCATCCTGCAAAGCGCGTTTTTCAGCCATTAAACTGATTTCAGCTGCAGCAAGTAATGCGTCTTCTCGCATGGTCATCGGTGTTGTTCCAGCGTGGGCAGCAGTACCAGTAACTTTACATATTGCTCGAACACCTGCATTAATCGAAGTCACTACACCAAGTGCTATTCCACCTTCAAACAAAACAGGCCCTTGTTCAATATGCGCCTCAACAAAGCCAATGTATTTTTCAGGGTCGCGTTTTAGCTTGATAATCTCTGTCAGATCTCCAGGCAAACCGGCTGCCTGCATCGCGCTGCGCATGGTCACACCCTCTGCATCTTGCTGATCGAGCCAGGAAGGATCAAAATCCCCCGTCAAGGCACCAGATGCAAGAAACGTGGCTCGAAAACGCTGCCCTTCTTCTTCAGAAAAACACACTACCTCGAAATCATAGGACAGGCGACGCTGTTGACGCACGAGTTCAGCAACACATGCGATTGGAATCAGTATCCCGAGTCTTCCATCATATTTACCGCCATTACGCACGGTATCGTAATGTGATCCAGTCATCAGAGTCTTAACAGTAGCTGTCGCATCGGCAATGCTGGAACCTGAACTTGAACTTGAACTTGCTGCACGATACACGCCAACGATATTACCCACCGCATCCGTGCTGACCTCATCAAACCCCGCCTCGTTCATCAGGGACTTAATCTCTCGTGCTGTCTGAAGATGTGCAGGCGTGAGGTAGGTACAGGTGAGCTGATTTTTTTCAGCCCAGTGCGGTTCACTGTACTGGGCTAGTCTTTCAGACCACTCCATGATTTTTTGACCGTTGCTCGACATGTCCAATATTTCCCTTTAATGGGTAGCATTTAATGGCATCAGTGCCAAACGCATATCCGTAAGTGAGGCGTCCAAATTTAAACTCGCCTCTACATTATTCAAGTGCTTTGTCATAATCTGTGCAGCAAGCTCGACATTTTTACTTTCAATCGCGTCGAGTAATTCAACATGCTCATCAGACGAATGCTCCGCAGACAATCTGGTCTGATACAGCATCGCGGCAAGTGAAGTACGCGAAACGAGTTGACTCAGCACCTCTTCCAGCACGGTATTGCCCATGATCTGCGCGATCAGGACATGAAAATCCGCCAGCATTCTGGTGCGGCCATGTACGTCAGCTTGCGGACACGCTTTTTGCTCTGCGTTTAAATGCATACGCAGCAGCTTGATATTAGCTTTTGTAGCGGTACGTGCAAACTCGGTAATCATTGGTATTTCGATATAGCGACGTGTCGTAAAAATCTGCCTTGTTTCCTTAACTGAAGGCATAGCGACTGAGGCGCCTTTAGCAGGTTCGAGCTTGATCAATCGTGCGCGCTCCAAGCGAATCAACGCCTGTCGCACAATGGTGCGCGATACACCAAACATCGTAGCGAGATTTTGTTCGACTAATTTAGTACCCGCAGCCAGGCGATGCTCAATAATGGCATCGGTAATTGCAGCAGCAACCCTGTCGGTCACACTCCCTGAAGGTGGTTCGATAGGATTCATCATTAATCTTGCGTAAAAAACTGTATTTGCATGCGTTGAATACCCACCCCTTTTTTTGTATACAAAATCGTATACAAAATGAATCCAAGCGAGAATAGGTATTTACCCACTACCTGTAAAAACCAAAGACTTGCTGCTTAGCAGCAAATCTTTGCAATACATTAATAAGTCTTGTAAGGCAGGAATTTTCCTGAAAGGACAACGTTCACACGATCACCCTTAGGATCGGGTTCACGTTTGATATCCATTGAAAAATCAATCGCGCTCATGATCCCGTCACCGAACTCTTCATGAATCAGTTCTTTGATCGTAGTGCCATACACGCTCACGATTTCATACCAGCGATAAATCAATGGATCTGTTGGAACAGAAGAGCGCAATGAGCCTTTGTAAGGAACAACTTGCAAAAGCTTGACGGCTTCTGGCGGCAACGCAAAGGTTTTACCAATCAGCGTAGCCTGCTCTTTAGTCAAGGTCATCTGGCCCAGACATGCTGCGGTCACCCACTCTTTTGAGAGTTTGAGTTTCTTGGCGACATCGCCCCACTTAATGCCTTTTTGAATCTTGGCCGAATAAATCAAATCAGTCACGTCTTCGCGTGTCATGGGTTTGGCGATTGCCTTGGAAGTTGCCATATCTATCTCCTGAGAAAAATTAAGCGGCAGCAAAGGTCTTGGACCGATGTACCAGAAAGTCAATTAAATGGTTACGTAACTCATAAAACTTCGGATCGTGATGCATGGTGGCACGCGTACGATCACGTGGTAAGGGATTGACCACAATCTCAGCAAGTACTGCGCGCGGACCGTTGCTCATGAGAAATATCTTGTCCGACAACAGAATAGCCTCATCCACATCGTGCGTGATCATAAAAACAGTCTGCTGAGTTTGACGCACGATCGTGACGAGCTCATCCTGAATGTTGCCTCGGGTCAATGCATCGAGTGCACCAAAGGGTTCGTCGAGCAATAACATTTTGGGCTGAATCGCAAAGGCGCGTGCAATGCCAACGCGCTGCTTCATACCGCCGGATAGCTGTGAAGGTTTTTTATCTTCAGAGCCCTGCAGATGGACCATATCGATAAACAACTGAACGTGCGCATTGACTTGAGAATTTGTCCATTCTGGCCATTTGGATTTAACAGCAAAGGCAATGTTGCCGCGCACAGTCATCCAGGGCATCAACGCATGTGACTGAAACACGACTCCACGATCCAGACTGGGTCCGCTGATTTCACGACCATCGACAAAAGAATGGCCTGCAGTGGGTTCTTCTAGACCAGCAAGCACATTGAGAATGGTTGTCTTTCCGCAGCCGGAGTGACCAATGATGCAGACAAAATCTCCACGATCAATTTCAAAATTCACATTATCAAAAACGACCAGCTCACCTGCCCCACCTGCTGCAGGAAAGGCTTTACGCAAACCCTGCACTTTCAAGAATCCTTGTGTCATCATCAATCCTTGTAAGTCACTGCACGCTGCAAACGGGCAAAACACATATCCAGCAACATCCCGATTACACCGATTAAAAACACCGCGACAAGAATATTGGAGATAGAGAGGTTATTCCATTCGTTCCAGACAAAATATCCAATCCCTGTTCCACCTACCAGCATTTCAGCAGCCACGATCACAAGCCAGGCGATACCGATAGAGATTCGCATACCCGTCATGATCGTAGGCGCCGCGGCAGGCAAAATGACCAGCAGTGCTTTGCGTAAAGGCTTGACCTCAAGTGTGCGCGACACATCAATCCACTCTTTACGAACGGCCGCCACGCCAAAGGCAGTGTTAATCAACATCGGCCAGATCGAACAAATAAAAATCACGAAAATTGCAGAGACGTTAGAGTCTTTCAGTGTGAACAGCGCAAGCGGCATCCAAGCCAGGGGCGAAATGGGTTTAAGCACCTGAATGAAGGGATCTAACGCACTGAAAATAAGTTTTGACATACCAATAACAAAACCAAGCGGTATCGCCACAAGTGCGGCCAGGCCAAAACCAAGTGCAACCCTTGAAACGGACCAGGCGAGCTGGATACCAATCCCTTTATCATTTGCCCCGCGATCATAAAAAGGATTGGATAATTGCTCGACTAATTTTTTTCCGACCTCTACAGGTGTAGGAAAAGTTGATTTCTGTCCGGTTGCCGCCGCAGCACCAACTAGCTTTGCATACTCATCATCAACGATTTGCGGGCCTGTTGAAGGCATGGATGCAATCTGCCAGATCACAAGGAATACACCAAGAATCAGGACAGAAAGCAAAAACGAGCGGAAATTTTCACGTCCCAGCATATGAGTTAAGTCCTTTTAATTGCAAAGCTGTCCAAATACTCTTTGGGCTTGGCAGGGTCAAAGGTTTTACCCATGATGACAAAGGTTTTTGTCGAGGTGGCAGGCGCCTTAAGTCCAGCCTGTTCCATCGCGCGCTTGGCGTCTGTTGCGAGGAATACTTCTCGCGCAACTTTCTGATAATCGACATCACCTTTGACCTGTCCCCAACGCTGCATTTGCGTCATGATCCAGACAGCGAAAGACTCCCAGGGAAAAGGATCGAAACCAACTCGGTCAGGTACTTTTTTAACCTCGCCCAGTCCGTTGGCAAAAGTACCTGTCAATACCTGCTCAATAACAGTCAGTGGTTGATTCAGATAGTTGGGGGTAGCAATGGCGGCAGCGATCTCTTTGCGGTTCTCAGCCTTCTGGGCATAGGCAGTCGCCTCAACAATCGAACGCAACAAAGCGGCATAGGTATTCGGATTCGTGGTCATGAACTCTTTACTTGCCGCAAAGGCACAGCAAGGATGCCCATCCCAAATCTCTTTTGACAGGATATGCAAGAATCCAACGCCATCAAAGACCGCACGCTGATTCATCGGATCAGGTCCGAGAAAACCATCAATGTTATCTGCACGCAAGTTAGCAACCATCTCTGGAGGCGGGACAACACGGATCTGTACATCACGATCAGGATCCAGACCTGCCTCAGCGAGGTAATAACGCAGCAAGTAGTTATGCATGGAGTAGTCAAAAGGCACAGCGAATTTAAAGCCTTTCCAGTCCTTTGGATTACGCTTGTCTTTGTGCTTGATCGCCAGCGTAATTGCCTGACCGTTTATATTTTCAATTGCCGGGACTGTGAAAGGCGTGGGTGCAGCACCAACCCCCATCGAAATCGCAATCGGCATAGGCGACAGCATATGTGCTGCGTCATATTCCTTATTCATGGTTTTATCGCGGATAACTGCCCAACCCGCAGTTTTTACAACCTCAACATCGAGACCCTGCTTTTTATAAAACCCCATCGGGTCAGCCATGATGATCGGGGTTGCGCAGGTGATCGGTATGAATCCAACTTTAACGCTGGTTTTTTCAATTTTTCCGCTCCCTTGGGCGAAGGCCTCTTGAGCGGCAGCCATTGGAAATATCGAAGAGATCGCAGCTAATGCTGTTGGGGTCCCAACAGCTTGTAGAAATCGACGGCGCATGCTGTCATCGGGAAATATCGCACGCATGACTGCCTGCTCAACAACCCGCGCATTCAAGGCATCAGAGGAAGTTTCCAGTTTGCGCGAACGGCTCGCCTCGTGTTCAGCAGCCGAGGCATGCTGGCCGCAATCACAGCGAAGCCGAATCGATGAATTAAATGGATCTGAAAACAGTGACATGATGGATACCCTCTATGTGTGGATCAACATGGAGAGGTATACGCAATTACTATGCCAGCCAGTATTTAAGGCGGTGCGTGCAAACTGTATACAGGGCTGTAGACCGTAAATACTGCACCCAGACGACTCGGGAAGCACTTATTTGGTGCAGAAATCGACAATAACAATATTGAAGCACCAGAAAGACGCCTGCCAAGAACCCTTCGTGCAGTTAAACGCTTTAAAAAAGCTCAAGCAGAACGGGCTGATGGTCGGAGGCTTGTGTCAACTGGTTCACAGACAACTGCCTTACACGATGCTTGAGTGAAGCGCTGATAAAAAAGAAATCACAACCTACAGGTTCAGGCCCGTAAGTTCGATCAAACAGACGGAAGGTCGCAGGATAAGCGACATCGGGATGCAGGATATTCCAGCTGTTGATCAAATCAAATCCCGAACCTGTCTCGATCATTGCAGAGTGCTCTGGAGAGTGCTCTTCAAAATTAAAATCGCCACAAATAATCGTATCAAGCGTATGAGCTTTGGCTTGATAAGGTGTGCCAGGCAAGACTTCTGGGGGATTCACGGCGAGTGCGGAGCACTGACGATGCCAGTCACGCAGAGCAATCGCCTGTGCGTAGCGTGCGGGATAGCTATAGTATTCGAGGTGGCTGGTCATGATTCTGACCGGGCCCCACGGCGTATCGAGGGTTAAGACCAGCGCGGAGCGAGGCATGCTCAACACGGCTTGCTCACCTGGCGTGGAAGGTGGAGGATTCGGATAGGGTAACGCGACATGCTGGACTTGTCTGACCACCATTCGCGTGGCGATCAGATTACCAAATTGCTGCCGGTATGTTCCACAGGGTGAAAGTTCATCCACAGCAGGATCAAAAAAAACCTGAAACCCTGGAAGTAGTTTTGCTAAAGCAGCAGGCTGGTCAGGCGCTGTATCGCCTGTCAATTGCTTGTAATTGATTGCGACCTCTTGCATGCAAATCACATCGAAGTCACCCATTTCACGCGCGACATCCACGATACGCGCGATATCAACGATGTCATCCAGGCCTTTAAACCATTGAGTGTTATAGGTAATGATTTTCATTTTATTCCCGCACGCATGAATGACTGAACAAACTGCCTCTGGAATATCATAAACCCGATCAGCAACGGCCCCGAAGTCATTAAAGTGGCAGCGGTAATGATTGACCAATCGATACCCTGATCGGTAGAAGAAAAAACTTGCAGCCCCACTGTCAGGGGTCTGGAACCAACGGAGTTACTCACTACGAGCGGCCATAAAAAATTATTCCAGTGGTAGCTCACGGAGACAAGGGCAAAGGCGAGATAGACGGGTTTAGCCAACGGAATATAAACATGGCGCAATATCTGCATCTGGGATGCACCTTCCATGACTGCGGCTTCAACCAATTCTTTGGGAATCGTTTTAAAAGTCTGACGCAACAGAAAAATAGCAAACGCCGAGGCGAAGTACGGTAATCCTATACCAAATAAAGTGTCTACCAATCCAAGCTGAGTGAGGGTCTGATAGTTCCGCACAATCAGTATTTCTGGCATGACCATGAGCTGAATCAGCACCAGGGAAAATAAAATATTTTTACCTGGAAACTCATAACGGGCAAATGAATAGGCAGCCAAAGTACAAACAATTAACTGCATGCAGAGAATGCCTGCAACCAGAATGATCGTATTTAAAAAATAACTGGCAAACGGCGCAGCCTCCCAGGCGGCAATAAAATTTGCGAACGTAAGTGGTGCGTCCAGCACGAGTTTGGTTGCGAACTCAGAGGGATGAAACGCTGCCCACATTGCATAAAGCAAGGGTGTAATCCATAAGAGCGCCAACAGCCAGGCGCCCAGCGTAGATAGTTTGCTTATAAAAAAATCAGAGTTTTTCGCTATAGGCGAAATCGATCGCATAGGAGGAGTCAAAGCGCTACGCATCAGTAGTGTGTCCTGCGGTCAAGAATAAAAAACTGCAGCAGGCCCACCACAGCAAGGATGACTAACAACACAACTGTCAACACGGAGGCGTACCCCTGATCCCAGAATTTAAAACCAACCTCATACAGATAAAAAAGAATCAGCGAAGAAGCATTATCTGGTCCGCCTTTAGTCATGACGATAATGTGATCTACCATCCTGAAAGCATTAATCAGCGCATTCACTAATACAAATATGGTTGTGGGCATCAATAGCGGCCACTGAATGCGACGGAAAAAATACCAGGCACTTGCCCCTTCAATCTGTGCTGCTTCCTTGTAACTAGGACTCAAAGACTGGAGTGCGGCCAGATAAAAAATCATAAAAAATCCGGCTTCTTTCCAGATTGCCACGACGATGACAGAACCAAGCACCAGATTAGGATCACCCAGCCAGTTCTGACTGGGAAACCCCAGCGCCTGTAAAATTTGATTAATCAAACCATAGCCAGGCGTGTAAAAAAATATCCAGATATTTGCGACCGCGATCATTGGCAGAACGGTCGGTAAAAAATACGCCATTCTTAAAAAACTGCGCCCAGCGATTTTGTCATTCACCCACAACGCCATACCGATCGAAAGTGCGATCGATACAGGAATCGTCGCCAGCGCAAACCAGAAATTGTTAACAACGGATTTCCAGAAAGTCGGATCGGCCAGCATATCCTGATAGTTTTGCATCCCTACAAATGTTGCCGCGCGCCCGGCCCTTGGGGTCGACATAAAACTGTCCAGCAGTGTCGCGATCGCGGGGTAATGCGTAAAGCCCACCAAAAAAACAAAGGCGGGTAAAAGTAATAAATATGCGTAGACGTTTCGAACGATATGGTGAGGCATGAATGGGTATGACGATACGTGAAAGATGAGCTGTCAGAGATCCGACAGCTCAGACTTCGACTTATTTATAAGAGCGTAATAAACGTGTCGCCTCGGCTTGCGCATCTTTCATCGCCTGCTCGGGGGTTTTCGTTCCTGTCAATGCGGCTTGCAGACCATCGTTCAAGGCCTTGGTTACACGCTGATTATCATGCGTCGACAATTCAGCGACTGCAAACGGCAACTGATCGCGAGCCACCAGAGCAGGTGGGAACTCTGCAGCGTATTTTTTCAGCGCAGGTGTTTCGTAGGCAGCCGGAGACACTGCCACGTAACCCGTATCGATACTCCACTGTGCAGCACGCTCAGGCTGTGTCAGCCATTTTGCAAATTTGTAAGCACCCTCTTGCTCGGGCCCTGCTGCTTTCTTGAAAATAAAGAAATTACCGCCGCCCGTTGGGGAGCCTCTACGCTTGCCTTCGGGCAGCATCGCTACGCCGAAATCAAATTTGGCATTGGTGCGAATATTGGTCAGATTACCTGTGGTAGTCCAGATCATGGCAACTTTCTTTTCCATGAAGTCGCGTGGTGTGGTTCCCCACTCCACTACACCACTTGGATGGATACCATACTTTTTCGACAGGTCCACCCAGTACTGAAGTGCAGCGACTACGCGAGGATCGTCATACTTGACCTGATTGCCTTCGGAGTTTGCCAGGATGCCATCATTCTGTGTACTGAAGCCCTGAAATAACCAGTATGGAAATCCACTTGACGGAACCTGGATTCCCCACTGTGTGACATTGCCACTGGCATCTTTTTTAGTCAGTTTTTGACCCATACTGATTATTTCAGCCCAGTTTTTGGGTGGAGTATTTGGATCAAGACCTGCTTCTTTGAACAAGTCTTTGTTCCAGTACATCACGACTGTTGAGCGTTGAAATGGAACACCCCAGGTCTTGTTTGCAAACTGACCATTTAGCATGAATGCAGGAAAAAAACTTTTCATCCAGGCACGATCTGCGTCAGTTTTAACAAAATTATCGATCGGCACAATAGCGTCTTCGTCAGCCAGAGTAAACGTATCGGTCGACAGGAGAATCGCTGCAGTGGGTGGCTTGCCCGCTTTATGCGCGGTCAAAACTTTCACAATGGTTTCCTGATAGGTACCGGAGTAAACCGGCGTCACATTCAGATCAGGATTTTCTTTATTGAAATCCGCTGCATACTGATCAATCGTTTTAGTGATCGGTCCGCCTACGGCCACAGGAAAATAAAATGAGATTTCAGTTTTAGCCAATACAACCGCACTCATACAAATGCCGAACGTCGCCGCAGCAACTTTAGTCAATACATGATTCATGAATAACTCCTAAAAATATTTAAATGCGTTTATCAGGACTAAACCCTCAATCCTTTGTCATCAAACCAGTGCAAACTGGAAACATCCCAACCAAAATCAATCTGTGAATGTGCGTCCACAAGGCGATTGCCTTGCGCACGAATGGCGATCAGCTGCGCACCTGCTTTAACGTGCAACATCAAATCAGCGCCGGTGAACTCAGTATGTGAAACAAAAAGCTTGTTTGGGCCACCCAGTCTGATGTCCTCAGGTCTGATGCCGACAGAGACCGCACCGTGCGGCACGTCCAGAACGATGTCGGTACCTGCGATACGCCCATGATCCAGAGTGAGAATACTCATCCGGGAGCTACCAATAAACTGTGCGACAAACAAGGAACAAGGTGCTTGATAAATGTGGTGAGGCGTTGCAACCTGCTCAATCCGCCCTGATTTGAGCAAAACAACACGATCAGCCATGCTCATTGCTTCGGTTTGGTCATGCGTCACATAGACAACCGACAAGCCGAGCTCTTGCTGCAGCGCTCTGAGCTCATGACGCATTTCCTGGCGAAGCTGAGCGTCAAGATTAGAGAGCGGCTCATCCATCAGACAAAGCTGGGAGTCCCCCACTAACGCTCGGGCAAGTGCTACACGCTGCTGCTGACCGCCTGAGAGCTGGCCGGGTTTGCGCGCCTGGTATGGCGCCAAACTTAATAGGTCTAGCGCTTTCTTTAAACGATCCTCAATAATGGAACGTGCCACGCCCCTGACCTTGAGCCCGAATACAATATTTTCTGCAACGGATAAGTGAGGAAACAAGGCATAGTTCTGAAATACCATGGACACACCGCGATGCGATGGCGGCACGGCAGTCACATCTTTGCCAAAGATGGAAATTCGACCTGTACTGGCCGCCTCAAGCCCGGCTATCAAACGCAAAGTAGTCGTTTTGCCACAGCCAGAGGGTCCCAGCAGTACTGAAAACTGTCCTGCCTCAAGCGAAAGGTCGCTGGGGAACAACGCAGTGGTCGATCCCCAATCCTTACTGACTTGCTCAAATGTAACTGCGGTCATATGTATTTATTTTTGTTATAAGAGTTTTAAGATGTCTGAAACAATCAGTTCAGTACCGTATTCGATCAATACAGTATCCGGATTATTTCTTGTCACAAATCTTAGCGTAAAGAACGTGACAGGAACATGACACACTGCAACATCGTGATGCGCCGCAACATATATCACTGAACAAAAATCCTCTAACTGCT
This sequence comes from Sheuella sp., assembly GCA_030650995.1. Classification (GTDB taxonomy): domain Bacteria; phylum Pseudomonadota; class Gammaproteobacteria; order Burkholderiales; family Burkholderiaceae_B; genus Zwartia. The sequence goes on along the minus strand of JAUSCY010000005.1, from coordinate 20,372 downwards.
AAAACCAATCAAATATGCAAACAAAATCTTTCACCCAGTCCACTACACGCATCTGGGACTTGCCGACCCGCTTGTTTCACCTCGGATTTGCATGCTGTGTGACTGGAGCCATCGTTACAGCCAAACTCGGCAACACATGGATGGATTGGCATGTGCGACTCGGTATTTCAGCACTCGCATTACTCGTCTTCAGAATTACATGGGGCTTTATCGGCACCCGCTATGCCAGATTCAGTCAGTTTGTACGTGGCCCGTTAACCGTCTGGCAGTACATAAAAACGATCAGCAAACCATCTCTAAAGAAAGCAGGCCACAATCCTCTGGGTGCCTTGTCAGTCCTTGCCATGCTTGCCATTATTGGTGCTCAGGCAATCACCGGGCTCTTTGCCAATGACGATATCCTGACACAAGGGCCATTCGCTCAGTTTGTCAGCGACTCGACCAGTTCACTGATGACAGGACTTCATCAGTTCAATGAAAAATTAGTCTACATCACGGTAGGACTGCATCTGATCGCCGTTTTAATTTATTCTCTCAAAGGAGAAAATCTGATCCGGCCAATGGTGCACGGAGACGTAGCGACACACACCCTTGCACCCAATACCTTGCCTGCAATGGATAGCCTGGGTATGCGTCTGATCGCAATAGCCATTGCGCTTCCCCTGGCCATTGCAGCCTGGTGGTTAATGCAGCTTGCAGCAAATGCGGGTTCAAGTTTTAACTAAGCAGGAAATCGATGCATGCAGGTATAAAGCGTGAGCCATGACTAATTTGCTAATATCTCAAAAAAATACTTCTAAAAATTCAGGGGATACAGCATGCCAGTAGTTACAAACGGTTCGGTACGCATTTATTGGCGCGGAGATGGTGACGCAACTAAGCCCGCGCTTGTCTTAGGAAATTCGCTTGGATGCGATTTTTCCTTGTGGGATCCGATTCTTGATGCGCTCATGGAGGACTTTTACGTGGTGCGCTACGATATGCGCGGCCATGGCGGTACAGACGCCCCCCAGGGTGACTACACACTCAATCAGTTAACAGATGATCTACAAGCGGTCATTGCTTCCGCACGACTGAATTCATACGACTACTGGGGAATTTCATTAGGCGGAATGGTCGGAATGGAACTCGCCGCGCGTCGTCCTGCTGGTTTGCGCCATGTTGTATTGAGCAATACCTCTGCCGAATTCGATCGAGGCATCTGGGATCAACGCATGGCCGCCATCAAGCAAGGAGGCATGCCTGCTATTGTTGACGCCGTGATCGGGCGTTTTTTCACACCCAACTTTGTAGCCAGGAACACTATGGCGCTCAAGCGAGTGCGAAACACCGTACTGTCTCACGCTGGGCATGGCTATAGCGGCTGCTGTGCTGCGATTCGCGATATGGACTTGTATCCACGTCTGTCGCAAATTCAAGTTCCGGCGTTGGTTGTGGTGGGCGACTTTGACCTCTCAACGCCGCTTGCGCGTGGTCAAAAACTAGTCGAGCATATTAAGGGTGCGAAACTCGTGACCCTGCCCTGCGCGCATATTCCGCCGACCGAAATTCCCGAGCAATATCTCAAGGCTGTCGTGCCTTTCCTGAAATCCTGAGTAAAGGAACATCATGCTTTTCATGGTTCAAATGCAAGTCAACATGCCCGCCGATATGGACCCAAAAAAGGCCGAGCAAATCAAACTTGAAGAGAAAAACTACGCGCAAGCCCTGCAGCGAGCAGGACACTGGCCGCATTTGTGGCGCGTAGTAGGACGCTATGCAAACGTCAGTATTTTTGAGGCCGCAGACAACGATGCCTTACACGCTATGTTGTCAGGCTTGCCGATGTTCCCTTATATGGATATCGTGGTCACGCCTCTGGCGAAACATCCATCGGCAATCTGATTTACTTTTTGACCCGATAGCTGTCATGACAGGCTTTGCAGCTTGCGCCAACATCACCAAACGCTGCACGTACGCGGTCCAGGTCGCCAGAGTTGGCGGCCACCGCGAGCTTATCAACCGCCCCCTCGAATTTTGACTGTGCAGCTTTAAAGCCAGCAGCATCGCTCCAGACCTCAGGCTTGGCACTTGTGCCCGCCTGAGAGCCTTCTACAAAGCCAGCCCAGGGCAACACTGAAAGAGTTTTAAGTAACTCCACATTGGCTTTAATCGCTGCCGCATCATAAGGTACCTGGCCTTTCATGACGGGTTGCATACGACCAAAATGTGAGGCGATCAATTGCAATGCAGACTGACGGTATTTGACTGCGTCCTCAGGCTTTGCGAACTGGGCCTGCGCAGAACCCACCCACAAAGCGCTCGCGAGCGTACCAGTCAAAATAAGTGATGATAGTTTTTTCAATGTAAGCTCCAGTTCTGGTTTTAAAAAAATTAAATTGAACGAGCCAGCTCTGCAGCCAGGCCGATGTAATTACGTGGCGTCATCGCCAGCATGCGTGCTTTAACATCTGCGGGCAAATCCAGACCTGTAATAAATGTCTTTAAAGCTTCCTGTGTGATGCCTTTTCCACGCGTCAACGCTTTGAGTTGCTCATAAGGCTGGGGCAAACCATAACGACGCATGACAGTCTGGATGGGTTCGGCCAGCACTTCCCAGCTATTATCCAGATCCTCGTCAATCGCTGCAGCATTAACCTCAAGCTTACCCAGACCGCGCAGGCCTGCATCATATGAAACCAGGCAATAACCGAGTGCTACGCCCAAATTGCGCAGGACTGTCGAGTCAGTGAGGTCACGCTGCCAGCGTGAAATCGGTAATTTTTCCGACAGATGACGCAGCATGGCGTTGGCTAATCCTAGATTACCCTCGGCATTTTCAAAGTCAATCGGATTGACCTTGTGCGGCATGGTGGAGGATCCAACCTCGCCATCTTTCAGGCGTTGTTTGAAATAACCCAGCGCTATGTAGCCCCAGATATCGCGATTCAAATCAATCAGAATCGTATTGGTTCGTGCAATCGCGTCGAACAGCACAGCCATCCAGTCGTGTGGCTCAATCTGGATGGTATGCGGGTTCTGTTTCAATCCCAGCTGATTTAGCACGCGCGCGCTGAATGCTGCCCAGTCGATTTCAGGATAGGCAGACATGTGCGCGTTGTAGTTACCAGTCGCGCCGTTCATCTTGGCAAGGGGCTGCACAGCAGCGATATTGGCAATCGCATCGCGCACGCGCGCTGCGACGTTGGCAAACTCTTTGCCAAGTGTTGTGGGTGTCGCGGGCTGGCCGTGAGTGCGAGCCAGCATGGGCTGGTCGGCCTGTGTGTGAGCAATGAACTGAATCGCCTCGAGTGTTTTTCGGAGCTGGGGTAAGACAACCTGATCCCGGGCACGGGTGAGCATCAAAGCGTGCGAGGTGTTGTTGATATCTTCAGAGGTACAGGCAAAATGAATAAACTCACCTGCTTTTTCAAGCTCTGGATAACCTGCTACTTTTTCTTTAAGCCAGTACTCGACAGCTTTCACGTCGTGGTTGGTGACCCGTTCAATTTGCTTAATCCTGTCGGCATCGGCTTCTGAAAACTCACTGACCAGCGTATTGAGAATCTTTCTCGCCGCAGGCGTAAAAGCAGGCAACTCTTGCAAACCGGCCTCTGACAGCCCGATCAGCCAGGCTATTTCGACCTCTACCCGATGCGCCATGAAGCCAGCCTCGGACAAGAGGGGACGCAGTCCTTCGCATCTTGAGGCATAACGGCCATCAAGGGGGGACAAGGCATTGAGAACGCTAAGGCTAGGATTTGTTTGCATGGGGGAATTTGATCAAAAAAACGACAGATTGGACCTGGATGATTTTATCACCGCCTTTTGGCACAAATTATGTCGGCCAGGCGATACACTGATGGGACTACATTTCAACATTGTTGCTTAATGAAACTGATTGCCGCACTAACTAGTCCCTACGCACGTAAAGTCCGCATTGTGATGTCTGAGAAAAAACTCGACTATCAACTTCAACTTGAGAACGTCTGGGCACCCGATACAAAAATTCAGGAATCTAATCCGCTCGGCAAAGTGCCCTGCCTGATTACTGAGGATGGCGGCTCGCTGTTTGACTCCCGCGTGATAGTCGAATATCTGGATACCCTTTCACCTGTAGGAAGACTGATTCCTCAGGGTGGCCGTGAGCGTGCTGCGGTAAAGTGCTGGGAAGCGCTTGCAGATGGCACCGTGGATGCCTGCATTTCGATATTTCTTGAAAATAAACGTCCCGAGGCGCAACGCAGCGCCGAATGGCTGGACCGTCAGTACGGCAAGATTCGGGCAGCTTTAGACTCGATGGAGTCAGGTCTGGGCGATCTCAACCACTGTATGGGCGTGAATTACAGCCTGGCAGACATTGCTGTCGGCTGTTCTCTTGGCTATCTCGATCTGCGTTTTGCGCACATCGACTGGCGCAGCGGTCATCCAAATCTGGATCGCCTCTATAAAAAACTGGCGTTGCGTCCCGCATTTATTGAGACAGCACCGCCTGTTGCTTAACGCAACGAAGGGTAGGAAATATTTTTCCTACCCGGATATTAAATATCCAGATCTTTTTCCAGAGTTCGGGCGATAATTTCTTTCATCACTTCGCTACTGCCACCGTATATACGTCCTACACGTGCATCGACCCAGGCACCACCCACCAAATATTCAGACATGTAGCCGTAACCGCCATGGAGTTGTAAAAACTCATCCAGCAGGCGGGACTGCATCTCAGAGGCATTGAGCTTTGCCATTGCTGCGCGCTCGGGGGTCAACTCATGCTTGAAATGCAGCGACAGGCAATCATCGACAAATACCCTGAGCATGGTGCATTGCGCCTTGGCCTCCGCGAGCTTGAACCGGGTGTTCTGATAGGACAGAACAGAATTACCAAAAATTTTGCGATCACGCGTATACATGATCGTTCGAGCGAGAAACGCTTCGATTGAGGCAACCGCCCTGACTGCAATCACCAAACGCTCTTGAGCGAGTTCCTGCATTAAATATTTGAACCCCATATTGGGTTCTCCAAGCATATTGGCAGCAGGAACACGCACATTATCAAAAAACAACTCTGAGGTGTCTTGCGAACGAAGACCGATCTTTTTAAGTTTTCGACCTTTACTGAATCCTGGGGTACCGTCCTCCACCACGAGCAGTGAAATGCCTTTGGCGCCGGCTTCAGGATCGGTCTTGGCGATCACAATCACCAGGCCAGCATTTTGTCCGTTTGAAATAAAAGTTTTCTGACCATTGATGATGTATTCGTCGCCATCACGAACGGCGGTTGTACGAACGGCCTTCAAATCACTCCCAGTACCTGGCTCGGTCATGGCGATGGCACCGATCATTTCACCGCGTGCCATACCGGGTAACCAGCGCTGTTTCTGATCATCGGTACCGTAGGTATAAATATAGGGGGCAACGATGTCTGAATGCAAAGGGAACGCCACGCCGCTGCAATTGGCACGTCCAAATTCCTCTAGCAAGACGGCTGAATGACCGAAATCGCCACCTCCTCCAAAAGGCTCTGGCAACATCGGGTTGAGCAAACCCTCCTCACCCGCTTTAAGCCATAACGCCTTGGGCACGATTCCCTGCTCTTCCCACTCGGCATAAAAGGGCGTGATTTCTCGCTCAACAAAACGTCGGACCTGGGTACGAAATTGTTCGTGATCTTCTCGGTAAACGGTTCGCATCGTGTTTCTCTCTTTTGTCTCTTGGGGCTATGTATTGAATTAAAAAAATTTATTTAATCAGGTAACCGGCTTGCGGGTCTGCCTGATATCTTTCTTTAAGAACCCGGCGCAACAGTTTTCCTGTCTCAAGCCTTGGCAAAGCCTCTTCGAATACAACTGAACGAGGCATTTTAACTTTTGACAGATGCGTGGCGCAGAACTCGATAATCTCTCGCGCAAGCTTCTCACTTGCCTGACCATGATCATGCAGCTGAACGACGGCTTTCGGTACCTGACCGAATACATCGTCTGGCACACCCACCACAGCTACGTCCTGAATCAGCGGATGCTGACTGAGTGCATTTTCAATCTCCTGGGGATAAACGTTGACTCCACCCGACAGAATCAAGTCTGTACGTCGATCAGCCATATACAGATAACCCTCTGCATCGATGTATCCCATGTCACCATAGGTCGCCCAGCCCTTTGCGTTATATGCGTCTTTTGTTTTGACCGGATCGTTCCAGTATTCAAATGCAGGACCACCAGAAAAATAGATTTTGCCTATTTCACCTACTGGCAACTCCTCGCCATCTTCTCCAACTATGTGGATAACACCCAAGGTTGCCCGGCCCACGGAGCCTGGATGGGTCCGCCAGTTTTCTGAATTGATCGCCGTGACCCCAAAGCCCTCTGAGCCAGCGTAATACTCATGCACAATGTCTCCCCACCAGTCCAGCAATGCCTGTTTGACGTGAATCGGGCAAGGCGCTGCCGCGTGGATCGCCACACGCATAGTTTTCAGGCTAGCCTGCTCGCGCACGGAGGCAGGAAGTTCAAGCATGCGGATAAACATAGTTGGCACCCACTGCGAGTGCGTGACCCCATACTGCCCAATAGCGTTGAGCGCACGCTCTGCATCAAATTTCTTCATCAGAATCGCGCAACCACCTCCTTCTACCGTGCGCATCACATAGCGCAGTGGAGCCGCGTGGTAGAGAGGTGCAGGCGACAGGTAGACGGTCTGATCATCAAATCCGAATGAACGCTGCCAGTTCAGCACCTCGGATTCGGGCTGATCGCGTATTTCGGCAGCAACCAGTGTGCGTCGAATGCCTTTAGGAAAGCCAGTGGTACCTGAGGAATACAACATATCGCGCCCAAGGGGGTACAGGGGCATAACCTCTGACGCATCCACCTCGAGCAAGGCACTCTCGTAGTGAATCAATCCGGGCAACCCATCAGGGCCGACGCATACGACTTTAAGATGGGCAAGACCCTCTATGTGTAACAAAGCCTGCACAACATGCGCAGTCTGAGCGGAAACAAACAGAATTTTTGCTCCACAATCCTGCGCGATGTGCGCGAGTTCCGGCAATGTCAGATGCGTGCTGGAAGGTGTGAAATATAAGCCCGCCCGGCGAGCAGCCAGTCCAAGCTCAATGATTTCCGTTCGATTTTCCAGAAGCAGCAAAATACCATCTGCGGATTGCAAACCTTGGTGACGTAACCAGAGCGCTGCGCGTTGCACACGCTGATCCAAGGTTTGGAAGGACATTGCACGGCCTGAGTCGAGATCAATCAGGGCGGATTTTTGAGGTGTTTTTAAGGCCCAGTGATGCAGTCTCGACATGTCCGTGCGTCTCCATTGTTTAATTTAGGTAATGATACCCCCACCCAAACAAATATCACCGTCATACAGAACAGCCGACTGCCCAGGGGTAACTGCCCATTGAGATTCGGAAAAAGACAAAGTAAACCCCGCCGGTGTTGAGTCTGCCAACACGCAGGCAGCATCCGACTGCCGATAACGCGTTTTAGCAGCATAGGCACCTGCAGCAGGGGGATGTCCGGCAACCCAGCTGACCTGACCCGCGTGCAGCTGATCAGAGAGCAACCAGGGGTGCTCATGCCCTTCGACAACATAAAGGGTATTACTCGGAATATCCTTGCGTGCGACGTACCAGACGGGTCCCGTACCGTCGGCTTGCTGATGGCCTTTCACGCCACCTATGCCTAACCCCTTGCGCTGACCAAGTGTATAAAAGGACAGTCCATGATGGGTGCCAATTTTCTTACCCTTCTGGGTCACGATCGGTCCGGGCTGAGTCGGCAGGTACTGGTTGAGAAACGATCGAAAGGGTCGCTCCCCGATAAAGCAAATGCCAGTCGAGTCTTTTTTGGTCGCATTAGGCAAACCGATTTCCAGCGCAATCCGTCGGACTTCGGTTTTAGGAATTTCACCGAGGGGAAACAGAGTGCGCGAGAGCTGATGCTGATTCAGGCGATGCAAGAAGTAACTCTGGTCTTTTGTGTGATCGAGGGCTTTGAGCAGTTCAAAGCGCTCGCCATCTGGCTCTCGCACTGCGCGCACGCGGGCATAGTGGCCCGTTGCAATATGATCTGCACCAAGCGTCATGGCGTGATCGAGAAAAGCCTTGAATTTTATTTCGGCATTACACAGTACATCGGGGTTGGGTGTGCGGCCGGCAGAATACTCCCGGAGAAAATCGGCAAATACCCGGTCTTTATATTCAGAAGCGAAATTAACCGCCTCGATATCAACCCCCACCACATCGGCGACACTTGCCGCATCGAGCCAGTCCTGGCGCGTTGAACAGTACTCGGAGTCATCATCGTCCTCCCAGTTTTTCATAAACAAGCCCACCACCTCGTAGCCCTGCTGTTTGAGCAACCAGGCAGTAACGGAGGAATCTACGCCGCCGGACATACCGACGACAACTCGTTTTTTGGGGTGAAGATTTTGACTCATGATGGATAAATTGTAGTCGGTACGCTGCAAGCAGCGGGCATAAAGGCGTCAGGTGATTAAATATTGCAGCATTCGGCTGAATTTGATGTCCTATGGTGTATAAAACACAGGTCAAGAACAACTTTAAGATATGGAGACCTCGATGCGCATTGGTATACCGCGCGAGACCCGCGATGGGGAAACCCGCGTGGCCGCCACACCAGAAACGGTCAAAAAATATGTGACGTCTGGTCATCAGGTACTCGTCGAACGTGATGCAGGCCTTTGGGCGCATTTCGAAAACGCAGCCTACGAACAAGCTGGAGCGACCTTAGTCGGTCCGGACCAGGCGCTCGGTGCAGAGCTGGTACTCAAGGTCCGCGCGCCCTCAGCTTCAGAGTTAACGCTCATGCAATCAGGCGCTTGCCTGCTGGGGATGCTGGATCCGTTCGACTTGGCAGGCATAGATGCCATGGCGGGTGCCGGACTGACCGCCTTTGCGCTTGAGGCTGCTCCTAGAACGACGCGTGCGCAAAGTCTGGATGTACTCTCCTCCCAGGCAAATCTGGCTGGATATAAAGCAGTTCTGTTAGCCAGCCAGTACTACGGGCGCATGTTTCCAATGATGATGACGGCTGCCGGTACGATCAAGGCTGCACGCGTTGTCGTGCTGGGAACGGGTGTTGCTGGTCTCCAGGCCATTGCTACGGCTAAACGTCTGGGTGCTGTGGTCGAGGCCTCCGATGTACGGCCAGCCGCTCGCGAACAGGTTGAATCGCTTGGTGCAAAATTCATCGACGTTCCCTTTGAAACAGATGAAGAACGCGAGATCGCCCAAGGCGTAGGCGGTTATGCACGGCCGATGCCGGCAAGCTGGATGGCTCGCCAGGCCACGCTGGTGGCAGAGCGCTGCAAACAAGCCGATATCGTGATCACCACTGCGCTGATTCCAGGTCGACCCGCACCCCAACTAATCGCCGCTGAAACAGTCCACGCGATGAAACCTGGCTCGGTGATCGTGGATCTGGCAGTCGAGCGCGGTGGCAACTGTCCGCTATCGGTTAAAGGACAAGTCGTCCACGTCAATGATGTCACGCTTGTGGGGTTGACTAATTTGCCCGGCATGATCGCAACCGATGCCTCGGCACTGTATGCGCGCAATCTGATGGATTTCCTCAAACTCATCATCGACAAGCAAGCAAAGCTCGATATTGCACGCGATGATGACATTGTGACAGCCTGCCTGATCTGCGAAGGCGGACAAAACTTAAGGAACAAATAATGGATGCGATCAGCCCGACCTTAGTTAATCTGATTATTTTTGTACTCGCTATTTATGTGGGTTATCACGTTGTCTGGAATGTCACACCTGCTTTGCATACGCCATTAATGGCGGTCACCAACGCGATCTCTGCCATCGTTATCGTCGGTGCCATGCTGGCTGCCGCACTGACTGAAGGCGGACTCGCCCGGGGAATGGGCGTGTTTGCCGTTGCGCTGGCCGCAGTCAATGTATTTGGTGGATTTCTGGTGACCCGCAGGATGCTTGAAATGTTCAAGAAGAAAGCACCTAAGGCTGCAGCAGACAAGTCAGGAGCCAAAGCATGATTTCTATCAACCTGGTGACCCTGCTCTATTTAGTAGCGTCAGTTTGTTTTATTCAAGCACTGAAAGGTCTGTCTCACCCTACCACCTCACGACTTGGCAATGCCTTTGGCATGGCTGGCATGCTGATTGCCGTCCTGACCACGGCGGCACTGATCGTGAGTCTCGCCACAGCAAACTCGGTTAATCCGGGTATTGGTCTGGGCTGGGTTGTGCTGGGTTTATTAATTGGCGGCACGATTGGCACCATCATGGCCAAACGCGTCGAAATGACCAAAATGCCCGAACTGGTCGCTTTCATGCACAGCATGATTGGACTGGCTGCGGTTGCGATCGCGGTGGCGATCGTTGCCGAGCCTCATGCCTTTAACATCGCCCCTAAAGGTCAGCCTATTCCCTTTGGCAATCGTCTGGAGCTATTTATTGGTACGTTTGTCGGTGCGATCACTTTCTCAGGATCTGTAATTGCTTTTGGCAAGCTCTCTGGCAAATATAAATTCAGATTCTTTCAGGGCGCGCCTGTCGTGTTCCCAGGCCAGCATATGTTCAACCTGGCTCTGGCACTCGCCATGGTAGGCTGCGGCGTTTGGTTCATGCTCACGCAAAGCTGGACACCTTTCGTCATCATGACACTGCTGGCATTTGTACTCGGCGTATTAATCATTATCCCTATCGGCGGTGCCGATATGCCGGTCGTGGTGTCGATGCTCAACAGCTACTCAGGCTGGGCTGCTGCGGGGATTGGTTTTTCGTTGAACAATCCCATGCTGATCATTGCAGGCTCGCTAGTCGGCTCCTCTGGAGCGATTCTCTCCTACATTATGTGCAAGGCGATGAACCGCTCATTCTTCAACGTGATTCTCGGTGGCTTTGGTGGAGCGGTCGATGCAGGCGCGAGCGCTGGTGCACAAGCACAGCGCAACGTCCGCTCAGGCAGTCCTGACGATGCGGCCTTTCTGCTGATGAATGCAGAGACTGTTGTGATCGTGCCGGGTTACGGTCTGGCTGTCGCCCGTGCGCAGCATGCACTAAAAGAACTGGTTGAAAAACTCACCGAGCACGGTGTGATCGTCAAATACGCAATTCATCCTGTGGCTGGGCGTATGCCTGGACATATGAACGTACTGCTCGCTGAAGCTGAAGTGCCTTACGATCAGGTTTTTGAGATGGAAGACATCAACAGCGAGTTTTCACAGACAGATGTTGTGTTGGTGCTAGGTGCCAATGATGTGGTCAACCCTGCCGCGAAAAACGATCCGAAATCCCCTATCGCCGGCATGCCGATCCTTGAGGCCTACAAGGCTAAAACCATTATCGTCAACAAACGATCAATGGCTTCTGGCTATGCGGGCCTGGACAATGAATTGTTCTACCTCGACAAAACCATGATGGTGTTTGGCGATGCGAAAAAGGTCATTGAAGAGATGGCGAAGGCTGTGGAGTAAGCGCTGCATCCACCACTTCAATCCAGTGCCTGACGGGAGTATCGGTTCCACTTTGCAGGTGGCCGATACAACCGATATTTGAAGACATCATTACATCAGGCTCAGCATGATTGAGGTGAGCCAGCTTGCGATCACGCAGAGATTTTGAGATCACCGGTTGCATAACGGAGTAGGCACCGGCTGAACCACAACAAAGATGACTCTCAGTGAAAGGCTGTAACGTCATGCCGAGCTTGGTCATCACCTGCTCGCTCAGGGGGCGCAGGCCTTGCCAGTGCTGCAACGTACAGGGTGGATGAAATACAGGGCGCTTGGGCAAAAGCGAGGCATCAATCCTGGACGATAGCAATTCGACATGCGGTGCAACAATTTCTGCAATGTCTTTCACTACCGCAACAATTTTCTGCGCTTTCGGCAAATAGACGGGGTCATTGCGCAAGTGGTGTGCGTATTCCACCACCATGGCACCGCAACCCGAAGCATTCATCACGATCGCCTCTACGGCACCGGATTCCACCAGTGGCAACCATGCGTCAATATTCGCACGCACTTGTCCCAGGGCCACGTCCTGTGCATCCAGATGAAAATTCAGTGCTCCGCAACAACCGGCTCCCCCCGCCACTTGCGTGCCAATACCGATGGCATTCAGGATGCGGATCGTTGCAGCATCGATCGTCGGCATCATGGTTGGCTGGACACAGCCCGACAAAATCAAAACCTGACGTATTTGCTTACGGGTGTCAGGTAAAGCACCGACATCGCGTTTGGCGAGCATTTTGCGCTGCAAAGACTCGGGCAGAAAACTGTGCATCGACTGACCAAGTTTGTAAGCTGGCGCGAACATTTTCGAAGTCAGTCCTTTACGCAACGCAAAACGTTGCAATTGCTCCATGAGTGGGCGTTTAACTTTTTCTTCAACAATCTGACGACCGATATCCACCAGATGTCCGTATTGCACACCCGAAGGGCAAGTTGTTTCACAGTTTCGGCAAGTCAGGCAGCGATCCAGATGCTGCTGTGTCGCGCGCGTGGGCTCCTTACCCTCAAGAACTTCCTTAATCAGGTAGATACGGCCACGCGGACTATCCAACTCATCGCCCAGGACCTGATAGGTCGGACAAGTCGCGGTACAGAAACCACAATGGACACAGCGGCGCAAAATATCATCGGCCTCTTGACCTAACTCAGACTCACGCGCCCACTCGGCAAGATTTGTTTGCATACTTGATCCGTCAGATACCAGCGACAAGGCGGCCGGGGTTAAATACCCCTTTCGGGTCGAATTCTTGTTTTAAACGCTTCACAATTGTTGTGACAGCGGGAGTCAGCGGATGGAACACACCTTGCTCCGGGGCTTGCTTACTTGCGCCAAGGCGAAACAATGTTGCATGCCCCTGTGCCTGCTCTGCGGCGCGACGCACCATCGCAGGGTCGAGCTCACCAGCAAGCCAGCGCTGACCGCCTCCCCACTCAATCAGTGTAGGTCCGAGATTTAATTCGGGTGTGCCCGGCGCAACAGCAACTCGCCACAATTGAGGGGATGCAAAAAACGCTAAGCGTTGCTCACGTAAATCATGCCAGTATTGAACGGACTCAACATCTGCAACAAGATCGCCTCCGAGTTTTTTGCGAGCGCTCTCAATTGCTGCTGGGGCACCCGCCAGACGAATACGCAACCGACCTTTATCCGCTACCAGTTCCCAGGCACTTGCAGATACAGGAAGTGGATGTGCACGCATGCCGTGGCACATCGTCAGGGCCTCGCGCTCACTGCACTCCCACTCCAGCGTGACTGTCTGTATAGGCTTAGGTGCGACCTTGACCGAGACCTGCAAGAGTGCACCAAACATCCCCATCGAACCGGCCAACATGCGAGAGACGTCATAGCCGGCCACATTTTTCATGACCTCACCACCGAATTTCAGCACGCGCCCTTGTGCGTCAAGTAAATGACTACCCAGAACATAATCTTTGAGTGGACCACCGCCCTGGCGTCCGGGACCGGAAAGACCCGCAGCAATACAACCACCGAGCGTTGCATGGGCACCAAAACAAGGCGGATCAAACGCGAGCATCTGACCCGATGCATCCAGGGTATCCATGATGTCCTGAAGCGGCGTCCCAGCAAAAGCAGTGATGACTAACTCTGTTGGCTCATAGTTGACGATGCCGCGCAGTGTGCGCATATCGAGTGAAATAGGCTCAGCACTTTTACGTTCAAAGGCATTGCCATAAAAAGACTTGGTGTTGCCGCCCTGAATGAGCAATGGGCGGAAATTGGCACGCGCCTCAAGGACCTGCTCGCTGAGCTGAGCGATTTCGTATTTCATGCGTGTCTCAGAATCTTGGTAAATCAGGAAAAGCAATCGCGCCACCATGCACATGCATCTTGCCGTATTCGGCACAGCGTGCGAGGGTAGGAATTACTTTCTCCGGGTTTAATAAACAATCAGGATCAAAAGCGCGTTTTACAGCGAGGAACTGATCAAGCTCATCTCTTGAAAACTGTACGCACATCTGATTGATTTTTTCCATACCAACGCCATGTTCGCCTGTGATCGTGCCACCGACCTCCACACACAGCTCAAGAATGGCAGCGCCGAAATCCTCAGCGCGACGCACCTCGTCCGGAATATTTGAGTCAAATAAAATCAGTGGATGCAGATTTCCATCGCCGGCATGGAATACGTTTGCACAACGCATGGAGTAAGTCGTCTCCATTTGCTGAATGGCTTTCAACACATCACCTAGCCGGCGACGCGGAATGGTGCCATCCATGCAGTAGTAATCCGGAGATACACGTCCCGCAGCTGGGAATGCATTTTTGCGACCTGCCCAGAATAGTAAACGTTCAGCTTCCGATTTTGAGACTTGCAGACGCGTGGCTCCCGCCTGTTGAAAGACCTCCTCCATCCGGCGAATCTCATCGGCGACCTCTTCGAACGTGCCATCTGACTCACAGAGCAAAATCGCTTCGGCGTTTGTATCGTAACCAGCCTTGACGAATGGCTCGACCATCAAGGTAGCCTGCTTATCCATCATTTCCAGACCTGCGGGAATAATCCCAGCAGCGATAATCATAGCTACGGCCTGACTGGCTTTTTCGACATCATCAAAACTCGCCATAATGACTCGTGCGAGCGCGGGCTTTGGCGTCAGTCTCAAGGTGACCTCGGTCACGACACCGAGCATTCCCTCTGAGCCCACAAATACGGACAACAGATCAGGCCCGGGAGAATCCGGAGCAAGTGAGCCGAGCTCTATGATCTCGCCATCCATCGTGATCATGCGCACTTTCATGACGTTATGTACGGTCAAGCCATATTTCAGACAGTGAACGCCGCCCGAGTTTTCAGCGACGTTGCCTCCGATCGTGCAGGCAATCTGACTGGAAGGATCTGGTGCGTAATACAAACCATATTGGCTCACAGCCTCTGATACTGCGAGATTGCGCACACCAGGTTCGACCACCGCAATAGCTGCCTCGCGATCAATCGATTTGATCCGATTAAATTTGGCGAGCCCGAGCAAAACACCCTGTGCGTGCGGCATTGCCCCACCAGACAAACCGGTGCCTGCGCCACGCGCAACCACAGGCACATTCAGTTGTTTACAGGTTTTAAGAACAGCCTGAACCTGAGACTCTGTCTCAGGTAGCACAACCGCCATCGGCACAGAACGGTACAAAGATAAACCGTCACATTCGTAGGGTCGTGTGTCCTCTTGCCGGCTCAGGACGCAGTGCGCAGGCAGAATGCCAAGCAAGGCCTGAACAACGGTTTCAGCCGATGGGGTATGAATAGGAGAAAGCCCGGTATCTGTGATTGCATTCATAGTTCAAACAATAGCCTGCCCTGCAAAATTATGCAGGACAGGTTTACCCCTAATTAAGCGATAAGTTGAATAACCTTACCGGGGTTAAGGATGTTATTCGGATCGAAGGCGGTTTTAAGTGCGCGCATTAGATCCAGAGCATCCTCACCATGTTCTTCAGCCATGAATTGCATCTTGTGCAGACCAATCCCATGCTCACCCGTACAGGTGCCATCCGCCTCAATCGCCTGATGGACCAGTTTGTGATTGATCCGTTCGGACTCCTCCCACTCCGCTTCGCTATCGGGATCAACCAGCATCAGCACGTGAAAGTTTCCATCACCGACATGGCCCACAATCGTTGAGGGAAAGCTGGCAGCCTCAAGCTCTTTTGTCGCGGCATCGATACACTCAGCCAGGCGCGAAATCGGCACACAGACATCTGTCGTACTCGCTTTGCATCCAGGTCGCAATTGAAGACCGGCAAAATATGCGTTGTGCCGCGCGGTCCATAGACGGTTGCGATCTTCAGGACGTTCAGCCCATTCAAAATCCATGCCGCCACAGTCTTTAGCAATTTCCTGAACTGTTTCTGCTTGCTCCTTGACGCCAGCATCACTGCCATGAAATTCAAACAGCAAAAGAGGTGTTTCACGCAAAGACAATTTGCTATAACGATTACTCGCCATCACCGCATTGCGATCCAGCAATTCAACACGCGCAACAGGCACACCCAGCTGTATTGTCTGGATCACACATTGGACCGCATCATGCATGGTGGGGAAATTACAAACTGCTGCGGAGATCGCTTCAGGTTGCGGATACAGCTTCACAGTGACTTCGGTAATGATTCCGAGCGTGCCTTCGCTCCCGACAAAAATCCGGGTGAGATCGTAACCAGCCGAAGACTTGCGCGCGCGACCCGCTGTGCGCACAACTTTGCCAAGTGCGGTAACAACGGTCAGAGACACTACGTTTTCCCGCATCGTTCCGTAGCGTACCGCGTTCGTGCCCGAGGCGCGCGTCGCAGACATGCCTCCGAGCGAGGCATCGGCACCTGGGTCAATAGGAAAGAACAATCCTGAATCACGGATTTGTTCGTTCAACTGTTTGCGTGTCAATCCAGGCTGAACCGTTACCGTCAGGTCTTCTGCGTTCAGACTGACGATCTTGTTCATGGCCGACATATCAAGCGATATCCCGCCTTCGATTGCCAGAATATGGCCCTCAAGCGAAGAGCCCGCGCCATAAGGAATCAGCGGTATCTTGTGCGCGTTACACAACTGCACAACAAAAACCACTTCATCAGTATTCTCAATAAACACGACGGCATCAGGCAACATGAACGGATAAGGCGACTCATCCTTGCCGTGGTGTTCACGCACTGCATTTGACATTGAAAACCGCTCGCCAAAATGCAGTTTGAGGGCTTGGACCATGACATCCGGCAAAGGTTTGCGCAGAGCCTGAACAGCTTGTGGTGCATTCATGACGAAACCTTATTTACCAGATGAATCCAGATTGCGACGACGATCCTTAACGGATTGGGATAAGCGTTCAAGCACACCCACCGAGGTTTCCCAATCGATACAACCATCGGTCACACTCTGACCGTAGACCAGCGGCTGACCAGGGACCAAGTCCTGACGTCCTGCCACCAGATTACTTTCAATCATCAGACCGAAAATCCTCGTCTCTCCGCCTGCGATCTGTGATGCAACATCATCACAGACTGCTGGCTGGTTTTCTGGTTTTTTATTGCTGTTGGCGTGACTGGCATCAATCATGATTCGCTGGGCTAGCCCGGCTTTAGCCATATCGCTGCAAGCTGCTTCGACGCTTTTCGCATCAAAATTAGGCTCTTTTCCACCACGCAAGATGACATGGCAATCTTCATTACCCGCTGTCGAAACAATCGCAGAATGTCCGCCTTTGGTAACAGACAAAAAATGGTGCGGTTGTGAAGCGGCTTTCATTGCATCGACTGCAATCCTGACATTTCCATCAGTACCGTTTTTAAATCCAACAGGGCATGACAAACCTGATGCGAGTTCCCGGTGAACCTGACTCTCTGTTGTACGCGCACCAATAGCACCCCAAGACACGAGATCAGCAATATATTGCGGCGTGATCATATCGAGAAATTCGCAGCCAGCTGGTAAACCCATTGCATTGATTTCAAGCAACAGGCCACGCGCCATGCGCAGTCCCTGATTGATATTGAAACTGCCATCCATTTCCGGGTCATTAATTAACCCTTTCCAACCCACAGTCGTACGTGGTTTTTCAAAGTACACGCGCATAACAATTTCTAATTCGCCCTTAAAGCGCGCACGTTCCGCCTTTAACCGTTTAGCGTAATCAATAGCAGCTTTAGTGTCATGAATCGAACATGGTCCGATCACAACGACCAGACGATCGTCCATACCATGCAAAACCCGGTGAATGGCCTGACGCGCGTCATGCACTAGCGTCGAGACCTCAGGGGTACACGTGAATTCACGCATTGCATGCGATGGCGGTGCAAGTTCTTTGATTTCTCTAATACGCAAATCATCAGTATTGTGTGACACAAAAACTCCTGGATACAAATTCAATAAAGATTAAAAATAAGTTGGTTGCCGGTCAGGCGTGAACAAGCGCAACAGCCTTCAGGCAGTACCGCCAACAGTCAGTCCTTCCATGCGGATCGTCGGCATACCAACACCGACGGGAACGCTCTGACCATCTTTGCCGCAGGTACCTACGCCACTGTCGAGTTTCATATCATTACCGATCATGCTGACCCGATTCATTGCCTCCAGACCACTGCCGATCAGCGTCGCACCTTTTACGGGATAGGTCACCTTACCGTTTTCAATCATGTAGGCCTCAGACGCTGAAAACACGAACTTACCGCTCGTAATATCAACCTGACCACCGCCAAAGTTCGCGGCATAAATGCCTTTTTTAACGGAAGCGATAATTTCTTCCGGGGGAGTTGATCCACCGAGCATGAAGGTGTTGGTCATTCTTGGCATGGGCAGATGCGCAAACGACTCGCGTCTGCCGTTGCCGGTCGCAGCTGTTTTCATCAGACGCGCATTGAGCGTGTCCTGCATATATCCACGCAGGATACCGTCCTCAATCAATACATTGCGCTGTGAAGGATTTCCTTCGTCATCGATATTGAGCGAACCACGTCGCCCCTCAATCGTGCCATCATCAATTACGGTCACGCCCTTTGAGGCGACACGCTGACCGATCCGGCCTGTAAATACACTCGAACCTTTCCGGTTGAAGTCTCCTTCGAGCCCGTGTCCGACCGCTTCGTGCAACAAAATCCCAGGCCATCCGGCACCCAGCACCACCGTCATTTCTCCAGCAGGCGCAGGACGTGCGTCCAGATTAACCATCGCTTCGTGGACTGCATGATCAACATAGCCGCGCAATACTTCATCCGAGAAATATTCCAACCCGGAACGCCCGCCACCGCCACTATGCCCCGACTCACGACGCCCATTTCTTTCGGCAATCACTGTCAGAGACATCCTCACCAGAGGCCGCACATCGGCAGCGAGCCGACCATCCGAGCCTGCGACCATAATGACGTCATACTCCATTCCCATACTGGCCATCACTTGAATGATGTGGGGATCTTTGGCGCGGGCCATTTGTTCGATGCGCTCGAGCAACCCAACTTTTTCGGGCGCTGTCATTGTTGCAAGAGGATCTACCGGCGCGTACAAACTCAAACTGGGTCGTCCGTCGTCTGCGCGCACATGTATACGTCCGGCACCTTGTCTGGCAATGCTGCGAACGGCGCGTGATGAAGACAACAACGCCTCAGGTGATAATGCATCGGAATACGCAAAGGCTGTTTTTTCACCCGCCACGGCACGCACACCGACTCCCTGGGAGATGGAGAAGCTACCGGTTTTGACAATGCCCTCTTCCAGGCTCCAGCCTTCGCTGCGCGTGTACTGGAAATACAGATCTGCGTAATCAACCTTGTGCGTAAAGATCTCACCAAGCGAGCGAGCCATATCAGACTCGCTCAGTCCCCAGGGATCAAGTAAAAGGGATTTTGCAGTATTGAGCGATGCATTGCCAGGATCAATCAGATTCATGTAGACCGTATCTAGTTAAGTAATTCAAAACTATAAAAACTGTTAAGGCAATCAGAGTATCCGGTGCCTGAGCGCCGGCAAGGACTCGCGGACCTCTGTGAGGCGTGCAGGGTCTATCGTACCTGTTACGACCCCGGCATGCTCGGGTAATACGCTGAGAATTTCTCCCCACGGATCAACCAGCATGCTGTGGCCCCAGGTTCGCCTGCCATTTTCGTGATGACCACCCTGGGCCGGTGCCAGAACATAGCACTGATTTTCCACAGCGCGGGCACGCAGCAGCAACTCCCAATGAGCCTGTCCTGTCGTATATGTGAAGGCGGATGGCACTAATATCAAGTCGACCTCACCAAGAGAACGATAAAGCTCAGGAAATCTTAAGTCATAACAAATTGATAAACCAAGATTCACAACTGACGTATCCACTCTCTGCACGACATCACCTGCAACGATTCCTCGTGACTCGTCATAGCTTTCCGTTCCGCGCGCAAAACTGAATAAATGTATTTTGTCGTAACGGGCGATTTGCTGACCATCAGGATTAAATATCAGTTGAGTATTAAATACTTTTTTTGCCTCGGGCGAGATAATCGGAATACTGCCGCTAGATAACCAAATCTTGTTGCGGGAAGCGCATTCGGAGAGAAAATCCTGGATTGGACCCGCACCCGGAGATTCAGCAATATCTAATTTATCTGTTTCTTTTTTACCGAGCATGCAGAAATACTCTGGTAAAGCTACCAATTTTGCACCCTGCTCTACCGCTTGGGTAATTAATTGATCCGCATTCAACAGATTATCCGCAAGTGATGCGCTGGAAACCATTTGAATAGCTGAAACCATTAACTTTTGATCCACTTGATTTCCAATTTGATTATTATTAACCAAGAAATAATGTAATAAATATATTCAAAATACATAAAAAAAGAATATATCTGTTGATAATATTAGTACAGCGACGTTTAATCTAAAAAAATAATGTTATAAAACGCATCAAATCAAA
>JAUSCY010000144.1 GCA_030650995.1 Sheuella sp. | reverse complement strand
CATGATGATGAGAACGGTGAGCAGGATCCAGTAGCCCTGACGCGCGAGCACGGGGATAAATGTAGAGAGGGCCAAAGCAACGCCAGCGGCCAGCGTGATGCGCAGTGCGTAACGGCAGATCGGTGAGTCAAGTCGCAGGTTGCTAGTCAGCATGCCAAGGCGAAATTGATCGCGTGAGAGAAATTGACTCAGCGAATTATTGATATCTATCGAGTCGACCGGTTTTGTCCCCGGGGAGCCGCGCGTGTATTCAGCCATACGATCGACTATGCGCGCATTCACTCTTAAGCGTCTGAGAATCTCTACGCATAGCCTGTAGACGTCTGGCTCGGTCGTCTGCATATCGGTTTTTTGCATCAACTCGATTTCGTATTCTAGCGCGCGTAGTTCAGCTTTCACACTACTTCGGCGGCGAACCGGGCGCTCGCGTGAAACCGCTAATGCAATACGTTCGATCTCTTGAGACATCTTGTGCAGTGCATCGCGCATGAAGAGCAGTGCATCTGACTCACTCAACGATTTGCGAAGCAAAGAATAATCAGTTCGCGTCGCGACCAGAGTGTCGAGAATTGCGATCATTTCTACAAACAGATTCCAGAGCATGACTCGCCTGGGATCCTTTTTAGTAGACAGGGTCGATAAACCTCTGAGTACCATATCGCGTGCAGCCTGATGTTTTTCGGTCATGTCCGACTGGCAGTTGATCAGCTCGCGGTAACTCGCCTCCAGGTCACTATCCAGGTTGTACATGTTTGCGCGTTTTGCAATGTAGTCAGCTGTAGCAAACAGGGCAACAGAGAGTGCCTGTTCTTTTTCGCGCATGATCATGGCGCGACTGACAAAGTAGCTGAATGCCGTATAAAACAATCCGCCACAAAAGGAGGTCAGTGTGTGCAGCCAGACCTCATCTACCGTCAGGGGCGAGTGCATGGTAACTGTCATTAGCAACAGGCAGGCAAAACCGATTTGCCCCCCTTTTTTGCCGTAAACCGACAGCATCGAAAAAAAGAAGCACTGCCCAATCACTGCAAACCAGATCAAAAGGGGGTGAGAGGAGGCCAGACCAGTAATTGTTACCGTTACCCCCCCCAGGAGTGCTCCGCCCAACATTTCGCGGGCGCGGTTACCGTGCGGGCCGGGCTGGTCAATAAATGCGACACATAAAGCGCCGAATGTGGCGACTAGCCCTTGAGCGTACCAGCCAAATAATCCACCTAAAACCATAATTGGCAAAAGCGTACCTGCGGCCCGGCGCATGCCACTATAAAAATGGTGGCTATATATATAACGCCTGAGCTGATTAACGCTGATATCCATGGGTGGGGCAGAGGGCTCGTAGAAAACAGGTTAAAAAGACTAAAAGTTAAAGATCAATCCAGGCTAAGGATTCTATACTAAGAATTTTTAATTATCGGGTTTACCCTCACTCTATAGCACGCATCCATTCCTGACAAATTAACTGATTAATTGAATATTTAGTCGATTTTTCAACAGACAAGATCATCCAATTCAAGCATCCGATTTGCGCTGCGCCGCACAACACGTTAAAGTTTTAGGTTAGTGCGAGAAAAAGCTCACCGCTTTTCCCGCGCAATGGCTTCTTTGTCTGGGTCACCGCCCGATGCGTGTTTGCCATTTAAACTTTTGCTGCTGCCCCTGCCAAAAGCTGTGGTCAGCGCTTCCGTTTCGATCCAGTGCACCCCTGTTGGGTGCGTGCAACGCCTTAAGGCGAATGCGCTTCGGGTTGGCAATGTGTCCGGGTGGCCAGGCTCCGTGAGCTTGAAAACGTCGGGTCATGTTGCGATTTCTGTCGCGGTTCAGTGACCCTCAAAATGGATGTGTTTGAAACACACGAGGAGAACAGTCTGATGGGCAATGCCGGTAATGAAAGGAATGACATCATGGAACTCAATGGCGCTGATATCGTCGCGCGTTGTCTGGCTGACGAAGGCGTAGAACACGTCTTTGGCTATCCCGGTGGGGCTGTGCTCTACATTTACGACGCGATTTACAAGCAAGACAAATTCAAACATATTCTGGTCAGACACGAGCAGGCTGCCGTTCACGCTGCAGATGCCTATTCTCGTTCGTCCAATAAAGTAGGCGTTTGCCTGGTGACCAGTGGTCCTGGTGTGACCAATGCCGTGACTGGCATTGCCACGGCCTATATGGACTCGATTCCGATGGTGATCATCAGTGGTCAGGTGCCTACGCACGCCATCGGTGAAGACGCATTCCAGGAGTGCGATACCGTCGGTATTACCCGGCCCTGCGTCAAGCACAATTTCCTTGTGCGTGATGTCAAAGATCTGGCCGAGACCATGCGCCGTGCGTTCTATATTGCGCGTACCGGTCGTCCCGGCCCTGTTCTGGTTGATATCCCTAAAGACATTACCGTTGCCCATTGCAAATACACCCCTTCAAAAGGCGATCCTGTACTACGTTCCTACACCCCGGTGGTCAAAGGGCATCAGGGTCAGATCAAGAAAGCCGTTCAGATGCTGCTGCAAGCCGAACGACCCATGGTCTACAGCGGTGGCGGTGCAAT
The DNA here is from genome assembly GCA_030650995.1 of Sheuella sp. Classification (GTDB taxonomy): domain Bacteria; phylum Pseudomonadota; class Gammaproteobacteria; order Burkholderiales; family Burkholderiaceae_B; genus Zwartia. The sequence continues at coordinate 3,444 of JAUSCY010000144.1, read as the reverse complement.
TCTTTCCGATGCCTCTGCTGAGCTGATCAAGTTCGTCAAGTTGCTCGGTGCACCTTGTACGAATACGCTGATGGGACTGGGTGCTTATCCTTTCAGCGATAAACAATTTGTAGGTATGCCTGGTATGCATGGCACCTATGAAGCAAACATGGCGATGCAGCACTGCGATGTGCTGATTGCTGTAGGCGCGCGTTTCGATGACCGTGTGATTGGTAATCCCAAACATTTCGCTCAGAATCCTCGCAAAATCATTCATATCGATATTGACCCGTCTTCGATTTCCAAGCGCGTCAAGGTCGAAGTGCCTATCGTTGGCAACATTAAAGATGTGCTGGTTGATCTGATCGCCCAGTACGAAGTCTCTGCGCTGGAGACCAAACAGAACACTGAGGCGCTTGCGAAGTGGTGGCAGCAGGTTGATGTCTGGCGTGGCAAAGAGTGCATGAAATTTGCCGACTCGCTCGAGGTCATCAAACCCCAGTCTGTCGTCCAGAAACTCTGGGAAGTCACCGGCGGAGACGCATTCATTACCTCCGATGTGGGCCAGCACCAGATGTGGGCGGCACAATATTATGGCTTTAATAAGCCTCGCCGCTGGATCAATTCGGGCGGGCTCGGAACAATGGGTGTGGGCCTGCCTTACGCCATGGGCGTGCAGATGGCTAATCCTGATGCGACGGTTGCCTGTATCACTGGCGAAGGCTCGATCCAGATGAACATCCAGGAGCTCGCTACCTGCCGTCAATACCATCTGACACCCAAAGTCATCTGTTTGAATAACCGTTTCCTTGGTATGGTTCGTCAGTGGCAACAGATTGATTATTCGTCACGATACTCAGAGTCCTACATGGATTCGTTGCCTGACTTTGTCAAACTTGTCGAGGCATATGGGCACGTTGGGATGCGTATTGAAAAACCCAGCGATGTTGAAGGCGCGTTACGTGAGGCTTTCAAGTTAAAAGATCGTCTTGTATTTATGGACTTCATTACCGATCAGACAGAGAACGTTTGGCCAATGGTCAAAGCCGGTCGCGGGTTGACCGAAATGTTGCTCGGCTCAGAAGATCTGTAAGGGGACAACCATGAAACACGTTATTTCTGTTCTGATGGAAAACGCACCTGGCGCTTTGTCGCGCGTGGTGGGGTTATTTTCTGCGCGTGGTTACAACATTGAAACGCTTACTGTTGCACCGACCGAGGACAATACGCTCTCGCGTCTGACGCTGGTAACGATGGGGTCGGACGATGTGATCGAACAAATCACCAAGCATCTGAATCGCCTCATTGATGTGATCAAAGTTGTTGATCTGACAGAAGGCCCGCACATTGAGCGCGAGCTGATGCTGATTAAAGTTCGTGCGGTGGGTAAAGAGCGCGAAGAAATGAAGCGGATGGCGGATATTTTCCGTGCCCGCATCATTGATGTAACAGACAAGGCCTATACGATCGAACTCACGGGTAACCAAGACAAGATTCAGGCTTTTATCGATGCGCTGGATCGTAGCGCCATCCTGGAGACCGTCCGTACAGGCGTCTGCGGCATGGGTCGCGGAGAACGCATCCTCAAGCTTTGATCGCTGCTTGTCTAGAAACGATCTTTTTTAAAGAATGACCGAATTTTTAATCAAACACTGTATTTAAATTTACAAAAAATCTGGAGCCCAGAATGAAAGTTTTTTATGACAAAGATTGTGATCTGTCCCTGATCAAAGGTAAAACTGTTGCCATTATTGGTTACGGCTCACAGGGCCATGCCCACGCACTGAATCTGCATGAGTCAGGCGTCAAGGTTGTCGTCGGTCTGCGTAAAGACGGCGCATCATGGAAAAAAGCTGCGAATGCCGGATTGAAAGTCTCCGAAGTTGCAGAAGCAGTTAAAGCGGCTGACTTGGTCATGATGTTGTTACCTGACGAAAACATTGCTCAGGTTTACCGTGAAAGCGTCCACGCAAATATTAAGCCAGGTGCTGCGCTGGCATTTGCACACGGCTTTAACGTGCACTACGGTCAGGTCGTTCCACGCGAAGACATCGATGTTGTGATGGTTGCTCCTAAGGCACCGGGTCATACCGTACGTGGCACCTATGCTCAGGGCGGCGGCGTGCCAGCTCTGGTTGCTGTGCATCAGAACAAGTCGGGCGCAGCACGTGACATCGCTTTGTCATACGCATGTGCAATCGGTAGCGGTCGTTCAGGCGTGATCGAGACAAACTTCCGCGAAGAAACAGAAACAGACTTGTTCGGCGAACAGGCAGTGCTGTGCGGCGGTGCTGTTGAACTGATTAAAGCTGGTTTCGACACATTGACCGAAGCTGGATATGCACCAGAAATGGCGTATTTCGAATGCTTGCATGAGCTCAAGCTCATCGTTGATCTGATCTACGAAGGCGGTATCGCCAACATGAACTACTCAATTTCGAATAACGCTGAGTTTGGCGAATACGAAACGGGTCCGAAGATCGTCACCGATGCGACACGCGAGGCAATGCGTCAGGCTCTCAAAGACATCCAGAACGGTGAATACGCCAAGCGCTTTATTCTGGAAAATCAGGCGGGTGCTCCAACCCTGGTTTCACGTCGCCGTATTAACGCTGAATCACAGATCGAAGTGGTCGGTGCCAAACTGCGCGCGATGATGCCATGGATTGCTGCAAATAAACTGGTCGATCAGACCAAGAACTAATTTGCGGCTTGGTTCCGGACGTTACCTTGTGCTACAGGGCAGACAAATGGAATTTTCAGGCTGATATTTGAAACACGCCCCTTGGGGCGTGTTTTTTTAGGTTAACCTCTGGTTACGATGAATACACCTCACTACCCACACCCTATTATTGCCCGCGAAGGTTGGCCCTTCCTATTCGGCTCGATCCTCATTGCGCTGATTGTCATGCAGTGGTCGCCTGGCTGGTCGATCCCCTTATGGATCATTGCAGTTTTTGTATTGCAGTTTTTCCGTGATCCAGCACGCTCTGGCTCAACAGCCCCTAATGCCGTGCTATCTCCTGCAGATGGGCGAATTGTTGTGGTCGAGCATACGCAAGACCCCTATGGCAATCGTGACGCGCTCAAGATCAGTGTGTTCATGAATGTGTTCAACGTGCATAGCAACCGCAGTCCGGTTGATGCCAAAGTCCTGAGTGTCGAGTATTTTCCTGGTAAATTTTTTAATGCTGCGCTGGATAAGGCCTCATTAGAAAATGAACGCAACGCTATGGTTTTACAAACCGAGTCTGGTCATATTGTGACGGCCGTTCAGGTCGCTGGCTTAGTTGCCAAACGTATTCTTTGTTATGCAAAAGTAGGCGACACGCTTGCCCGTGGCCAGCGTTATGGTTTTATCCGTTTTGGTTCGCGCGTTGATGTCTATTTGCCACCTGGATCGCGTCCGCGTGTTGCAATTGGAGACAAGGTCAGCGCGACGAGCACCGTGTTAGCTGAATTGCC
>JAUSCY010000132.1 GCA_030650995.1 Sheuella sp. | reverse complement strand
CGAAACACTAATTCCTGATCGATTTCGCTGATTTTGCATACGCCGCTTAATTGCATCGAGCGTGACAGCTCGTCTTTCAGAATATCGAGCGCACGTGTGGCGCCGGGCTGACCCGCAGCGATTGCACCAAACAAGGTGGCGCGTCCTGTCAGCACACCCTGAGCACCTAATGCACGTGCCTTCATGATGTCAATACCGCGACGCACACCGCCATCCACGAGCACGGGCACACGGCCCGCCGCAGCACCCACTACACCTGGCAAGGCATCAAGCGTGGCCGGTGCACCATCGAGCTGACGACCGCCGTGGTTCGACACCACAATTGCATCCACACCCATACGTGCCAGCCGGTCAGCATCTTTGGGGTGCATGACACCCTTGACGATCAATTTACGTGACCAGTTGTCACGCATGATCTGTAGTTGAGTCCAGTCAAAAGCAGGGTCGTAATTTTTACCTGCTGTCGAGGAGAGCTTTTGACCGCCCCCCGTATCACGCTTGAGTTCTTTGATGTTTTCCATCTGTGGCACGCCTTTGAGCAGCATGCTGAGCGACCAGAAAGGTTTGCTCGCAAAATCCATCACGTTGCGTGGCGTGTACTTGAAAGGGAACTGCAAATGATTACGAAAATCGCGCTCACGTTTTCCACCGACAGGAAGATCCACCGTGATCATGAGCCCTTCGTAGTCAGCCGCATAGGCACGTGCGATGAGCGCGGCGAGCTTTTCCTTATCAGACAAAATATATGCCTGGAACCAGAGCCTGCCAGGAGCCGCCTTCGCGATATCTTCGATCGTCGTTGTGGCTGAGGTCGATAAGGCGTAAGGCACACCTAATGCTGCCGCGGCACGCGCGATAGCGATGTCAGCGCCATGTCGTCCAAAATTCAATGCACCTGTCGGTGCGATTGCCAGCGGCATGGCTGCCGGCCCCCCGACCAATTCGCAAGATGTATCGACCCTGGATACATCATTGAGCGACTTGGGCAGGATGCGCATACGTTTGAATGCCTCGAGGTTGTCACGGAGCGTGATTTCCTGTTCGGCACCGCCATCGTAGAACTCGAATATTGCCCGTGGCAGGCGCTTGCGCGCTTGCATACGGAGATCATCGATACTGAACGCACGGGCAGCCTGACTGGCGAGAGGCATGATTAATCAGCCTTGTCCGCGGTGATGCCGGAGGCAGTAATCACTTTTTCCCAGCGCGCATTATCTTTGACCAGAAACTCTCTGAATTGCTCAGGCGAGTCACCGACTGAAATTGCACCAAGTTCTTTCAAACGCTTCTGTACGTCGGGCAGATTAAGTGCTTGCAAGAGCGCGGCATTTAACTTGTCAACGATGGGTTTTGGCGTATTGGCAGGCGCGAGCAAACCAACCCAGGGCGCTGTTTGTTCAAAATCAGGAAAGCCCGAGGCATCCATCGTGGGTACACCGGGAAACTCTGCCAAAGGTTTAGCCGAGCCCACAGCCAGCACGCGCAGACGCTTGTCTGCAACGTGCGCTGCAATGCCGATCGAGGGGTAGAACATGAATGAGACACGACCTGCCATCACCTCAGTCAGGGCGGGGGCGTTGCCGCGGAAGGGTACGTGGAGCATTTTGGTGTTCGAGGCGGTTGCCATCATTGCCGCTGCCAAGTGAGCCGAACCACCGTTTCCTGCTGAGCCGTAGCTGATTGAGTCAGGTGAACTTTTGGCTTTAGCGACTAGCTCTGCGATAGTCTTGTAGGGTGAGTCGTAAGCTGTGACTAATACCAGTGGCAAATTTGCAGCCAGAGAGATTGGAACGAAATCTTTCAGAGGATGGTATTCGGCTTTTTCGTTGAGCAGCAAACGATTCACGTTATGCGACAGCGAGGCAAACAACACCGTATAGCCATCAGGCTTGGCTTTTGCTACTTCGCGTGTGGCGATGAGCGAATTAGCGCCTGTGCGGTTTTCCACCACGACAGACTGACCAAGCGAGGCGGACATATGTTGCGCGAGGATACGGCCAATCACATCGGTTGGACCGCCTGCTGCAAAGCCAATCACCATGCGGATGTTTTGCGTGGGGTAGGCGGCAGGTGTCTGCGCGGATGCAGACGTGCTGAGTGTTGCAGACACGCAGCTAGTCAACAAGGTGGCAGCCAGAGCGACCTGCCGATAAAACGTTTGTGTCTTTGAGGAGGTTATTTTTTTCACGTTGTTCTCTTATTAATAATTGGAATGAATTGCGTGGTCCACAAGATTAACAGGGGCGCCTGAAGTTCAGGGCGCCCCTTTAATACGAAATGAGGATTTACTTAAGCGGCCTGGGGAAAGTATCGATCCGCCATGACCTGGCAGCGCTTGATAAAACGTGGCTCATCTGCGGTGTAATCTGCCACGGCATTGTGGATCGTGCCCATGTTGTCCCACATCAGCACATCACCAGCGGTCCAGCGATGGCGATATCTGAATTGTGGCTGGAGCTGGTGCTCAAACAAAAAGTTCAGGATCTCGTCGCTTTCCTCTTTGGGTAGCTCATTGATCTGGATTGAGTAACCTGGATTGGCATAGAGCACTTTTTCGCCCGTGATGGGATGCGTCAGAAATACCGGATGCGACACAGGAGGTTTGGCCTTGCGTTGTGCCTCGGTCAGAGGCGCGCGCGTGCTGCCGGGCTGCTTGCGCATGTTTTCCCAGAACTTGTTGAAATCATGCAGGATGGTCTTTCCCTCAAGTTTTTGTTTGAGGTCCTCTGGCAGCGCCAGATAGGCCGCACGCATATTTGAGAATTCAGTGCCACCCAGCGGCTCGCCATTGCGATGCGGGATTTCAATGCCATAGAGCACGTTGGTGAACGCAATCATTTTGCTATAAGACATATCGGTGTGCCAGTCCTGTCCTGCGTCGCCCAAACCGATCGGCTTACCATCCACGCGCTTGTTTGAGAGGATCATCACCTCTGGCAGGCCGGGTTCCTGATAAATATTGGCGACGTTTACCTCGAGTGTGCCAAATTTCTCGCTGAAATCTTTCAGTTGCTGCGCGGTCAGATTCTGTTTTGGGAAACAAAGCACACCATATTGGCCCAGCAGGCCTTCGACAGTTTTATAGTTTTCCTGAGTCAGAGGCTGGGAAAGATCCAGGTTTTCAACCTTGGCGCCTAAACCTTGACCGCTAGGGGTAACGTTGATCATGATCAAGTCCTTGCTTGCCGTGTTTTCAAAAGATTGTGCAGTCTATCGGGTTCTAAATATTTGGAATAGAATCAAAACGCGAAATTATTGTTCTCGAATTAGAAACAGTAGTTGTGTTTCCATGTCCTTGACACGACAGCCAGACAGATCGCAGGGAGGTGAGTAAACATGTTTGTTAATGGGCTTGTGGATAAAGTCCCCCAATTCTGTGGATAACTTGCTATAAATAATGTGGATAACTGCTTAATTGTCATTGAATATTGTTGTGGATAAGTTCTTGGCTTAGATATTGTGGATAAATTACGGGCTATTGAGGTGTTTATTGAGGTTGCACAAGGGTTGAGCTTTTCCCGGGCTGCCCAGGCCTTAGGTATGGCGCGCGGCAACGTCACCAAGCACGTTGCCTGGCTCGAACAGACCATGGGCGTGCAATTGCTCACCCGCACGACTAAAAGTGTCAGCCTGACTGAGTCCGGCCTGGCGCTGCTAGAAAACGGTCGTGAACTGCTCGACAGGGTTGAGGGCATTGAGGCAGCGGTTCGCCAGTCGGTCAATGCCCCCAAGGGCATGCTGCGTGTTGGCGCCCCACCTTCATTCGGAGCGTTTCATCTGGTACCCGTCATCACCGCTTTTTCCAAGGCACACCCCGATATTCAGGTGGTGTTGTATCTGGATGATGGCCGCAGCGATCTGGTTGCCGAGGGGCTGGATATGTCAGTCAGGATTGCAACAGCATTAAAGGATACGAGCCAGATTGCCTCGCGCCTGGCAGTTGTTCCACAGGTCCTCGTGGCCTCACCCGAGTATCTCGAGCAGCGTGGTCATCCTGAAGCAATCGCCGATCTCGCTGATCACGACTGTATGGTGCATGCGCTGAAATCACCGACCAATATCTGGACGTTTACCGGCCCCTACGCCGACAGCCCTGCGGGGGGCGCAGCACCAGCCATACTTCAGGGCTCGACGGGTAAGGCGAGCGTACGTGTGCGCGGCACGATCCGCGCTAATTATGGAGAGCCATTGCGACATGCCGCCCTGCTCGGGCACGGAATCTCCATGCATCCAACCTATATGGTCAAACAGGATATCGAGGCAGGGCGCCTGCAAACGGTGTTGCCCCAGTACAAACCCGTCGGCGTGGATATCTATGCCGTATTCCCCAGTCGCAAGAATCTCCCTGTCCGGGTTAGAACCTTTCTGGATTTTCTGACTGAATGGTTTCGCACGCCTGACTGGCACACCTTGCAAAACGTGCCGTAAACTGTCTGTATTGCGTAGTTTTGCGTCTGGCGTCGGTTGGTAAACTAGACAATGATGACGCCTCGTGGGCCCGGTTGTCGGACCTTTTATGAATAAAGTGGTTATTAAATACGGAGATCGGCATGGCATCGGTCAATAAAGTAATTCTGGTTGGCAATCTTGGACGTGATCCCGAGG
>JAUSCY010000124.1 GCA_030650995.1 Sheuella sp. | reverse complement strand
GTCCTGTGGCGTCGAGGGCATGCACGCCTTGAAGAATGGCTTTACCGCAGGCTCCGCAGACTGGTTCGTCGGCCAATCTCTCATCCGGTATACGATTAGTTTTGTGACAATGTGGACATTGCAATTGCATGGTGTGCTCCTGTCAGGCAATATGCGTTCAAGCATTGATAACAATATGTGGTCAATGCATTAAAAATTCAAGTTATCAACAGATTGTTCTACCCTAACAACAAACGAGGTATTTGTCATGGATTTAAGCCGTTTCCCACGTCGTCGTTATTCCAGCATGCCATCACCGATCGAGTTTTTGCCTAATTTTACGAAGGCGCTCGGTGGACCGCGAATCTGGATTAAACGTGACGATATGCTCGGACTGGCGCCCGGTGGCAATAAAACGCGTAAGCTGGAATTCCTGATGGGTGATGCACTGGCCAAAGGTGCCGATACGCTCATTACGTGCGGTGCACCGCAATCCAATCATTGCCGCATTACGCTGGCTGCTGCGGTCAAAGAAGGGCTTAAGTGCCGTTTTGTGATCGAGGAGCGTATTGCCGGCAGTTACGACCCGAATGCCTCGGGCAATAACTTTATGTTCCGTATGCTTGGGGTCGAAGCCATCACTGTTGTACCGGGTGGTAGCAATATGGCCGAAGCCATGGAAAAAGTCGCAGCAGAATTGCGAGCCGAAGGTCGCAAGCCCTATATTATTCCTGGCGGTGGATCTAATGCGATTGGTGGGTTGGGCTATGTCGCCTGCGCGCAGGAACTACAGAATCAGCTGCTGCAAATGGGTCAGCCGATGGATCACGTGGTGGTCGGTTCTGGCAGCTCGGGTACCCATGGCGGGCTGGTTGCCGGCTTTTTGGGCAATAACATTCACATACCACTGGTAGGGATTGGCGTGAGCCGTGATCCGGCTGATCAGAATCCACTCGTGCTCAAGGAAGCCCAGGCCATTTTGGATCTGCTCAAAGTCGACATCAAAGTGCCTGCCGAGGCAGTACTGAGCTTTGGCGACTGGTGGCGTCCCAAGTACTCCATGCCAAATCCTGCGATGGTCGAGGCGATACAGATGCTTGCACGCACTGAAGCCATTTTGCTAGATCCGGTTTACACAGGAAAAATCATGGCTGGCTTGATTGGCCTGAGCCGCAAGGGGTATTTCAAACCCACGGATAATGTGCTGTTTCTCCACACAGGAGGGGCTACGGCATTGCATGCGTATGAGTCAGTTGTGTTGGGCGAGCCTTCTGCAGCAGCCTGATAGTATTGCTGAGTTGCATGAAATTTAATAATTATTAGTTAAGGGGGAGACATGAAAAATATAAAATTTACGCAAACTTCTGCGACAGACATAATCACGTCAGACAGAACCACTACAGACAGAACCACTGCTAGAACGCTGATGCGGCGACGGGCACTCGGAGCATGTGTGGCATGCGCCCTGATGACCATGTCAGGCTTTGCTTCGGTTCAGGCTCAAACAGGAAATTTCCCTAATAAACCACTCAAAATTCTGGTGCCATTCACTGCAGGCAGTGGCTCGGATGTCTACGCAAGGTTTTTTGGTAAAAAATTATCTGAAATTCTTGGTCAGCCTGTCATTGTTGAAAACAAACCCGGCGCGGGAGGGGCCGTTTCTGTTCAAGCGTTGAAGGCCGAACCAGCCGATGGATACACCATTCTGCTGGGCAGTAACTCTCCCATGGCAGTCAACGTGGTGTCAGTTAAAAACCTCTCTTATGACCCTGTTGTGGACTTACGTCCGGTCGCAGGGATGACCCGTTCGATGGCTGTCTTTATGGTCTCGAATAGTTCACCCCTGAAAACCATCAAAGATTTGGAAACGCGTGGACGCCAGCAACCTCCTTTAAATGCTGGTACTTATTCACCGGGCTATCAGTTAGCCGCTGCGCAATTTACCTCTCAGGCTAAGACGCCATTTCAAAACATCGTATACAAAGGCCTTTCGCAGACACTCACCGATGTGATGGGGAATCAGATTGATTTGGCCGTTGTTGACTCAACAGGCTCTGTATCGACCGCGACCTCAGGTAAAGCGCGCGCATTACTGGTGACGGGCGATACACGCCATCCTGAATTGCCGGATGTCCCGACACTGAAAGAAAGTGGTTATCCCGAGGCGGTTCATTACAGCTGGACGTCATTCTGGGTCGCAGCCAAAACTCCAGATGCCATTGTGAATGTACTGGCCGAGGCGATGCAAAAAGCACTGGCGCAACCCGATTCAAAAGTCTTCATCGAAAAAACCGGTGCCGAAGTCATGCCTTTTGGTCCTGACGCATTGCGTAAGTTTCAGCTTGCAGAGATCGAGCGCTTTCGTAAAGCCGCACAAGATAGTGGTTTCAAACCAGAAGACTGAACGTTAAAACCAGGAAAAAAATAATGAAAATCGGATTGATTGGTTTGGGCAATATGGGGTATCACTTCGGTACGCGTTTGCTTGCCGCGGGTCAGGATCTGGTGGTGTTCGACACCAATCCAGCAGCGCTTGCAAGACTGCAGCAGCAAGGTGCACAGACGGCGGGCAGTCCGCGCGAGTTGGCCGATCAGGCTGAAATAGTTTTGCTTTGCCTGTCTATGCCTTCTATTGTTGAGTCTGTCACAAGTGGTGCTGAGGGGGTCATGCATGGAAAAGCTATTCGCACGATTGTTGATCTTTCAACGACTGGCCCATCCGTGACCGAGTCAGCTGCCGCAAAGTTGGCACTGAAAAATATTTCCTGGATCGGCTCACCTGTCAGTGGTGGTACGACCGGTGCAGAGAAGGGGACCTTAACGCTCATGGCCTCGGGACCTCAAGCTGCCTATCAGGAGGTTCATCCTATCCTCTCGATACTGGGTAAAAATATTTTTTACCTGGGTGCGCAGCCTGGACTCGGGCAGACGATGAAAATCGTCAACAACACATTATGTGCTGTCAGTATCGTTGCGAGTTGCGAGACGCTGGTATATGGCGCTAAAGCTGGTCTGGATCCCCAGACGATGCTTGACGTGATTAACGTATCGAGCGGCCGATCTTTTGCGACACAGGAAAAAATCCCTCAGTGTATTGTGAACCGCGAATTCCCCACACGCTTCACAACTGATCTGCTGCACAAAGATATCAAACTTTGTATGGAAGAAGCAGAGAAGCTCGGTGTGCCGATGACCGTGAGTCCCGCCGCCAGACAGTTTTTAGCGTTTGCAATCAGTCAGGGCGATGGACCGCGAGATTACGCAAATATCATTCGTCATATAGAGGGATGGGCCGGTCAGGAGTTTGGTCAGGCCGTCGGTGAGACCAGTGAGACCAGTGAGACTAAGCAATGAGATTTACCCTGCCTGGTTTAAAAAATATTTCTGTAGTGTTGAGTGCGGTGTTACTGCTTGGTTTTGGCTGTTTGAATCCCCTGAGTGCTGCTGCGCAAATTGCTAAGCCACGCACTTTTGGCGATGCGGCATATCAGCCCAAAATGGGGCAGGTGGGTAAGGATGTTATCTGGGTACCTACCAGTGATGCGGTGGCTGCCATGATGCTGCAGGCGGCCGCTGTCACGCCAGACGACCTTGTCTACGACTTGGGTGCCGGGGATGGAAAAATCTCAATTGCCGCCGCGCGGGATTTTGGTGCCAGATCTGTTGGCATTGAGTACAACCCCGAGTTAACGGAGCTCGCGCGGCGCAATATTGAGCGCGCGGGTGTAGCTGATAAAGTCCGCATGATTCATGGAGATATTTTCAAGGAAAATTTTTCCGAGGCGAGTGTTGTCACACTTTATCTTCTGCCCGACCTCAATCTTCAGTTGCGTCCGACTTTGCTTAAGATGAAACCGGGAACACGGATCGTTGCGAATTCAATCAATATGGGTGACTGGGAGCCAGACAGGGTTTTAGGCAGCGACGAACAGGATCGCGCTTACTTCTGGGTCGTTCCCGCTTATGTTGCAGGCACCTGGAATATTAAGGGTATGGAGGCCTCCAGAGACGCTACGGTCGAGATCGTTCAGCATTACCAGAAGGTAGGAGGAACGCTGACTTTATATGGCAAAAAACAAACTATTCTTGGCGCGAAATTAGTTGGTAATCATTTGAGTTTTAGTTTTCTGGACCACTCTGACCAATTACGGGTGCTGGATATGACATTTGACGGTCGGTCAATGTCAGGTCACGTAATGGAAAATCTGCCTTTATATCCTGTGACGGCCAACCGTAATTAAGGTTTTAAACGTAATGAATGTTTCAGAACAAAATTCTGCCCAGGGTCCGGCACGAACACTTAGCGCATTCAGTGCTATTGCCATTATTGTTGGTATTGTCATTGGCGCCGGGATTTTTAAAACGCCATCAATGGTTGCCTCGGTCACTGGAGATGCTGGCTGGATGATCGTTGCCTGGGTATTGGGTGGTGTGATTTCTCTGGCGGGAGCACTTTGTTATGCAGAGTTAGCCACCACGTACCCCCATGCGGGCGGCGACTATCATTTCATCGCGCGTGCCTTCGGTAAGCATATTTCATTTCTTTACGCCTGGGCGAAGGCGACTGTGATCAATACAGGCTCGATTGCATTACTCGCCCTTGTTTTTGGCGATTACATGAGCAAGGCCTTTTCACTGGGCCCGCATTCGTCTGCGATTTGGGCCTTAGCGATCGTAGTAGTGCTCACGGCTGTGAATCTGATCGCTATTCACGCAGCCTCCGGGGTA
>JAUSCY010000117.1 GCA_030650995.1 Sheuella sp. | reverse complement strand
TATGCGAATAAAAATCCAGGCAAGCTGAATTTTGCCTCCTCTGGTTCAGGCACTTCGATCCATATGACGGGTGAACTGTTCAAACTGAACACCAAAATTGATGTCTCGCATATTCCTTACAAAGGCAGCTCGCCAGCGCTGACTGATCTGGTTGGTGGTCAGGTTCAGATGATGTTTGACAACATGCCTTCAGCCTTGCCGCTCGTCCAGTCAGGTAAGCTGCGTGCGCTCGCCGTGACGGCTCCCGCGCGTTCGCCCGCTGCACCCGATGTACCAACCATGGCAGAGGCAGGTTTCGCAGGTTTTGACGTGTCCTCCTGGTTCGGTTTGATGGCACCTGCCAAAACGCCTGACGCAATTGTCCAGAAGATCAATGCCGCAGTAGCAAAAGCCTTGGCAAAACCGGAAGTTCAAAAGCGTTTAATGGATTTAGGCGCTGTCACTCAGACAATGACCGCTGCAGAGTTTGATGCCTTTGTGAAAAAAGAAGTCGCGACCTGGGGTGCTGTAGTCAAGGCCTCCGGCGTCACCGCTGATTAATCAACCATTCTAAATAGCGACTTAATATGATTTCAAAAATCGTACCTGATCTTGTAGCGGCTACTGCCGGTATTCAAGATGGCTCCGTAGTCCTGATCGGTGGTTTTGGCGGTGCAGGCCAGCCCCATGAGCTGATCGATGCATTGATTCAGCACAAAGCACGCGATTTGACTATTGTTAGTAACAACGCGGGGTCTGGTCACACAGGTATCGCTGCTTTGCTCGAAGCTGGTCTGGTGCGCAAGGTGATCTGTTCGTTCCCACGACAGGCTGATTCGCACGTGTTTGACGGGCTTTACCGCGCCGGCAAACTCGAACTTGAACTTGTTCCACAAGGCACGCTGGCTGAGCGCATCCGTGCCGGTGGTGCTGGGATTGGTGGTTTTTTTACGCGTACAGCGGTTGGCACGCAGCTCGCAGAAGGTAAGGAAATTCGTCATCTCGATGGCGATGACTATGTATTTGAATTGCCGATCAAGGCAGATGTTGCAGTGATCAAGGCACTTAAGGCGGATCGCTGGGGCAATCTGGTTTACAACAAGACGGCCAGAAACTTCTGTCCTGTGATGGCCACAGCGGCAAAAATGACGATCGTTCAGGTTGACGAAATTGTTGAGCTCGGAGATCTTGATCCAGAGGCCATCGTGACCCCCGGCCTGTTCGTCAAACGCGTGGTCCGCATTCCTTCAAAGGTCAAAGCATGAAACGAGTAACCAGAGACGAAATCGCAGCGCGTGTCGCGCAAGACATTCCTGAAGGTGCAGTGGTCAATCTCGGTATCGGCTTGCCGACCCGTGTCGCGAATTATCTGCCAACAGACAAAGATATTTTTCTTCAAAGCGAAAATGGCGTATTGGGTATGGGACCTGCACCAGCACCAGGTCAAGAAGATTACGATCTGATCAATGCCGGCAAGCAGCCTGTCACATTGCTTAAAGGTGGCAGCTACTTTCACCATGCAGATTCATTTGCAATGATGCGTGGTGGCCATCTGGATATTTGCGTGTTGGGCGCTTTTCAGGTTTCACGCTTTGGTGATCTCGCTAACTGGTCAACAGGTGAGCCTGGAGCAATCCCGGCCGTGGGTGGCGCAATGGATCTGGCGGCAGGTGCGCGTGATGTGTTTGTCATGATGGACTTGCAGACCAAAGAAGGCGTCAGCAAACTCGTTGATCAGTGTACCTATCCCCTGACTGGGTTGAAATGCGTATCGCGCATCTACACCGATGTGGCTGTGTTCCAGATCGAACCAGGTGGTGTGGTGCGCGTGGTCGAAGATATGTCTGGTGCAGGTCAGCAAGAACTGCGTCGTATGACAGGTCTTGATCTCGTTTTCTGACCTTTTAACTATTCTGACCTTTTTACTATTCATCGACCATTCTGTTGAGTCGCTGTACGTCAATCGTGATGGTTTTGCCGTCAACGACTGAACCCATTGACTCGATAGTCTTGCACAACTGCGCAATGCGGGCATCCTGCTCAGCCGTGTGCGTGATCAGTTCATGCAAAACCTTGACCAGTGGATCGCTCGCGCCAGGATTCACTGCATAGGCGGTAAAAGCACCATTGTCATCGCGCTGTGGTTTGCGCTCTGGTTGCTGTGGTGCAGTGCCTTTGTTGAGCATGGCCTGAAGTGGCGCCGCTTCCCAGTCAGAATCGCAAGGTGAACGTGCCCCCGTTTCGACTGACGACTCCGGCTGGCTAGAGCTTGCTGTTTCACTGCACGGGCTTTGAGCGGTTTTTTTCGCTTCTTCGTCTTTTTGTTCTATCACGCGCGCAGGGTTTCCAACGGCTGTTGCACCAGCAGGTACTGGCTTGACGACGACTGCATTGGAGCCGATACGCGCACCATCACCAACAGTAAAGCCACCCAGAACCTGAGCGCCTGCACCTACAACCACGCCACGACCGAGCGTAGGATGTCGTTTCGTGCCTTTATACAGGCGCGTTCCACCCAGTGTGACGCCTTGATAAATTGTGCAGTCGTCTCCAATGACCGCTGTCTCGCCGATCACCACACCGAATCCATGATCGATAAATACCCGGCGCCCAATCTGCGCACCCGGATGTATTTCAATACCGGTCAGCATGCGTCCGAGATGAGAAATAAAACGACCCAGCCAGAAAAAGTCGGCTTGCCAAAGCCGATGCGCCAGACGATGCACCATGATGGCGTGTAGTCCTGGATAACAGGTGATGACCTCGAGCTTGCTGCGGGCGGCAGGGTCGCGTTCGAGGATACAGGCGATGTCTTCACGAAGATTGTTCAGCATAGGCAGGATGGTAGCGCAGGACGTTGCGGCGTTTTAAATTAACCCTGTGGTTGATAGGTGACTGTCAGTCAGAAATCACTCAGCGTCAGGGGTAGGTTCAAGCGGTTTACGGGGGCCAAATCTGGCTGTCTGAATCATTGCCGTGCAGACCCCTCGCATCATGTCGACCTCGTCCTGGGTCAGGTTGTTACGGCTAAAAAGGTGACGCATGCGTGGCATGAGTTTTTTGGGGTAAGCAGGATTTAGGAATTCAACTGCTTCCAACGCCTCTTGCCAGTGAACAATCAGAGCCAGAACAGATTCGGTGCTTGCCGGTCGTCGCCCTGGAGGAGGCAATCCCGCCTCAACCGGGTCCTGAGTCTGCAGCAAGGCGTAGCGCATTTCCCAGGCTGCCAGTTGCATGGCCTGAGAAACGTTCAGCGAGCTGTATTCCGGATTGGCAGGGATGTGGCATACGCGGTGGCACAGGCCGATTTGTTCGTTGGTGAGGCCAGACCGCTCCGTGCCAACAACAAGAGCTACACGGGCCTCCTGGTGGCCTCCAAGGTGCTCTTGTGCGATTCTGGCTGCCTCCCGGATGTCACAAACAGAGGGTCCGAGGTCCCTCGAGCGGGCTGTCAGCGCAAAAGCTAGCGTAACGGGAGCCAGCGCTTGATCCAAGGTTGCCAGTACTGAGGCATTGTTCAGGACGTCAATCGCGCCACTCGCCAGGGCAATCGCCTCTGGCTGAGTCGTGATTTCAGGTGTTTTGGGGGCAACTAGGACCAGATCATGGAAGCCCATGGTCTTGATTGCACGGGACGCCGAACCGACGTTTCCGGGGTGGCTGGGCTCGGTCATAATGAACCGAACACGTGAAAATGGCGTTGTCATTTAAAATCCCGGTTTAGCCTAACAAAAAATACCCACGCATATGCACCCAATGCTTAATACCGCTATCAAAGCGGCCCGGCGCGCCGGAACCATCATTAACCGCGCGAGCATTGATCTTGATCGCATCCAAGTGTCCCGAAAAGGGCCAAGCGATTATGTCACGGAAGTTGACCGCGCTGCCGAGGAAGCCATCATTGATGTGCTGCGTACGGCATATCCTGATCACTCTTTCCTTGCGGAAGAGTCTGGTCAGCATGGCCCGACCGGCGGTGATGCGCTGCCTGCTAACGAGTGGGTCATTGATCCGCTGGATGGCACAACCAATTTTATTCATGGCTTTCCAACGTATGCGATCTCAATCGCATTGCGCCAGCGTGGTCAGGTCATGCACGCTGTGATTTTTGATCCATCGCGTAATGAAATGTTTACGGCCAGTCGTGGCGGTGGCGCGTTTCTCAATGATCGCCGGATGCGTGTATCGACCCAAACCCGATTCCATGATGCTTTACTTGGTGCACGCTGGCCAAGTTCAAAACTCCCTGATGAACTGGCTGCCCCGCGTTTTGCTGAGCTCGTGCGCGGCAGCTCAGGAGTCAGGCGCTCAGGTTCAGCTGTTCTGGATCTGGCGTATGTTGCAGTCGGTCGTCTGGATGGTTACTGTGGTCTGGGTCTCAAGCCCTGGGATCTTGCCGCAGCAAGCCTGATGGTTCTTGAGGCTGGCGGGTTGATCGCAGATCTTGAGGGCGAGCAGACCTGGATGGAAAGCGGTAATGTTCTTGCAGCAACCCCTAAAATATTTACACAGATGCTAGCGCACCTGCAGGGCCCTGTTGCAAAGTAATTTTGTGAGGCATTTTGTGGCGCAGGAGTCGTTGTTTTTCCTGCTGTCACAAATGCGATTGCATATTTCCGTTACATTAACTGCTTAGAAACTTTTGGAGCCCTCCATGGAGTGGCTGCTTGACCCAACAATCTGGGTCGGCCTTTTGACCCTGGTCGTTCTTGAAATCGTCCTCGGTATTGATAACCTGATTTTTATCGCGATCCTTGCGGATAAGCTCCCGCCCGCGCAACGCGATCGTGCGCGCATCATCGGGTTGTCGCTGGCACTATTGATGCGTCTTGGCTTGCTGGCCGCTATGTCCTGGATGGTGCAGCTTAAACAGCCCTGGATATCAGTTGCAGGCTTTGACTTCTCTGGTCGTGACATGATTTTGATGGTGGGAGGATTTTTCCTGCTATTCAAAGGTACGATTGAGCTGCATGAGCGTATCGAAGGTACGCGTCAGCAGGCCTCAGGTGCGCGTGTGTACGCTGATTTCTGGGTGATCGTCACCCAGATCGTCGTACTGGATGCGGTGTTCTCGCTTGACGCGGTCATCACCGCTGTAGGCATGGTCGACAGCCTGGCTGTCATGATGACAGCTGTAGTGATCGCTGTCGGGATTATGCTTGTCGCCTCTAAGCCACTCACGCGATTCGTCAATGCACATCCAACGGTTGTCGTTCTGTGTCTGGGTTTTTTGCTGATGATTGGCTTTTCGCTGGTCGCAGAAAGTTTTGGTTTTAAAGTACCCAAAAATTATCTCTACGCTGCGATTGGCTTTTCAGTCGTGATCGAATTGCTTAATCAGGTTGCACGCCACAACGGTCTCAAAATGGAAACTGTTCGTCCGATGCGTGAACGCACGGCCGAGGCGGTACTCAGAATGCTGGGTAAGCAATTGCCCGAAGATGTCGCGGCTCAAGCCGCTGAAGCGCCCGGAGAGCCCGCTGCAGTGACCTTTGGCGTGGAAGAGCGCAACATGGTCAGCGGCGTATTGACTCTTGCTGAGCGCTCGATCCACTCTGTCATGACACCGCGTACGGAAGTTTCGTGGGTCAATCTGGATGATGATCCGCAAGTAATTCAGAAACAAATAGCGATGGCGCCACATAGTTTTTTCCCTGTTTGCCGTGAGTCACTGGATAACGTACAGGGCATCGGTCGCGCAAAAGACATGATCGCAGACTTGATTAATCATGGTCACATCACTCGCGCGAGTCTGCGCGAGCCAATCCTTGTTCACGATACGATCAGCATCATTCGATTGATGGATACGCTCAAGCGCTCACGTGGCCAGTTGGTATTGGTGGCTGATGAGTTTGGAACTATTCAGGGCTTAGTCACGCCAATTGATGTGTTCGAAGCTATTGCAGGGGAGTTTCCAGACGAAGACGAAACCCCTGATATCATCAGTGATGGCGAGAACAGCTGGAAAGTCGACGGTGCGGCTGATTTGCATCATCTGGAACAAGTCCTTGAGACTGAAGGCCTGGTTGATGATGACGAGGACTATACGACTCTGGCTGGTTACCTGCTGGCCAGGTTTGGTCATTTGCCAGCACCAGGAGATACGTGTGAATATGTTTCTCCTCACGCGCGCTTTCTTTTTGAGGTTGAACAAATTGAAGGTCGGCGTATTGGCCAAGTCAAAATAAAAAAGCAGACTGAATCACTTGATCAGTCTGCTTATTCGGACTTAGGTTAAGCCAAAAATCAGGCCTGCTCCAAAAATCAGGCCTGCTCAAGAATCAGGCTTGCTCCAGATCAAACAGCGTAGGGCCTTCTTCATCAATCACCATCCATCCGCCGCGTGGCAGCTGGTTGGCTTGCAGATGATCACAGTCCCAGTCTGGTAGCACCCAGCGTTCACAGACGTTGCCGTCTACGTTGAGCACATTGCGCCCGGGGCGGTGGGTATGACCATGAATAATCAGGGATACGCCAGCCTGACGAATTGCCTGTGCAACCGCGTCCGCATTGACATCCATGATTTCGCTGGTTTTGTTTTGGTTGGCTGCCATGCTCTCGCCACGCGCTTGCGCCGCGAGCGTCAAGCGCTCGGGAATACTGCGTGACAGAAAGCCAGCCTGCCAGGCAGGATTGCGCACCATCGCCCGAAACTGCTGGTAAGCGACGTCGTCGGTGCAATACTCATCGCCATGGCTCAGCAAAAAGGTGCGTGCGCCAACTGTAACGAGCACCTCTTCAGGTAATAATCTTGCGCCCAGGCCAACAGCTAACGCCTCACCCATCAGGAAATCACGGTTGCCACGGCCTAGCCAGACGGGAATTTTTGCTGCGCAGGCTTTAAGGGCCATCAGATCCTGTGCGAGCCAGGGTGGGGCAACCACAGCCACATCATCACCGATCCATGCATCAAAAATATCGCCTGGCAGCAGCAAGGCTTGCGCCTCACTTGCGGCGAGTTTGAGAAAATCACGAAAAGCTTCTGAGGTACCTTCAGTATGCTGACCCAGATGGATATCCGAGGCCAGCCACACGGGACCTGCAAGAGAGATCTTATTCAACGACGACAGCCTTTGTAATCACGAGGTCTTCTACTGGAACGTTCTGGTGAAATCCGCTGTTACCCGTCTTGACTGCTTTCATTTTATCGATGACGTCCTGACCTTCAACGACTTCACCAAATACCGCATAACCCCAGCCCGTAGAAGTAGGAGCTGTGTGGTTCAGGAATTCGTTGTTGGCGACGTTAATGAAAAACTGTGATGAAGCTGAATGTGGATCGTTAGTACGTGCCATCGCCAGTGTGTACTTATTGTTCTTCAGGCCGTTGTTCGCTTCATTCTCGATCTGTGGCTTTGTAGCTTTTTGCTTCAGGCCTGGCTCAAACCCACCGCCCTGAACCATAAAACCATCGATGACGCGATGAAACACTGTGCCGTTATAAAAACCATCATTGACATAAGCCAGAAAATTAGCGACTGTCTTGGGTGCTTTTGCAGCATCAAGAGAAATAACAAAGTCACCGAGATTTGTGGACATTTTGACGCGGGGATTCGTGCTCATGGAATTAACGCCTTGTTTGGAAGTCGAGTTGGAGGGTTGCGCAGCAACTGCGCCAGAAAACACCAGCGGAATCATACCGGCCAGTGCGAAATTGCGCATCATGCGCAAGCATAAAAAAAGAATATTCATTTGGATTCTGCCTTGGGTTTAGAGCTGGAGATAGAAGGCGCCCGAGGCTTGGGCTTGGCTGCTTCTTCGGCAATCTCTGCTGCCTCGGCATTGGCCTGGATCAGCGCTTCTAGTCCGCGAATCTTTTCACGAATGCCGGGTGCTCCCGCTGCTGCGGCTGTCTTGTACGAGCGCAAAGCAATGCTGAGCTCAACATCGCCCAGGTTTGACAAGGCGAATGCATATTTCGGATTGATCATGATCGCCATTTCGAGTGCGCGACGGGCTTGCTCGAGCTCCCCGCGTTTAACGTAAATGACTGCGAGATTATTCCAGGGCTCGGGAAGCTCAGGAAAACGCATGGTCATTTTTTGATAAATAGCCTCAGCTTCGTTTGACCGATTGACCTCAGTCAGCACCCGGGCATGCATGAACATTAATTGCACGTCTGTGCCTGGGCTGCTGCGTTTGGCGTCTTCTGCCACGCGCTGCTCAACTTCGACCAGGGCCTCCTGCGTACGTCCTCTCTGCAAAAGCGCCTCAATGCGACGGGTCGTCTCGGTGGGCGTCAGGGGCACACGTGTGTCAATAGTGGGGGCGATAGCCTCGAGCAGTCTGGCCAGTCCATCCCAGCCCGCCTCGGGTTCTTTGTCACCAATAATCGTGTCTGGCTTACTGCCAGGCATGTTTGCTGGCAGGATATTTTTAAAATCGTTTGTTTGTGGGCTCGAGCCCAGAGGGTTGGCGACACCATTGATCGGGTCGTAGGTCGGACTCCCGCCAAAGCCTTGGGCGCGCACCGTCTCTGGTAACACAGTTACCGAACAAAATGCGAGCAGTACATAAAAAAAGCGGTTGTGCAGATTCAAGGCGTGAAATCCTCAATTGCTATACTTGACGATCCGCATTTTAGCCTTGCTTTGGTCCAACCGTCTCGCATGCTACAGATTTACGATTCTCTTTCTCGTTCTAAACGACCATTTACTCCTGTGGAACCCGGTAAAGTCGGGTTATATGTCTGCGGGATGACTGTCTATGATTGGTGCCACCTTGGTCATGCCCGGATGCTGGTGAGCTTTGATGTTGTCCAGCGCTGGTTGCGCTGCGAGGGCTATCAGGTGACCTATGTGCGCAACATCACCGATATTGACGACAAAATCATCAAGCGCGCGGTGGAATCCAACCGCCGCATTGGCGAGGTGACGGCATTTTTTATAGATGCCATGCACGCCGATGAACGTGCACTGGGTGTTCAAGTCCCCGATTATCAGCCGCGCGCGACAGAGTATGTTGGCGATATGCTCGATATTATTGGCAAGCTTGAGAAAAATGGCCTGGCATACCACGCTGATGATGGTGATGTGAATTTTTCAGTCCGTGGCTTTCCTGGCTATGGCAAGCTATCCGGTAAATCTCTGGATGATCTGAGAGCTGGTGAGCGGGTGGCTGTGACCTCGTCCAAGCGAGACCCCATGGATTTCGTTCTCTGGAAGTCCGCCAAGGAGCATGAGCCCGCGGATACGCGCTGGGACTCGCCTTACGGCTGGGGGCGGCCAGGCTGGCATATTGAATGCTCAGCAATGAGCAAGGCGCTGCTTGGATTGCCTCTTGATATTCATGGAGGAGGGCCTGATCTTAAGTTTCCTCATCATGAAAATGAGATCGCCCAGACCGAAGGAGCTTTTGGCGGGACCCTGGCTAATAGCTGGATGCATTGCGGTCCGCTGATGGTTGATGCGGAGAAAATGTCCAAGTCGCTAGGTAATTTCCGTACTATTCGCCAGACGGTAGGCATGCCAGATCAGCCATCTGACTCAGCTACCTACGAAGTCAACCCTCGCGAAGCAGAAATGCTACGTTTCTTTATCGTTCGAAATCAGTATCGCAGTCCACAGAATTACGCACCAGATAATCTGGTGGACGCTCAGGTTTCTCTCGATCGTCTCTATCAGACGTTGCAGAACGTACCTCCTGTCGCTCAGGCCCAGCCTGACTGGTCAACACCAGAGGCACAGGCTTTCCGTGAAGCGATGAATGATGACTTTAATAGCGCTGGTGCTGTGGCAGCCTTGTTTGAGCTGGCGACACAGGCCAATCGCGGTCAGGATCCCCAAATCAGTGCCCAGATGAAGGCACTCGGTGAAGTTCTTGGATTGCTGCAGCAGGATCCCGTGAGTTATTTTCAGAGTCCGACGCGCTATACGCGACGTGCGATCGACGAGGCGGGTAGTGGGCAAGCCGCCGCGACCGTCCCGGTCCTGTCAGAAACAGATATCGAAAGATTGATCCACGCACGCGCAGAGGCAAAGAAAGCGAAAAATTTTGCAGATGCAGACGAAATTCGTGCCAAACTGAAAGCAGCAGGGATCGAACTTGATGACAAGCCCGGTGGCTTGACGCAATGGCGCCGTGCCTGAAGCGAGCCACATGAATAGTTCAGAATCCATTGCCACTAAACCCGATTACTGGGAATCCGCACTCGCGCATTTGATGAAGCGCGACCGGATCATGAAAAAACTGATCCCCAAGCATCCTGATATCTGGTTGACTACACGCGGCAATCCTTTTATTACGCTGGCACGTTCGATTGTTGGACAACAGATTTCGGTCAAAGCCGCAGAATCTGTCTGGCAACGATTTTTATTGGAGTGCGGCAAGCGTCCTAGTCCTTCTTCGGTACAAAAAGCGGGATTGGATAATCTCCGGGCAGCCGGACTTTCTGCACGTAAAGCCGAATACATCCTTGATTTATCTACACATTTCAGTGAAAAGCGTGTCCATCCCCAGAAATGGGCGAATATGGAGGACGAGGACGTCATTGCTGAGTTAACGTCCATCCGGGGAATAGGTCGCTGGACTGCTGAGATGTTTTTGATTTTTAATTTGCAGCGTCCTGATGTCCTTCCACTAGATGATGTGGGACTATTGAACGCAATCTCGTTACACTATTTTAGTGGTGAGCCCGTGTCACGGTTCGAAGCGCGTGAAGTGTCTGCGGCGTGGCAACCTTGGCGTACGGTTGCAACCTGGTATTTGTGGCGCAGTCTTGATCCTATTCCTGTGGAATATTGATTGATATGAATGCGCAGAGCCGCCAGGCTTTGTGCATGCAGCGATACCTTAATGAATGAATACGAATACGGAATTTCAAAGTTATGCGTAATATTTTTCTGGAATTTGAACAGCCGCTAGGCGAACTCGAAGGCAAGATCGAACAGCTGCGCTATGTGCAGGCTGATTCGGCTGTCGATATCTCTGATGAGATCAGTCGCCTGCAGCAAAAGAGTCAAAACCTGGCCAAGGACATATATTCCAAGCTCACGCCCTGGCAGACTGCTCTGGTGGCGCGTCATCCGCAGCGCCCCTATACGCTTGACTATGTCCGCGAAATCTTCACTGATTTTCACGAATTGCACGGTGATCGCATGTATGCCGATGACCTGTCCATCGTGGGCGGCATGGCACGTTTTAACGGAACGCCTTGCATGGTGATTGGTCACCAGAAAGGACGCGACACCAAAGAGCGCGCTGCACGCAATTTCGGCATGCCACGTCCTGAGGGGTATCGCAAAGCTATGCGGCTGATGCGACTGGCAGAAAAATTCAATATGCCAGTATTTACTTTTGTGGATACCCCCGGCGCCTATCCAGGCATTGGTGCTGAGGAGCGCGGTCAGTCTGAGGCGATTGGTCACAACCTCTACGCGATGGCAGAGCTGAAAGTGCCAATCATCTCGACCATTATCGGTGAGGGTGGCTCGGGCGGTGCGCTCGCGATCGCGGTGGGGAACGTTGTGCTGATGTTGCAGTACTCGACCTATGCTGTGATTTCACCAGAGGGTTGCGCATCGATTCTGTGGCGCAGTGCCGACAAGACCTCTGAGGCTGCGGCAGCGCTGGCGATCACGGCACCGAGCTTGAAAGAGTTTGGTCTGATTGATCGCGTGGTCAATGAGCCTGTTGGCGGTGCGCACCGCGATCCGCGTGTGATGGCGCGTTTACTGCGTCGCTCGCTGGGTGATGCTTTGCGTCAGCTGCAGGGTATGACGCCCAAAGAACTGATTGATCATCGCCTGGAGCGCCTGTTGTCCTATGGTCGCTTCCAGGAAGTCAAAGCTTAAAGCGTGTGACTGAGTCACTGACGCAAGCTCTGCAGGCTCGGCTCAAGAGCTTGCCTGAGCATGCGCCGGTTGCCGTCGCGCTCAGCGGGGGCGCTGATTCTGCAGCGTTAGCTATCGCTGCAGCCAAAATTTGTCAGGCCACTGCAAGACCTCTTCATTTTTTCCACATTCATCATGGCTTGTTTGCTCAGGCCGATGTGTGGGTGGAGCAAGTTCGAGAGCTTTCACAGCTGCTCCAGACTCCGCTTGAGGTCCGTCGGGTCGAGGTTGCGCAGGACTCTGGTCTTGGGGTCGAGGGTGCCGCACGCGAGTCACGCTATGCCGCGCTGGTTGACATGGCATCACGACACCAGACTCAGGCGTTATTACTCGCCCATCACCGTCAGGATCAAGCTGAAACCGTATTGCTACGACTGCTACGCGGCGCGGGGATACAGGGCCTTGCGGCCATGCAGGCCGACACCGAGCGTCACGGCATGAGGCTATTGCGTCCATTTCTCGATATTGATCGCGCTGAATTACTCGAGTACGTTGAAGCGTTCACGCAAAAAACACAGTGGTTACCTGTGCAGGATCCCAGCAATACGGATCCCAAGTATGCAAGGGGTGCGTTTCGCTCGAGCTTGATCCCCGCTTTGCAAGCGCATTGGCCTGCCTGGCAGCAGACACTGACTCGCCATGCGAGAAAGGCCTGCGAGGCTGTTGAGATCCTCGATGAGGTTGCTGCCAACGATTTAGCCAATCTCGATCCTGATCCTGTGACCAAGAGTTTTAGTCTCAAACTCTGGCGTGCATTGACACCTGCCCGTCAGGCACTCGTGCTCAGATATTGGTTGCAACAGCAGGGCGTCGCCATGCCCGGAGATCGCAGGCTTGCTGATTTGCTGCGCCAACTCAGGCAGTTGCATGCGCTGGGGCATGACAGGGATTTGCTCTGGCAGCACGGTCAGACTGAGCTCCGGTGTCGCCAGGGCAGGGTATTGCTTGTTGCGCTGCAGTAAAATCTTTTCTTCGCGCTAGAATATAGGGCTTTGTACTGATTTAACCCTGTCTGATCGACGGGCCCGGCGCTATTGCCGGACCGGGTTACGAAACCGAGCTACGAAACCGATTTACGAAAATTAACTGAAATTATGTCAATCATTGTTCATAAATATGGCGGCACCTCGATGGGCTCAGTCGAGCGCATCAAGAACGTCGCACGTCGTGTAGCCAAGTGGCACGCCGCAGGTCATCAAGTGGTTGTAGTACCTTCGGCCATGTCTGGCGAGACCAATCGTTTGCTGGGTCTTGCCCGGGAAATTTCCCCGATGGCTGATGGTCGTGAGCTTGACATGATCGCTGCAACTGGCGAGCAGGCATCCAGTGGATTGCTTGCAATCGCATTGCAGGGCGAGGGCCTCAAAGCCCGCAGCTACGCGGGCTGGCAAGTCCCCGTCCGTACAGACTCCGCCTACACCAAGGCACGCATCACTTCGATCGATGACGCACGTATTCGCGCAGATCTCGATGCGGGCTATGTCGTAGTTGTCACTGGATTTCAGGGTGTGGACGACACAGGTAACATCACGACCCTCGGTCGTGGTGGTTCAGATACGTCCGC
>JAUSCY010000100.1 GCA_030650995.1 Sheuella sp. | reverse complement strand
GATGCGTCCGCGTGTATTGATTTATAGCGCGTTGATGTTAGTGATTGTTTCCGTATTCATTGCTGCGCTTGCCACACGCACCACATTGCGCGTGGACGTTATTCGCGATCGTGGTGTCCTGGGGCGTGAGGTTGCAGGAGGCGTGATTGAAAACGTTTATCGTTTACAGATTATTAACTCTTCGGAAAATGAGCTGGAGCTTTCTTTGCACGCGGTGGGATTGTCGGGCTTGATGGTCAGTGTTGCGGACCAGCCTGCCTTGCGTACCCACACAGGCACGCCAACCGGGTTACCTGCACCCGGAACTGTTCAGTCTGCGGTGATGCAGAATGCAGCCCACCTTGTGATCCCGCCAGCTTCAAATCGGATAGTACCTGTTGTCGTGCGCGCGCCTGCTGACTCCGGTCAGCCAGGTTCGCATCACATACACTTTGTAACGACTTCTACAGCGCCCGATGGTCACGTGATAACAGAGGTGCGCGAGCCATCCAGCTTTATTTTCCCCAACTGAGGAGAGACAATATGAACAAGAATGTACAAAAACAGGAACAGCTCGATTTGGGACCCTGGTGGCGCGAACCCTGGCCATGGCTGTTAATGGCGGGTCCGCTCCTGGCGATCGTTGGATGCATCATCACCATGACGCTTGCGTTCAGGAGTTTTTCTGATCAACCGATTTTCGACGGCGGAATGAAACGCGGACTTGTTGTCGAGAAACATACGATTCAGCCGACAGCGGTTGAGCCGCGTTGATCGGGGGGGCGCCATGAAATGGCAATCTTTGATGTGGATTTTATGGCCGTCTTTTTTGATGGCAGGTCTTGCAAGTGCAGTGGTGTTTGCGTTGATCGACCCTTTAGATGTTGCGATTTTTGGCTATCTGAGACCTGAGCGTGAGGTGCTATATGCCGCTGGATTTTTCTTTTTCTGGTTTATGGGTGCAATGTCCAGTTTACTGACGCTTTATATCGTTCCTCAAGAAGGCGATACGCGTCGCGACATCAATTTCTGATTTCGACTCGGCGTCACGCGAGTCATTCCGCGTGACGCCTGTATTTGTCTGTATTTGCTTTTATCTGCCTGTATCTGCTAGTTCAGTGTAACGCCCGCATCTTTGACGACCTTTGCAAATCGTTTGATTTCACTGGCGAGGTAGTCTTTATATTCCTCTGGCGTTGAGCCCAGTACCTGTGCGCCTTGATCCTCGAGTTGTTTGACAACAGCGGGAGATTTGAGAGCCTTCAATACTTCAGCATTGAATTTTTTAACGATAGCTGGATCCGTGCCTGCTGGCACAACAATTCCTTGCCAGGCACCCATTTCAAATCCTGGTACGACTGTTTCAGAAACCGTGGGCACATCTGGCAGAACAGGGCTGCGTTTGGCACTTGTGACGGCCAAAGCCTTGATGCGGTTATCCCGGATGAACTGAACAGAGTCATTCAAAGTGTTTGTGTCGTACTGGACTTGTCCACCGACCAGGTCAATCATTGCCGGTGCGCTGCCACGGTAAGGGACATGCACGGCATCAATGCCTGTTGCCTGGTTCAGGAGAAAAGCACCCAGATGCGTAATGTTGCCATTGCCTGAAGAGGCATAAGCCAGCTTGCCTGGATTTTTCTTTGCATAGGCAATGAACTCTTGGATGTTATTCACAGGCAGCTTTGGGTTGATCACCAGTACGAGTGGGACAACGGCTGTAGTTGAAACGGGTATCAGATCTTTCTGCGGACTATAGGAAAGGTCCTTATACAGGCTGGGGCTTAGCGCGAGCGAAGAGGTGTTGTAGAGCACCGTGTATCCATCAGGCTTTGACGAGGCGACTGCCTGACCGCCAATGTTGCCATTGGCACCCCCCTTGTTGTCCACCACGAATGTCTGACCAAGTTGCTCCGAAAGCTGCTTGGCGATGACGCGCGCGATCAGATCAGTCGGCCCGCCTGGCGGGAACGGAACCACCATCGTGACGGGACGGGTGGGCCAATCCGTTGTTTGTGACATTCCAGGAGCAATCAGGCCTATGGAGAGGGCGATGACTGTTGCAGAATACTTTAGCGTTTTGAAAATCATGTTTGATGCCTCAGGTTTGATTTAGTTTTTTATATTTGATTTTTGACGTGTCGCGCAGGCAGGTTATTTCTCACCCGCCATCATCCTGACCGCTGTGTAAGTCATCACATCAATATTGTGCTGATTTTTAACATCAATCCGCGAGGTCACAATTGCCCTGTTGTTTTTGGACGTCGGGCGAATGCCTGTGACTTCAATTTCAGCCCATACGGTGTCGCCAGCGATAACAGGTTGCAGGATCTTTTTGTGAACTTCGAGTAAGGCTAGGCCGGTGTTTTGAGCCATCCCTTGTAGAACCATACCCTCGATCAAGGTATAGGTCAGTGCACCCGGGGCGGGGCGCCCTTGCATTGCACCCTTTGAAAACGTGGTGTCGACGAAAATTGCCTCAAGCATCCCGGTGACGCTGATGAAGTTGACTATATCGGTTTCGGTAATGGTGCGGCGAAAGGTCTTGAATTTCTGACCGACAGATAGTTCTTGCCATGTGAGACCTGCGCCAAGAGTTTTTATTTCACTCATAGTTTTTCTCCAGAATGTTGTACGGCTGCACCTCGGATAAGCATCTGCTCGATGTGTTCTGCTGACAGGCCTGCGCTTAGAAGTTCTGCGCGTGTGTGTTCGCCAAGACGTGGTGCCATGGCTGGCTCGACCTTTGAGTGTTCCATACGGATCGGGCTGCGGGTAAACCGGTATTGATGACCCATGTCATTTTGAATGTCAGTAAAGAACCCCACGCTTTTAAGATGCGCGTCAGACTCCAGATCCTGCAGACGATTGGCTGCGGCTGCCGGAACCTCGTGTTTGTCACAGAATTCCAGCCAGAATGCTGTGGGATGTCTGGCTACGATCTGACCCGCCAACTCGTAAAGCTCAGCAATGTGTTTTGTTCGTGTACTGATTTTGGTGAATCGCTCATCCTCAGCATATTCAGGGTGGCCACTCTGGCTAAAAAAAGTCTGCCAGTGTTTGTCCGTGTAGGGCATCATGCAAACATATCCATCTTGAGTCTGATAGGGTTTGCGCCATTCAGTCAGTACGCGCGGGTAACCGATCTCATCAGAGTGCCCAGGCAAATGATGTCCGTATAAATGTTCAACGAGCACGTAGGACGTCATGGTTTCAAACATCGGGATTTCAATGAATTGTCCCTGACCCGTTCGTTCACGCTGAAACAGTGCTGCCAGAATGGCATGCGCGGCGGCGATGCCACAGGTCTTATCTGCAGCGATTGTGGGTAAATAGCGCGGAGTGCCCGACTGGATCGTCATGATGTCGGCGATGCCACTCAGACCCTGGATAATGTCATCATAGGCAGGACGACCTGCATAGGCTCCGCCATTACCGAATCCGTGCAGACCGGCATAGATGAGTTTCGGATTCCGTGCGATCAGCGTTTCAGGATCGAGCCCGAGCGCCACCATTTTCTGGGGACGAACGCTGTGCATTAAAACGTCTGCCTGATCAACCAGTTTCAATAACGCTTCTTTTGCCTCGGGATCTTTAAGATTGAGGCAAATACTTTTCTTGTTGCGGTTGACGCCCAGAAAAATAGCTGACAAACCTTCTTCAAGCCGTGGTCCGGTATTTCTGGTGGAGTCACCCTCCGGGGATTCAACTTTAATGACTTCTGCGCCATAATCCGCGAGAATTTGGCTGGCGTAGGGTCCAAACACCACGGAGGTGAGGTCAAGAATTTTTATGCCATCTAAAGCAGTCGTTGGTGTGGTTTTTTTATTCATATCCCCAGTATCTCTTCATTTCCCGCCAGACCCTACAATAGTTCTATAAACCGTATTATTGCTATTGTTACATGTCCCTGCTTGCGTCCCATGGTGTACGCTTTCAAATGGTGATTTAAGGATATTCTCCGATTATGCTGACAGCTCTTGAATTTACGCAGATTCCGACAGAGGAAAATGCTTTTCGCGCAGAAATTCGCGCATTTCTGAATGAAACACTTCAGGCAATGCCTTCACACATGCGGGCGCGCTCCTGGATGGGGTCCGATGCAGAATTCAGTCGCAAACTCGCTAAGCGTGGATGGTTAGGGTTGACCATTCCCAAACAATATGGCGGATCTGGGAAAGGTTTTTTTTCAAGATTCGTATTGTCCGAGGAATTGCTGGCTTCGGGCGCACCTGTTGCTTCACACTGGATCGCCGATCGTCAGAGCGGTCCTCTGATCCTGAAATTCGGAACCGAAGCGCAGCGTAATTTTTATATTCCTGCGATTTGTCGTGGTGAGGCGTTTTTCTGCATCGGTATGAGTGAGCCTAACTCAGGCTCTGATCTGGCGAGCATC
>JAUSCY010000094.1 GCA_030650995.1 Sheuella sp. | reverse complement strand
CATGCTGATGAATACCGGCACTGAGCCAGTACCAAGCATGAACCGGTTACTGACAACGATCGGCTGGCAGCGTCCGGATGCCTCAACCCCCCAGGCAGCGCAGGCTACGGCCAACGATGCAGGCTGCTGCAGCCCTGCAGGCTCAGACCCCGCTGCTAGCTGTACAAACTGCAATTGCGGCCCAGGTGGCTGCGCTACGCGTTGCGGCTCAGGCTGTGAGACAACACCCCGCACTGACGTCACCTACTGTCTAGAAGCCTCAGTATTTATGGGTGGTGCTACGATCCAGTGGTTGCGTGATGGCCTAGGCATTATTTCATCTGCCTCTGAGGTTGAGACACTCGCGGCAAGCGTGCCTGATGTGGGTGATACGTATCTTGTCCCCGCCTTTACCGGGATGGGCGCCCCCATCTGGGATGGACATGCACGCGGCACACTGATTGGCATGACACGCGGCACGACTAAAGCACATATCGCCCGTGCAGCACTGGAAGCGATTGCCTTGCAAGTTGCAGATGTACTTGCTGCGATGGAAAAAGACTCAAAAATTAAATTAACCGAACTCAGGGTGGATGGCGGTGCATCGAAAAATAATTTGCTGATGCAAATGCAGGCTGACTTTCTCGGCATTCCAGTCGTCAGGCCTAAAATCACTGAAACCACCGCACTCGGTGCAGCGTATCTGGCAGGACTAGCGGTAGGGTTCTGGAAAAACACGGAGCAGATTACCGCGCAATGGGCGATCGACCGGCGCTTTGAGCCTGTCATGACCCAGGAAGATCGCTCTGTCAAACTGGCAAGATGGCATCAGGCCATTGAGCGTGCCCGCAACTGGGCGCAAGCCTGAACTACACCCAACCCATGCCAAACACTATGCAAACACTGCACGCTGATGCCCCACAAGCCCGCACCAGAGCTGAAATTCTGGAAGAACTGTCCAATCCCAAACAATACGATCTCGCGATCATTGGAGGCGGAGCAACAGGACTCGGCGTTGCGCTCGATGCCGCAGCACGCGGACTGTCAGTTGTCTTGCTGGAGTCAGAAGATTTTGCCAAGGGCACTTCTTCACGTTCAACAAAGCTAGTCCATGGCGGCGTGCGCTATCTGGCACAGGGAAATGTTCCGCTTGTATACGAAGCAGTACACGAGCGCGCGACAATTTTGCATAACGCGCCCCATATCGCCCAACCACTTGCGTTTGTCATGCCCTGCTATAAGTTCTGGGAAATGCCTTTCTACGGCATTGGCCTGATCTTATATGATGCGCTCGCGGGTAAGCGTAGCCTGGGTCGCACCAAGTTTTTAAGCAAGTCCCGGACACGTGAGGTATTAAGCAATATTCATCCTGAACATCTCAAAGGCGCTATTCAGTACTGGGACGGTCAGTTCGATGACGCTCGTCTGGCGCTCGCACTGGCCCGAACAGCTGCACAACGTGGCGCGTTGATAGTCAACTATTGCAAAGTCACCGAACTGATTCATGAACAGCAGCGTGTCTGCGGCCTGATTGCTCAGGATCGTGAAACCAAACGTGAATTCAATATCAGAGCTGCCTGCGTAATCAATGCCACAGGAGTCTGGGTAGACAGTATTCGACAGCAGGATACGCCTGATAAAAAAGTATCTGAAATCGTCGCCCCAAGCCAGGGCGTGCACGTTGTCGTGGATCGTGAGTTTTTACCTGGTGACCGCGCCATGATCGTTCCGCATACAAGTGATGGCCGCGTACTGTTTGCCGTGCCCTGGTTAGGCAAAGTCATCATCGGAACAACCGACACGCCTCGCCACGACCTCAGTCGTGAACCGGATCCCTTCAAGGAAGAACTTGATTTTATTTTGAAGGAATCAAAAAATCATTTTGAGCGTCCTCCCACACGCGCGGATATCAAGAGTATTTGGGTTGGCTTGCGTCCACTGGTCAAACCTCCCGAAAACGATGGGGAAAACACTAAAAAAATCAGTCGTGAACACACAGTGCTCATCAGCCCCAGCAAGCTTGTCACCGTCACAGGTGGAAAATGGACAACTTACCGCGCCATGGCACTGGATGTTCTGCAACACTGTATGACTCAGCAACTCATACCAGCCAACACGCAATCCTCAACTCAAGATCTGCCGTTAGTAGGCGCGCAATCAGGTCAGCCTGTCGGGCACAAGATGAGCGATGCGCCTGGCCTCGCAGCCTATGGGGATGAACATTCATATGTTCAGGATTTGCCCGGTGCGCAACATCAGTTAGGAGGCGGTTTAACCGAAGCGATGGTGCGGTTTGCCGCGCGTTACGAATATGCACGCTGCGTGGAAGATGTCTTAGCCAGACGCGCGCGATTACTATTTCTTGATGCCCGTCTGGCCGAGTCAATGGCCGAACAAGTCGGCGCCATTCTCGAGCAGGAGAATGGCATCGATCCACAGATTGAGGCCTTTAAAACACTGGCGCGTCATTACCAGCAATTACCTTAGTTAATTGCCCATCAGCCTGCCATATGTAAGCCGCCGTTGGCGTTAATGACCTCACCCGTGATGAAGCTCGCACCATCGCTGCAAAGAAATGCAATCACAGAGGCAATCTCACCAGGCTGTCCGACTCGCTTGAGAGGTGTCTGATCGAGCGCGGCTTGTCCGCGATCCCTGATCAGGTCACGCGCCATCGGCGTATCGATCATCCCCGGCGAGACTGCGTTGACACGCGTTGCAGGTCCAAGCTCACGAGATAAAGATCGTGTCAGACTGATCAATGCGCCCTTAGTCGAACTGTAGTGCGCATTATAGAAAGAGCCTCGATGTCCCGCCATGGAACTGATATTGACTATCGCACTGTTTTCACGCAACAAAGGAATCGAGCGCTTAATCAGAAAAAAAACGCCATCCAGATTGATACTCATGGTCTGACGCCACTGCTCATCGGTCATTTCCCGAATCGGGTCTGACTTATAAATTGCTGCGCCAGGAACAAGAAAATCTATCCCACCAAAATGCTTGCGCGCAAGATCAACGAGACGGTCGCAGTCCTCGGGACTGGAAGAATCCATTTCCATGGTGACAATTCGTCCCGCATCTGGCAACAGTGTCTGAATAAAAGCATCCAGCCCGGCAATATCTTTGTCTGCAAGCACCAGGTTGGCACCTGCTTCATAAAACTGTCTGGCAACCTCACGGCCGATTCCACCTGCAGCACCCGTCAGTACAAGCGTTCGATTTTTAAAGTTATACACGTCTAAGCCCTCTTTGCATCAAGCAAAATTAAGTCAGCACCTCGCTCTGCCAGCATCATGACAGCACATTGCGTATTACCCGACACCATGCCAGGCATGACCGAAGCATCCACGACACGCAGACCGGAAATACCATTGAATCTCAGCATAGGGTCAACTACCGCATCCGGATCCGTACCCATCCTGCAGGTCCCGATCGGGTGGTAAATGGTCTGGCCATTGTCTCGGGCAAAATTAAGCCACTGCGCATCAGTCTGCACCGCGTCGCTCGGACTCATTTCAAAATCAATAAACTGACTCAGGGCAGGACGACCCACAATCCGACGGGCAATTTTCATACCATCGATCAGGGTTTGCTGATCCTCACTAGTCGCTAAAAAATTCGGACGAATCGCAGGGCCTACCAGTGGATCAGCAGATTGAATATGGATACTGCCCTGTGAGGTCGGACGCATACCCGTCACGCCCATCGTCATACCAGGCGCATTATCAAGTTTTCGAATCGCGGCGTTCGCATAACTCGCATGCATGAAAAAATACTGTACATCTGGTGTAGCCATCTGCGCTTGCGTTTTCACAAAACCAAATGCGAGCCCAGTCCCAAGCGTCAGTAATCCTTTTCTTTGTGTGAAATATTGCATCACCGCCGAACCCAGGCGCCAGCCCTGCGCGAGCTCGTTCAGTGTCTGGGTGTTTTTAACGCGCCAGTTCATACGTGTTGCAAAATGATCGATATAGTTTTCGCCCACACGTGGCGCGGCATGAACGACCTGGATGCCCATCTGCTTCAATAGCTCTGGATGACCTATTCCTGAAAGCTCGAGTATCTGCGGTGTTTGCACGGCACCAGCGGCCATAATGACTTCGCGCTGGGCGTTCACAGTGATCAGTTGTCCGCCATGGCGATACGTTACGCCCGTACAACGTCCCTTCTCAACATTGACACGCGTCACATGCGCGTGCGTTCTGATTATCAGGTTCTGGCGATGGCGCACCGGATTCAGGTAACCCTCGACCACACTCCAGCGCTGACCGTTTTTCTGAGAAACCTGGTAATGACCAAAGCCATCTTGTCTGACATCGTTGTAATCATCGTTTAATTCCTGACCATCTTCCTTGGCTGCCGCAAGCAAAGCATCAACGATCGGGTAACGCTCGCTCACCTCACTGACATGCATCGGCCCTGACTGTCCACGAGCAGGACCGCCAGACAAATAGGTTTCAACTTTTTTAAAGTATGGTTCGACTTCGTTTGCTGACCATCCACTCGCGCCCTGTCTGGACCACTGGTCGTAATCCTCACGCTGACCTCGCACATAAATCATGCCATTGATCAAGGTTGAGCCGCCTAAGCCTTTTCCCCGCGGGATGGCGATCGTCCGGCCGTGGACGTTGTCTTCCGGTTGCGTCTCGAAACGCCAGTTGTAGACAGGATTATTGAGCAGTTTGGTAAACCCTGCCGGTATTTTGATCCACATACTTTTAGGCTCACCACCCGCCTCAAGCATCAACACCGAATGCTTACCCTCAGCGCTCAGACGGTTTGCAAGTACGCACGCAGCAGTACCGCCTCCCACAATCACATAATCGAATTGTTCCATTATTTTTCTATCCCCATACTCTGGGCCATTAATTCAATCTGACTCTGCAGCATCGGCAACCCGTAATGAATCCGACACCCTTTCTTCTGGGCGGCCTCAAGCAGCGGGGTTAATTCTGGTTTCATAATGATCTCTGCTACAAGCTGATCAGCAGTGAGGTACTGCGCTGCGAGCGGCAACGGATCTGCAGGATCCATTCCCAGCGAAGTCGCATTGACAACCAGATCATGCCCCGCAGGATTGTCCGTACCGACAGCCAGCGTAACAGCGGGGTAGGACGCGGAGATACGCGCAATCATTTCTTGAGCTTTCGCAACGGTGCGGTTATAGATGGTGAGTTTAGACACGCCAGCCTCGACCAGTCCAAAAGCAATTGCGCAAGCGGCGCCCCCGGCACCCGCCAGGTAGGCTGAGCGCCCGCTCACACCAATCCCTTTGGATGCCAGCCCTGTAACAAAGCCTTTGCCATCCAGAATGTCACCCAGCAATCTTCCATCCTTGGAACGATGCACGACGTTCACGGCGCCGACCATCTGTGCGGCCGGCGTCAGCGCATCACACAGAGCAACGATGCCAGTCTTATGCGGAACGGTCACCACCATCCCACCCAGATTTTGTATGCCCCGGATACCCTGAACAAAGTCAGCGAGATCTGCGGGCGACACATGAGCCGGTACCATGACGCCATCCGACTGACGTGCAGTGAGTAGCTGATTGATGAGTTGCGGCGTCTTGACTTGGTGTATCGGATCGGCCACGATGAAATATATTTTTGTTTTGCCTGTAATTTCTGTCATATTCTTCTCTTTTGATAGCGCAACCTTATTACAAAAATGCCTCTCGCGTCCAGATTCCGTTCACTATGCTGCATTCTGATGGTTTGGCTAGGCACAATCCCAGCTGTTTATAGCGCGCCTGTCATTCAAGAAAGGCAATTTAAAACCTCGGATGGCGTCACACTCAGCTATCTGGAAGCCGGGTCGGGGGCTCGAACAATCGTTTTTATCCCTGGCTGGGTCATGCCTGCAGCTATATTCCAAAAACAACTCTCAGCGCTATCTGAACGCTACCGGGTATTAGCCTTTGATCCACGCTCCCAGGGTCAGTCCCAGCTCACGGAGCTTGCGCATGACACGTTGCGACGGACTGCAGACATGGACGAGTTCCTCAGGGCCGCACACATTAAGGATTTCATTCTTGCTGGCTGGTCACTGGGCGTACTTGAATCCCTGGACTATGTTGCCCGCTATCATCCTGCACAGCTGAAAGGATTAATCCTGATCGACAACTCGATTGGCGAGGGAAAACCGCCTGCCGGCAGGGCCTCCAGCTTTCAACAAACAATGAACGATCCGAAAAAACGCGAACCTTATCTGCGCAAATTCAGTCAGGACTTGTTTCGCTCGCCACCTCCACCCGGGATGCTGCAATCAGTCATAGATTCAGCATTGCGCGTCCCTCCAAAAACGGCGATTCAATTAATGAATCAACCCTACCCCCGGACATACTGGCGCGAAACCGTTGAGGCTCAAAAGATTCCGGTCATGTATGCAGTCACACCTAGACTGAAAGACCAGGCCGACGCGCTCAAAGCAAAACGGCCACCAGAACTGGCGACCGTTTTAATTTTTAACAATGCGGGACATGCACTATTTGTCGATCAGGCAGACCAGTTTAATGACGCTGCACTGGCCTTCAGTCAGGCTGCTTTCGCGCGTTGATTGCTATGACGATCGATCAGCTCCTTCTCAAAGCCCTAGTTAGCCACGCGTCGAACAATCTGCACGCTACGCCTTTCGGTTGACTTGTTATAGCTGAAAGCAAAGGGCAAAGGCTTCACATTTTTGGACTCTTTGTAGGCTAATCCCAGAGACTCCTGCTTTTTCCGATTGAACAACTCGTGGGGATATAAAAATCCCCCGTACAAATCAACTTTTCCGATT
>JAUSCY010000092.1 GCA_030650995.1 Sheuella sp. | reverse complement strand
ACCAGATCCAGATATTCAAATCAGCACCAAGGACTACCGCGCCCCACGCAACGCTTCAGAGGCGTTGCTCTGCTCACTCTTTGCTGAAATCACAGGCGCTCAGCTCGTCGGCATCGATGATGGCTTCTTTGCTCTCGGTGGCGACAGCATCTCAGCGATTCGCATGGTGAGTCGTGCACGTGCAAATGGATACATACTTAACGTTAGAGATATTTTTAAAAATCAAAGTCCTGCCTTACTTGCGACAGTTATTAAGCAAACTCTCTCAGACACGACATCTGATGTATGGGAAGTAGATGGCGAAGTTTGCGCTCTTCCCATTTATCTTGAGTATCTTAGTATTAATCAGTCAATCGACAGATTCAATCAAACTGTATGCCTGCAGGCTCCGACACCAGTCTCTTACGAATCAGTCAGTCGCGCGTTGAGTGCGCTCTCAAAGCAGCACGGTGCCTTGCGTCTGCGTACCGAGGGTCAAGGTCAACAGACAAAATTCATAATTGAT
The DNA here is from genome assembly GCA_030650995.1 of Sheuella sp. Taxonomy (GTDB): domain Bacteria; phylum Pseudomonadota; class Gammaproteobacteria; order Burkholderiales; family Burkholderiaceae_B; genus Zwartia. The sequence goes on along the minus strand of JAUSCY010000092.1, from coordinate 25,512 downwards.
CCTGCCCAGTCCACACCTGCTCCCCGAATCGATATTCTTGATTTAACAGCTTACGATCCTAGCGCTGCCGAAATCGAACTTCACAGTGCGATTGAAACACTGAGCACAAAGCTGGCACCTCATCGTCCAGGCTCAATGATCGCCGCATTGTGGGTCAAGAGAAAGAATCTTCCTTCTTTACTTGTTCTGACGCTGCATCACTTTGTTGTAGATGGCGTCTCCTGGCGAATACTGCTTGACGATCTTAAAATACTCACAGCAGATACAGCTGGAGTATTGCCTGAACAAACCATGTCACTGCGCGCATGGGCGAAAAGCTTATCCGATGAGGGTAAGTTGGAAAAGCGTCGTAATGAAGAAGCACTGTGGCTGTCACAATCAGCACAAACAGATGCCCTGCCTCAGGACCATGCAATATCACCTGAAGTCAATACGCATCAGTCAATGTTGACTGTTAAAGGTCAGCTGAATAATGCCCAAACAGAACAAATCATCCGTGCACAATCTACTTACCACGGGGGGATAAACGACGTTTTACTCGCAGCACTCGGCCTCGCCGTGCGGCGCTGGAGCCTGGACCAGTATGGCCAGAACCTGGGTGATATAGTTATTGCACTCGAAGGACATGGTCGTGAAAGCGATAACGATCTCTCACAGACGGTAGGATGGTTTACCAGCTTATTTCCTATTCGACTAGAAGTCGGTGATCTTGATTTGAATGATCCGCAAAGTGCTGGTTATGCAGTACGTCGAGTAAAAGAACGACTCCGTGCGATGCCAGATAAAGGAGTTGGTTATGGAGTATTGCGTTATCTAGATCAATCGAGCCAGATTGCTCGGGCGCAAAGCCCCAGCCCGCAGCTTGTCTTTAATTACCTTGGTCGTATTGATAAAAAAACATCGCATTCTGACCAGTGGCAACTCGCTGAAGGTTATGCCAGTACTTCGCAAGACGCACCGAATCGGAAGCGTCTGCATGTATTAGAGATTAATGCCGTCATTGAGTCTGAGGGCTCAATGCGGTTTGATCTGAATTTCTGCAGTGCCGCATACTCGAGAGAGTCCATGCAGCAGCTTGTGCTGAGTTTTGAGTCAATGCTCAATACAGTCGCCGAGCATTGCTTGCACGCGCCCTTTGCAAATACACATACACCCTCTGACTATCCCTTGATCGCACATACTGCCGATCAAAACAATCCTCTGAATCAAACGCTACTTGATCAGTTAGTGCAGCAATATCCGGATCTACAGGATATTGTGCCGCTTACACCCTCTCAGCAAGGACTAGCTTTTGAAAGTATGGCGCGGGGAGAAGGGGTAGAAGACCCCTACCACATACAAATCATTCTGATCGTTCAAGGCAAGCTCGATATACCCGCGATGCAACGAGCCTGGACGCGTGTCATCAAGCGTCATTCAATCCTGCGCCTCGTGCTTGCCCCCGCCGAGATCGCACCAGGACTTGGAGTGATCAGGGAAGATTCTGCCTGTGATCACAAGGTGATCGAACTCACGGGAGACTATGCGCAACGTCTGGCCCAGATCCAGAAAGTTGATTTGGACGAAAGCTTTAATTTTGAACGTGAGCCACTGGTACGACTCCGTATTGGTGATCTCGGTCAGCAAAAGTCAGCGATTCTGATTTCAAAACACCACCTGATTCTTGATGGTTGGTCACTTCCTATTCTGATGCGCGAGCTTGCTCACATTTATGACTGTGATGTGCGTGGATTGCCTGAAAAACTCGCACGCCCTTTTGTATGGCAGGATCATTTACAGTGGCTCACTCGCCAGGATCAGGATGCTGCTCGACACTACTGGAAAAAACATCTGAGCGAACTCACCGAGCCAAGTCGGTTACAACTCAGTACACCCAATGTTTCAAAGGTGGGAACAGGCGCACTGTACTTTACTTTTGATCAATCGTTAAACGACCAGTTCGAACAATTTTCACGTCAACACGGCTTAACGCAAGCAAGCGTGTTGATGGGAATTTATGCACTAGTGCTCGCAAGATCAAGCCGACTGACTGAAATAGTGATTGGTAGCGTTCACAACGGTCGTGCGACCAGCGTCAGTGGCATTGACCAGGCAATCGGTTTGTTCATCGACACTCTGCCACTTTTTATTGACTTACCCGCAGGCGAGCCGCTAGTGAATTGGTTGGCTCAACAGCAAACTGCGCAGTCTGAGCAAGATATCCACTCACATATAGGACTGGCTGCGATTCAAACGCTCGCAGGCTTTCCGGGTACATCTATATTTGAAGCACTGTTCGTATTTGAGAATTTTCCGACTGATGCCTCGTCCATTTCTGTAGGTGATCTTAAAGTTCTTGAAAGCTTGGGTCATGATGGCACGAACTATCCGTTAGCTCTTGGCGCCATACCTGGAAAAACCCTGGGATTACGCCTGACTTATGATCTGGCACGGATCGAAACATCAGATGCGCAACAGCTTTTAGACAGACTGTGTAATTTAATCCGTTCATTACCTCGCATCGCACATACTCCACTGGCTGAAATTGAGCTTGTCCTAGAGGATGAACGCCAAAGTCTGATTAAACAGTCCACTGGCTGTGTAATCAGCGAGAAACATCCTGTTGCAGACCTCACTGAATTATTTGCAAAACAAGTTGCACTTGACCCAAACGCTCCTGCTATAGTTTCGAAAGAAAATTCCCGTATGACAGAGCTCAGCTACGGTGAACTTGATGCGCGTTCAAATCAGATGGCACGACAGCTTATTACAGAGGGCGTCGGTCCAGGTGAAATCGTTGCATTAATGCTGGAACGCTCTGAAGAATTAGTCGTGTCTACGCTGGCAGTTCTTAAAACAGGCGCAGCCTATTTGCCGCTTGATCCTGCCTATCCGGCTGCACGCCTGGAATTTATACTGAAAGACAGTCAAGTCAAACATGTAATCAGTCACGATGCTATTTATGATAGCTTGCAGGCCGCAATCGATACTGTGCTGCCTGAAATGTTGGATTTTGAAGATCCAATTCTTAATATTCGACTGTCTATGCAATCAGACAGTGCGATCACAAATGAAGACAGAACGGCCCCGCTATTTCCTCAGACGCTCGCTTATCTGATCTATACCTCAGGCTCAACAGGCCAACCAAAAGCCGTTGGAATACCGCATGGTGCGGCGGTTAATCTGGCACAAGCTCAGCTGAAGATATTTGAGCTCGACAAAACAGACAGAGTTTTACAATTTGCATCACAGGCATTTGATGCCAGTGTGTGGGAAATGCTGCTTGCCTTTGGTTCGGGCGCATCTCTAGTTGTGCCTGAACAATCGTCACGCACAGATGCGGCAGGTAGTCTGGCAGAAAACCTTCTGACTTTTGGTGTCACACATGCGACTCTTCCTCCGGCTTTGGTTTCAGCATTGGATACGGAAGTACTCAAGTCGTTAAAAATACTAGTGGTTGCGGGTGAGGCATGCTCGCCAGAAATTGTTGGCCGTTTTGCTACCCATAGAAAAATGTTCAATGCCTATGGGCCGACTGAAGCAACTGTTTGTGCGACGATCAGTCCTGCTTTAAATCCTAGTACGGATGGCATGCCTGGCTCAGGACCTGTCACGATTGGTCAACCTCTTGCAAACATGCAGGTCTATTTACTTGACCCAGCACTCCAACCGGTAGCCAATGGCCTGCAAGGTGAACTATACATAGCAGGAAAAGGTTTAGCGCGTGGCTATATAGGTCGTCCAGGACTCACATCGGAGCGTTTCGTCGCATGCCCTTTTGGCGACCCAGGTGCAAGAATGTATCGAACAGGAGATATGGCGCGTCGTCGGCTGGACGGATCGATCGAATTCCTAGGGCGAGCAGATGATCAGGTCAAGATTCACGGTTACCGTATCGAACTTGGAGAAATTGAGTCTGCACTTCTGAAGTTGAGCGATTCTCTTAGCCAAGTTGCCGTGATAGCACGTGATTTCGGATCAGACCAAAAACTCGTTGCCTATCTGGTCATTCGGGAGAATGCATCTGAACCTGAGACAGAAACTCTAATAAAAGAACTATCGGCACACCTTCCTGAATACATGGTGCCAAACTATTTTGTAACTGTTCCAGTATTGCCCTTCACGCCAAACGGAAAACTCGATCGTCGCGCGCTTCCTTCGCCACAATTTCAAACGGGCTCAGAAAACAAGAAGGCTGCAGGCTCTCCAGCAGAAAGAATCTTATGCGCGTTATTTGAATCGCTGACAAATCAAAAAAATATTGGTACCAACGATAGTTTTTTCTCAGTGGGTGGAGATAGTATTTCTGTCATCCGACTAGTCAGTCTTGCGCGTGCACAGGGCTTATCCTTTAATGTCCGCGATGTGTTCACACACCAGACGCCGGAAGCAATTGCTGCGATTGCACAACCAATCATTCAAGAACCAGAAAATATCATCTGGGAAGAAGATGGCATCATTCCTGCGTTACCGGTTTTCCATGCGTTCTGGAAATTAGAAGGCTCGCTTAAACGCTTCAACCAGGCCGTTCTGCTGGATGCACCACCGCATGTCAATTTTGAATTGATCAAATCTGCGCTAGAAACATTACGCGCCACGCATGGAGCGCTTCGGCTGCGCAGCGACATTAAAAATAATCATTCGCAACTCATTGTTGATGCTGTCGCTGAGATGCCCCCAGTGAACATCCTGGAATTAAATTTAGCGAATCTTGAACCATCTCTTGCGCGTGAAAAACTTGTTGAGTACTTTTTACCTTTAAGCGAGCATCTTGATCCATCTCAAAAGGGAGCGATGATGGTCGCGCTCTGGATCACTCAGCACGATGGGTCGCATCAACTAGCTCTCATCATTCATCATTTCGCCGTAGACGGTGTCTCATGGCGTGTACTGATTGATGATATTCAAAGTCTGACGGGTCTCGAGAAAAAGCAACTCCCCGCTCCAAGCATGTCATTGCGCGCGTGGGCGGAGATTCTTCAGGAACAAGGACAACAAGGCACGCGACGCAGCGAAGAAGCATTCTGGATAGATCAAGTAAAAAATGGATCAACAATACCTGTCAGTCAGCATTTCAAAGAAGAAGACAATACTGTTGGCGCATCCGAAGCCCTTCAGTGCACGCTAAATGCTGAGCAGACGAGTCGACTGGTTGCAGCCTCCTCTGTTTATAACGGCGGAATGAATGATATTTTCCTAGCTGCGCTTGGATTTTCGATTTCGCAATGGTCTACCTCTAATTTTCAACACTCAACTGGTAGTCTGGTGATTGACCTAGAAGGCCATGGTCGAGAGCTGGATGTCGATCTAACAAGAACAGTAGGCTGGCTGACCACGGTATTCCCTGTCAAATTAAAAATAAGTGACTTGGATACAGAAAATTCAAACGACCTTGGAACAGCAATTCAACGCGTCAAAGAAGTTCTCCGTGCCATGCCGGACAAAGGACTAGGCTTTGGAATTCTGAAATACCTCGATCCGAACAGCCAACTTGCGTCGATAGATGCGCCATCAACTCAAATCGGATTCAATTATCTCGGAAGATTCGAACGGTCAACGACCAACAATAATCAGTGGAGCATGGCTGAAGGCGGACTGATTGGAGCACAGGACGACCATGATCGCAGGCGAATGCACCTGCTAGACGTCAACACGGCAATCAATCCAGCAGGTTGTCTGGACATCTCCATTTCGTTTTGCAAATACGCCCACAGTACCAATGAGATTTTAGATCTAGCAAATCGTTTTCAACAGATACTTTTAGCAATGAGTACGCACTGTCTGGAAAATCCGCTCGACATGCGTAGAACACTTTCCGATTTTGAACTGATACATCAGCACCATCGCTTAGCAAAGTCGATCGATCAAGAAGTACTCAATTCGTTAGCTAGCAGTTACCCTGACTTTGAAAATATTGTCCCTCTCACTTCTCTTCAGCAGGGGCTTGCTTTTGAAAGTATGTCTCTCGAAACGGGCGCAACGGATCCCTATCATGTGCATCTATTGCTGACGTTTACCGGACAACTCGATAACAGAGCAATGCAAAATGCCTGGCGTGCGTTAATTAAACGCCATATGGTTATGAGACTCGTCATCGCACCAGCGCACTTACCAGGTGGACTAGGCATCGTACTGAATGAAGATGCTGTTGAATATCGATCAGTTGTATTGACAGGAACTGCGCAAGAACGGCTTCATGAACTTAAATCTATTGATTTCGCTCAGCCTTTTCAGCTCCACGAGGGGCCACTCGTCAGACTTTACGAAGCTGAATTAGGTAAAAATGAATGGGCCATTCTCATTTCAAATCATCACTTGATTTTAGATGGGTGGTCACTCCCTATTCTCACTGGTGAGTTAGCCAAACTTTACCAAGCAGAGTGCGATCAAACCAAATTAAATCTGGACGACCCTTTTGACTGGAAAAAGCATCTTCAATGGCTTGAACAACAGGATTTAATCAGTGCGCGTCATTACTGGCAACAGTACTTGAGTGAGCTGACAACCCCAAGCAGGCTCGATCTGCCAGCCCCCCTAGAAAAGCGGGCCGGTATGAAAAACATAGAGATTGCGCTGAGTGACTCCGCAACCAAATCTTTAGATGCCGTCGCCAGACAAAACGGTCTGACTCAAGCATCGCTCCTGCAAGGACTGTTCGCACTGGTACTCGCCCGCAGAAGCAAACTCAACGACATTGTGATCGGAAGTGTACGCAATGGTCGCTCCAGTCCTTTAGCTGGAATCGAGCGTGGGGCAGGTCTTTTCATCAACACATTACCGATGTACGCCATTCTCAAACCTGGGCAATTATTAGTTGAATGGATTCAAGAGCAGCAAGTAGCGATGGCCGATCAGGATATCCATGGTCATATTGGCTTACGTGAAATCCAACAAATCATAGGCATGGGCGGCACAACCTTGTTCGAAGCCATGTTTGTCTTCGAAAACTACCCTGTTGATCAAACTGCAACGACCATCGGTCAACTGACACTGACAAATGCTCAAAGTGAAGATGGCAATCACTACCCTATCGGACTGTCAGCCCTGACAGGTGATGTTTTAACTTTGCGCTTAGGTTTTGATCAGGCAAGATTAGACCTGCGAAATGCCAAACAAATTCTGGATCAATTAATTCGCCTTGTACAAAAACTGCCAGAGATCATCCGCCTGGCTCTTGCAGAAATTCCATTGATTGAATCAAGTGAACGCCAAACTTTACTTGAACGCGGTGCCGGACGTAAGGTACTCGCTGAACAATCCACAAGAACGATCATGGATTTGATCGACGAACAGTTTAGATTAGCGCCTAAAAATATTGCATTGAATTATGGAGATCACAACTTCGCACTCAGTATGACTTTTGGCGAACTCGATGTGCGTGCAAATCAGCTGGCCAGGCATTTGATCTCCCAGGGTGTAGGTCCTGATGACGTTGTAGGCATCATGCTAGACCGTTCTGCTGAACTCGTCATTGCACTACTTGGAACAATGCGGGCAGGCGCAGCGTATTTGCCGCTTGCGACAGACTATCCTTCACAACGTCTGGCATTCATGTTGAACGATAGTCATGCCAAGCAATTGATTAGTACAGCTGAAATTTCCAATGCATTTCAAAACGGAGCTAATTTCACAATACCTGACATGATCGATATGTCGGATAGATTGACCTTGGATGCCATTAGAAAATATTCCAGCACTCCCGTTCACGATAGCGAAAGAGTATCGCCACTGCACTCTGAAAACCTGGCTTATCTTATTTACACATCTGGTAGTACCGGTTTACCCAAAGGTGTAGCGCTATCTCATCACGGCATGCTCAATTATATTCTTTGGGCAATGGATACCTACGATCTGAAAACGGGAAATGGGGCTCCGATCAATACATCGATCGCCTTTGATGCAACCATCACTAGCTTATGGCTGCCTTTGACCTCAGGAAGAACGGTTCACTTTTTAGATCAGAATAATGAAATTGAAGCTTTGGCTGAAAAACTGCAGAGCCATTTACATTTTTCACTTGTTAAATTAACGCCTGTGCATCTTGATGCACTTCGTCATTTGTTGCCCTCCGAAAGCTTAGTAAGTCAGACGAATGCTTACGTCATTGGCGGCGAGCAATTGACGGCTGCAACTGTTGAATTTTGGCGTGAGCATGCTCCGGGAACAAGGTTAATTAACGAATACGGGCCCACAGAAACCGTTGTTGGATGTTGTGTATATGAGGTAAGCGAAAAAACCTCGAGGGACGGGGTCATACCAATCGGCACCCCAATCTGGAACACGCAGTTATATCTTCTCGATCCTAACCTTGAACTCGTATCGGATGGAACTGTTGGCGAGCTCTACATTGGTGGTGAAGGGCTTGCCCGAGGCTATTTGGGTCGAACAGGGCTAACCGCAGAACGTTTTATTGCCTGCCCTTTCGGTGAAGCCGGCGCACGCATGTATCGCACGGGTGACTTAGCAAGACGACGTGAGGATGGCGTACTGATTTATCTTGGGCGCGTAGATGATCAAGTAAAAATTCGCGGTTATCGCATCGAACTCGGAGAGATTGAGACGGCCTTATTGAATCAGGTCGATCATTTGGCACACGCAGCTGTTATTGCCAGAAAAATTTCTGGTGATATGCGTCTAGTCGCATATCTGGTTCCAAGTCCAGGGCAACAGCTTGAAGACGATTTACATATTAAAAAAATCCTTGGTGAATCCTTGCCAGAGCACATGGTGCCAAACCTATTTGTCACCATTGATGAATTGCCTTTAACCCCTAATGGCAAGCTAGATCGCAGCAAACTTCCTGAGCCGATACCTAAACAAAGTACATCCTCAATCATTGCTCCACGTAATGATCGGGAACGAATCTTTTGTGAATTATTCGCTTCGTTAACTGGCGCTGAACACGTTAATCCAAACGATAGCTTTTTTGCGATAGGTGGCGATAGTATTCTTTCAATTCGTCTGGTGAGCCGTGCACGATCACACGACTTAAGCATCTCAGTGAAAGATATTTTTAAATACCAAACTCCAGCAGAATTATCCGTTATTGCCCGCGAAACGCACCAAGCAACTGAGCAGGTAGAATGGACCGAACAGGGACATTTCACTGCTTTGCCCATTTACAGAGACTTTCTGGATGCGGGTGGATCGCTGAGTCGATTTAATCAAACGGCATGTTTGTATGCACCAACAAACGTGTCATTTGAACAAGTGAGCGCAATACTAAACAAGCTGATTGCCCAACATCCTGCTCTTCGCATGAGAACTGTTGAATATGATCAAGAAACGGAATTCCTCATTGATCCGTGGCAACAGCAAGCTCCTGTGCTATCGATTCTTGACCTTAGGGATTTTGAACACAACCAGGCTGAAAAAATACTCACTCAAGCAGTCAATGATTTGAGTATGGCGTTAGCGCCGGATCGCGGTGAGATGCTGTCTGGTCTTTGGGTGTTGCGCACGGGTGTTCCCGCAATGCTTGTTCTAACTATTCACCATTTTTCAGTAGACGGTGTGTCGTGGAGAATTCTGATTGAAGACCTCAATGCATTGACGTCAGGTGAGTCAAATAACCTGCACGCAAAAACGATGTCACTCGTGGCGTGGAGCCAATATCTCTCTGAACAAGGTAAGAACGGCAAACGTCGTCATGAAGAGGCTCTCTGGCGTTCGCAGTTAGAAAATATTCGATACTTACCAAATAGCGCCCACGCTAATTTCGCTCAAAACACTCTTGCTCATACAGCGTTAATTACTGGCAAACTCAGTCCATCTGACACAGAACAACTTCTGCGCGTGCCTGGAATTTATTTCGGTGGCGTCAATGATGTGTTGCTGGCGTCTCTTGGTCTAACGCTCTCACAATGGAGTCGCGAGCAATTTGAATACGATCTGGGTGACCCAGTGGTCATGCTCGAAGGTCACGGAAGAGAAAGTGACTTTGACTTATCCAGAACAGTCGGTTGGTTTACTACAGCATTCCCATTACGTTTAAATGTGTCTGATCTTGGATCAGAAATCACGCCAAGCACTATGGGTCTGGCTATACAGCGAGTCAAGGAAAGTTTGCGCACTCTGCCTGACAAAGGTATGGGTTATGGAATACTGCGTCAACTCGACTCAACCAGCCAACTCAGCCAGGACAAGTCGTGCCAGCCACAGATCTTATTTAACTATCTGGGCCGGTTTGAAAGCTCAAAAAATCAGCATGATCAATGGCGACTCACGCAGAACGGACTCACAACTTCAGGAGACTCCCCTGAACGTCTACGCCTGCATTTGATTGAAATCAATGCAATGATCGATCAGGAAGGCGCGTTTATCTTTAATGTGGCTTACTGCAAACTCATTCACAATGAACAAGCCATAAATAAGTTAGTCAGCGCTTTCGAGTCGATGCTAAAACGTATGACTCAGGATTCGCTAATGCGGGCACTTAAAGTCTGTCATACGCCTTCAGATTATCCACTCATCCCTGTTGAAAAAACCTTTTTTCAGCCCTGTATTGATCAGAAGCAACTAGACACTCTGTTCAATTTATACCCGGACTTAGAGGATATCGTACCTCTTACACCACTCCAACAAGGCCTTGCGTACGAAAGTATTGCTCTCGACTCAGAGGCTAATGATCCCTATCACGTCCAGATCGTACTTACACTGACAGGAAAGATCAATCTGAACGCAATGTGGGCCGCGTGGACAATACTCACCAGCCGTCACAGCATTCTTCGTCTCGCCTTAATTCCAGCAGGTATAGCTCCTGGGTTGGGGATCATTCGTCGCACAACGGGTTTAGGCATGCAATCACTCTGTCTGGAGGGTACGGCCCAAGAGAGACGACAAGCGCTTATTGAATATGATCTGGATCATCCATTTTCATTTGAAACGGGTCCTTTAGCCCGAATCTACTTGTGTGAACTAAGTGAAAACTCTCATGCACTGCTCCTCAGTAATCATCATTTAATTTTGGATGGATGGTCCAGTGCGCTTTTAGGCAGCGAACTCGCAACGATCTATGAAGCAGAGCGTAGTGGCTTGAGCGTATTGCTTGACAAGCCCTTTGCATGGCAAGAGCACCTCCATTGGATCGCTTCGCAAGATAAAGAAATTGCTCAGCAATATTGGAAAAAACACCTCTCCGAACTGACATCGCCTAGCAGACTTGAGTTTATATCTCCCCCTACTCCGGATACAGGAATGGGAGAATTACAACTCACTCTCAGTCAAAGTATTTCTGAAAGCCTGAATCGATTAGCTCGCGAACTCATGGTTACACAGGCAACAGTATTTCAAGGACTGTTTGCATTTTTATTAGCGAGAATGAGCGGGCTTGATGAAATTGTGATTGGTAGCGTTCGGCATGGTCGATCAAGCATGCTGCCCGGTATTGATCGTGCGCTAGGTCTTTTTATCAATACACTTCCTGTTTACCTAAATCTAACTCCAGGCATTTCATTTGCTGACTGGTTACGCGCACAACAATCGGAACTGATCGAACAAGAAGCTCACGAACATATCGGTCTGACTGAAATTCAATCATTAGCTGGATTTCCATCAGAGTCATTATTTGATGCGTTGTTTGTTTTTGAAAACTATCCTGTCAATACTGTTAAAGAGGCAGCTGGAGACCTTGTCGTCAGTCATGCACAAGCAATTGATGGTAACCACTATCCAATCGCTCTTTCTGTTGTACCGGGAATTTCAATTCTCATGCGATTGACCTTTGACCAGTCTCGTATTGATCAACATCAAGCAAAGGATTTTCTCAGTCGACTTCAGGAAATGGTGGCCCAGCTCCCTGCTTGCGTCAACGATTCACTAGCGACTTTACCTTATACAACCACTCACGAACGCAAAAAATTGCTTGAGCAGTCCAGTGGTCTGAAAATACATAATGCGCTCAACGCATTAACTTTGGCAGATTTATTAAGCATGCAGGCGTCAGCAACACCTGAAAAAACTGCTCTTTGTTTTGTTCGGCCAGAGAGTCAAATTGAAACTCACATAAGCTATGGTGAACTTGAAGCAAGCTCTAATCGACTGGCGCGTCACCTAATTTCAAAAGGAATCGGACCAGATCGAGTTGTTGCGATCATGCTAGATCGTTCTCCTGAAATGATTATTGCTATCCTTGCTGTATTGAAAGCAGGTGGTGCGTATCTCCCCCTCGACTCAAGCTACCCTGCGTCTAGATTGAACTTCATGGTGTCGGATTCCAGAACTAAGCATCTGATTACAGCTGGATCATCCGTCCAGGGGACATTGGATCCAACAATTATCCAGAAATTAACCGTACTCGATATCGTTGATATATTAAATTCAGATCAATTATCTGAATTTTCATCCGCAAAGATCTCAGACGTTGATCGTGCAGCACCACTTTTAACAGATAACCTTGCATATTTAATTTACACATCAGGAAGTACTGGACTACCTAAAGGCGTTGGGTTTTTACATGGTGCACTTTCTAACCTGATCCGCTGGCAAGACGCTACCTCTCCAGATCTTCCAGCGTGCGTATTGCAATACTCCCCCATCAGCTTTGACGTTTCCGCCCAGGAAATCATCGCGACATTAACGAGAGGAGCAAAACTCGTATTGGTGGAAGAATCTTCGCGTAAAGATGGACTTGCGATGCTTGACTATATTGATCAGAGAAAAATCGATTTACTTCATGTGCCATATGTCGTTTTAAGTAATCTGGCACAAGCAAGTAGAAATTATGATCATTCCGTGTGGCCCGCAACGATCATTACGGCAGGTGAACAACTTCAGATCACACCCGAAATTCGTCAGACATTCCTGGATCACCCCGGAACAACTCTGTATAACCATTATGGTCCGACCGAAACCCATGTTGTCAGTAGCTTCACCCTGTCTAATCATCCAGATCAGTGGGATGAATTTCCGCCAATTGGCAAGCCAATATGGAACACGCAAATTTACATACTCGACTCAACGCTTGCCTTGGTACCAGATGGAGTGGTTGGTGAACTATATATCGCGGGTGAATCGCTAGCCAGAGGCTATCTAAACAGAGCAGCTCTAACGTCAGAAAGATTTATTGCCAATCCTTTTGGAGTACCTGGTTCGAGAATGTACCGAACGGGAGATCTGGCACATAGATCAAGTGATGGAGAAATCTATTACGCTGGTCGAGTGGATGACCAAGTCAAAATCCGGGGCTTCCGTATTGAGCTTGGAGAGGTTGAGGCAGCCTTGCTAAAACTCATTCCTGATGTTGCCCAGGTCGCAGTGATCTCATCAACATCTAATGGCAATAAACGTTTGATTGCATATGTTGTGATGAATGCGTCTGTACCAATGCCTGAACCGTTGGGATTGCGCGCATTACTTGCACAATCTTTACCGGATTACATGGTACCAGCGCACTTTATTCATCTAACAGCCTTACCACTGACACCAAATGGCAAGTTAGACAGACGCACGCTCCCTGAACCTGGCTCCTTTTCAAGCAATCACAGTCATACCGCACCGAGATCTGCTCGAGAGGCTTATCTATGCCGCCTGTTTGCAGAGCTCACCAATACTGATCCTGTCGGCATTGACGATAACTTCTTTGATATTGGAGGACACTCGCTTCTGGCCATGCAATTAGTCAGCAATTTAAAAATTAAGCTCGGCATCAAGCTTAATTTGAGAGTGCTATTTGACAATCCTACACCAAGGCAGCTCGCAGCAAATCTGGATGAGTCATCAAACTGGACATACGACCCACTACTTCCTTTGAGAAAGACTGGTTCAAAAAATCCAATTTTTTGTGTGCATCCTGGTGGAGGCACAGGCACCGTTTACCAAAATATTACAGATGCTTTACCTGATGAATATCCAGTCTGGGCTCTACAGGCTAAAGGGCTTGAAGATAATGAGGTGCCGCACACTGACGTATGGGAAATGGCGAAGGAGTATGTTGAGGCAATCAGGAAAATTCAGCCTGAAGGTCCTTACCATCTACTGGGTTGGTCTTTCGGAGGCACCATCGCACAGGAAATGGCGGTACAACTCGAGTCTATGTCGCAAAAAGTCGACTTGCTTGTACTACTCGATACCGTTGCAAAACCAGATCTGATGCAAACTGAAGAAATTACGGATGAAGAGCAATCAAAAAATATTCTGGAAAATTCTGCTCAATCCCTTGGTATTACTGATGAGATCATTGACTTGAATAATGATCCATTCATTAGGGAAATGATCAGAAAAATGTCTTTGCATCGACTGATACCTGAATCCACCCCTTTAGAAACCTTCAAGCGAACGGTTACACAAATGATCAGAGCGACCAAGCTCACTGCGAGCCATCCAATCAGGAAATGTGAGGCTTCGATCATCTTTGTGCGTGCTGCATTAGAGCCTCAACCACAAGATCCATCGCTGTTTGACTGGTCTATACATACCAATAGCGGAGTTACTCAGGTTGATATCAATACATTGCACAGTGCAATGTGGGAGACGCAACCCAGCAACGAAATTGCAAGACTTATTTCAAACTACCTACAAACTATTCAGTCCGTTAATAGCGATTCGTTCACTAATGATGGACATTAAAATATGACAACAATCATCGGAATTTCTGCTTATTATCACGACGCGGCCGCTTGCCTGATAGTGGATGGTGAGATTGTTGCTGCGGCACAAGAAGAAAGATTTACACGTATCAAACATGACCAAAGCTTCCCAGCCCAAGCGATTAAATACTGTCTTGAAGCTGCAAATTGCAGACCTCAGAATATTGATTACGTTGTCTTTTATGACAAGCCGTTACTCAAATTTAATCGTTTGATTCAAACTTATTTAGCCTTTGCGCCCAATGGATTCGAGTCATTTGCCACGGCGATACCGATCTGGTTAAAGGACAAGCTTTTTCAAAAGAAACGCATTGTCAGTGCCTTGGAAAATACACTTGATCCTGCGGTTAAGTGGAAATCAAAACTATTGTTCTCCGAGCATCATCTCAGCCATGCAGCTAGTGCATTTTTTCCTTCGCCTTTTGAAGAGGCCGCAATATTGACGATGGATGGCGTGGGTGAGTGGACTACAACATCACTGGCTATTGGCCGAGGTTCAAAGATTGAGGTTGTAAGCGAAATTCAATTTCCTCACTCGCTTGGATTACTTTACTCAGCGATTACCTATTACACCGGATTTAAAGTGAATTCAGGTGAGTATAAAGTGATGGGACTGGCTCCGTACGGCATTCCACGTTACGCAGATTTGATTCGTGAACACCTGATTCATATCAGCGATGATGGTTCGTTCAGACTGAACATGCATTATTTTGATTATTGCACTGGTTTCACGATGACCAATCATCATTTTGATGCGTTGTTTGGAGGCCCCAGAAGAAGTGAAGAGTCAGCGCTGACACAAAAAGAAATGGATCTTGCAGCATCCATACAGCTCGTAACAGAAGAAATCGTTATCAAAATTGCACGTAATATCCGCCAGACCACTGGATTGAAAAATCTTTGTCTGGCAGGTGGTGTTGCACTTAATTGTGTCGCAAACGGGAAATTACTGAAAGAAGGGATTTTTGAAAAAATCTGGATTCAACCTGCTGCGGGCGATGCGGGTGGAAGTATTGGTGCGGCACTAGCTGGGTATCACCTAATGCTAGATAAACCTCGGAGTCTTTCTCTATCCCACCAAGATGGAATGAAAGGGGGATATTTGGGGCCATCCTATGAGCAACCAGATATTGAACAAAGATTAACTGCTGCAGGAGCGCGCTTTACTTCGCACACATATGATGAAGTAATCGCACTCACAGCCCAGGCATTAAGTGATGGAAAAGCCGTTGGCTGGCACCAGGGAAGAATGGAGTTCGGACCACGCTCGTTAGGAGGGCGTTCCATTATTGCCGACCCGCGTTCACCATCTGTTCAAAAGCTTTTGAATTTGAAAGTTAAGTATCGCGAGTCTTTCAGACCATTCGCACCGAGTGTATTGAGAGAAGACGTTGCGCAGTGGTTTGATCTGGATACTGACAGCCCATACATGCTTTTAGTCGCTGGAGTACATGCATCAAAACGTTTGCCGGAAAATACAGAGGATAAACAATTATTCGGTATTGACAAACTGAATGTGCCGCGATCCATTATTCCAGCAGTGACGCATGTCGATTACTCAGCACGCGTTCAGACAGTACATGAGGAAACAAATAAAAAGTATTTTGATTTATTGACGGCCTTCAAAAAACTGACAGGCTGTCCAGTGCTTGTGAACACATCATTTAATGTGCGCGGTGAACCCATTGTTAGTACACCTGAGGATGCGTTTCGCTGCCTGATGGGAACTGAAATTGAATTCCTGGTAGTGGGGAATTCAATTATGCGTAAAGAAGACCAAGATAATTCTTTAAAGCTTGACTATAAAAATGCCTATGAACTCGACTAATCAATGTTGTTCACCACAAAGGGTATGTTGCATTAGCTGGTTTTTTTGTTTTTTTCTTTTTAGGAAATAAACCACCCAGTTTATTTTTGATCCAATTTAATAATGATTTCATCGCAACTCCGTTCAAAGTACTTAACCTTGTTTATGAAAAAAATTCGTATCAAATTTGACTTGTTTTCTTTTGAACCACTGGCTGGCAGATTGATTAGACCTAAGTTTTAACGGGTCATATCCAAATAGTCGCAAGACCATAGCTATTGGTGTCAAGATACAAAAAAATACGATACGCATCAGGATTGAACTCAGAGTATTTAGCATGGTTGACCTTTTTTCCGATATTTAACAAAGTATAGCGAATATGCACAGATTACAAGCACTTGATGGATGCCTGACCTTAATGGATGATCTACGCGCGTCTATTGAATCCGGATTGACTAATGAAGATGTGCTGTCTATTGCAAACACTCTACCTGTTGAAAAAATAAGAAGTATCACCAACGAACGACTCATAGACAACGTTTTACTCGCACGTTCCGTATTCAAGCCTAATCCATACTATGGAACAAGACTGGCTGCCGATCAACAAGTCTTAATCGATGTTGACGAACTGGGAGCTGGAGATATCGATCTGTTTATGACCGATAGCGATGGAATTACCAAAAACAGGGTGAGTGATGACAACACCCAGCAAAGAAGAGACAACGCACGAGCAACGAAAAAAAAGGTGATTACATTTTTTGGTGGTTCGACCATTATGGGAACAGGTTCCCGCCTACCCGCTTTCACCATTCCCTCTCTTGTTGAACAAATCCTTTTACTTAAACACAGGATAGAGACTGTCTGTATCAATCGGGGCATATTGGGAATGACATCGCAAGACTCGTTCAATATGCTCACGGCTGATGAATTATGTACGCCACCTGATTACGTAGTGTTTTATACAGGTTGGAATTGCGTGTTTAACCAGTCAGCTATTCGCACTTTACTGAACGATGAAAAAAAATCAAAAATCTTTAAAACCTACCCAGGAATGAGTACCAGACATATAGAACACGGTATGCAACTGGGTCTACAGTTTGACTCATCCGCGGCCTGGAAGCGCGCAATATGGATCACGATTAACGGCGCATTAGTGAGAATATCAAAGCTTTTAAATTCAAAAAAAATTCGAAACGTATTAAACAGTCTTCTGAAATCTGATCCAACAGTCAACCAGTCATTTGTTCCTGAAATTATTGAAGAAATTTCACATAGCGATACTGACAAGATAGCAATAGCCTGTGCAGAAGATTATTTACGACTATCCAGGCTCGCCCACGCTTGTTGTGAATCCGAAGGGGTGAAATTCTTAAATTTCATTCAACCCTGCCTATCCTGGGGTAATAAAAAAATGACGCCGACAGAGCAAGAGTTTAAAAACAGCAGTCCGCCCATGGGTGGAGTACAAAATAAATTTTATACACATGTTGCTTCAGCATCCTCTCCAGAATACTTTCACGACCTAGGTCATATTTTCGATTCAGTTCAAAGACAGGTCTATATCGATACCGGACACTTGAATCCATATGGAAATTTTATCGTTGCTGAAAAAATAGCAGATCAAATCGCCATCGAACTTAAATAAATTTAACGCATTCTATAAATTTGCCTATTTACCACTCAACAGGAGAGGACACATTATGAAAATAAATAAAAGCGACCTTAATTCATACCTTGAAAATGGCTTCCTTGTTCAGCCTAACCTTATTTCGCTGGAAGAAATTCAAAGACTAGTTGATTGTTTAAATGATTTTTCCAAAACACCAAAACCAGGACATGTATTGGAAAATGAGGGAAAAATCTACAGGGCTTTTCATGGATGCCATCTTTACGATGACACTTACAACGCATTGATCCGAAAACCAGAACTACTCGGGCCGGCTCGTCAGATTCTTAACGATGATGTCTATATTCACCAACTTAAGGTTAATCTGAAACAAGCTTTTTCAGGCGAACTTTGGCCTTGGCATCAAGACTATATCTACTGGCGTAATGAGGATAAGGTTCCTACTAACGCCATTGTGAGCGTCATGATTTTTCTGGATGACATCACAGAGTTCAACGGGCCACTTTACTTCATACCTGGCTCCCATCAGGCAGGATGCATTGACTCGGATAAAGCCATCGATGCCCCTGAAGGCTGGGAAGGTAATGTGAGTTCGTCTTTGACTTATCAGGTGAGCGAATCACAGATTACCTCACTCGTTGACAAGGGCGGCCTGTTCTCTGCGATAGGTAAAAAAGGAACCGCAGTCTGGTTTGATGGCAATCTCGTTCATGCGTCCCCTCAGAACATTTCCCCATTTCAGAGGCGAATCGCGATACTCACCTACAACGCAGTTTCAAACGTACCTTTAGATGCGCACATTGACCGCCGCCCTGCATTTCTAAACGGACGCGACAGACAGCCGCTAGTTGAATTTGATTTAGCCACTTCTGTTTAAAAATCACTTAAATTCCTGTTCTCCTTTTTTGGTATTTTGTCGGAAATCAATATGTCCACTTCACAACTTTATTCGCCTCAACATGCAAAAAATATTGCTGACCGACTGATTGAAACTGGTGAAATAACCCGTGTGTCTGTTCATGATATGACGCCCGCACGGTTCAGCAGAGAGTTTCAAGTAACGAGTACTCCCGTTGTCATCACAGGAGCGCTTGAGCATGCGACAACACTAGACATTGAAAATCTTATTTCAATTGTCGGAGAGATTGAAGTTCTGACTCGGATCTATGGTGAAGACAGATTTTCCAGACCCAAGACCGAGTGGAAATCTTACTGTGAAGTGCAGTCTATGACGATAGCGAAATACTGCGAGCATTTGAAAGA
Source organism: Sheuella sp. (assembly GCA_030650995.1). Taxonomy (GTDB): domain Bacteria; phylum Pseudomonadota; class Gammaproteobacteria; order Burkholderiales; family Burkholderiaceae_B; genus Zwartia. The sequence goes on along the minus strand of JAUSCY010000092.1, from coordinate 6,251 downwards.
TGGTTCTGCAAAACGTGATCACATGTATCTGGCTCTGATTGAAATGGGCCATACCGCACTACGCTCTGTTGTTGGCCCCTGCCTTGACCTGATCGCAAGAAACACAGGTTTACGTCAGCATCCAAAAATTGATATGAATCTTTGGGTGGGTCCTGGTGGTCACCTCGAGCCCCTGCACTACGACGGTATGGACGGAACGCTTTCACAATTCCGCGGTGCAAAACGCGTATCTCTTTTCAGTCCGAAGCAGACAAAAAATCTTTATCCATTTCCAATCTCCAACGGAAAAATGCCTCCTACATTCAGTCAACCCTATATCGATCAACCAGATTTTGTGCAATATCCAAAACTCGCTAAAGCTCTCGAGCATCGTCATGTAGTCATTCTTTCTGAAGGAGAAACGCTTTACATGCCGGTTGGCTGGTGGCATGAGATAGAAGCCCTAGAAACTGACTATATCTGTTCGATTAATCGGTTCTGGAAAGTTGATCCACTCTGGCGTTATGCACAAGTACCGCAAACTTTAGCGTTCCAGCTTATCGGCAAGCTTATGCGACTCAAACAAGCCTTTAAATAATCAATACGATAAAAATTAAATTTCTTTTTAATAGCTAATCCTTAATGTTGTACCCGTAGACCAGTAGTAATCTTTAGATGAATAACTATGATTTTTTAAGCTAACCCTTTGAAAATTTTGAACTTATTCATAGTGCGCATGGTAGTTTTGTTTCACAGTAGTACATCTAGCTAGACACTTTACTAACCGATCAAAAGGAAATATTTATGACCGACACAACAATCGATGTAACAGCAATTGAAATTGATACTCCAGTTGATACAGCGGCTCAGTTCGCAAAGGCGCAAGAGGTTGTTATACACAACGTCGCTTGGTCTGCAGGTGCTGGCATGCTACCAATCCCAGGCCTTGATTTGGTAGCGATCACAGGCGTTCAACTAAAGATGATTAACGAGCTTTGCTCGGTATATGGCATTCCGTTCAAAAAATCGTTGGCACGTCCAATCGTTATTAGTCTGATTGGAAGTCTAGGTGCAACAATGCTCGCTCCTGTTGTTGCATCAACAACTTTCAAACTTGTCCCTGGTATTGGCTGGTTGCTTTCTGGTACAGCTTTAGCTGCAACCTCGGCAGGTATTACTTATGCTGTCGGCCAACTATTCCTGGATCACTTCAAGTCAGGCGGAAATCTTGAAAACTTTAACCTGATCGAAGGTCGCGGTATTTTCAAGCGTAAAGTAAAAGAGGGCATGAACGAAACAGCAAAAGACGAAACAGTCGCTGCGTTGTAATGCATTGAAGTATTAAAAAAACATGACTGCCAGGCAGTCATGTTTTTTTTATTACTGATTAGCTAATCGGTTCAGTTGATTTACTCATCCGCTTTAATATTAGCCTGCTTGATTACCTCTGCCCATTTTTTCGTTTCAGCCTGAATAAAAGCTGCATATTCTTCTGGCGTATTTGAAATCGGAACACTAGCCTGCGCAAGAATACGATCTCTGACTTCAGGCATTGCAATGATACGGCCGACCTCTTTTGATATTTTGTCAACAATGGGTTTAGGAGTACCTGCTGGCGCCATAAAACCAAACCAGGCTGTAATTTCAAAATCAGCAATACCTGCTTCGGCCATGGTTGGTACACCCGGAGCAGAAGGACTTCGTTCACTGCTCGTAATGGCTAAGGGACGCAGCGTCCCTGCTTTCATGTGGGGCAACAATACCGGAGCATTGTGAATTAGCAACTCAATTTGTCCGCCAATCCCGTCGGTTGTCATTTGTGCGCTGGACTTGTACGGAACACTTGTCATTTTGATACCAGCACGTAAATTCAACAATTCGCCGGACAGATGCTGCGTCGTTCCTGGTCCTGCCGTTCCGTAACGAATCTTACCGGGCTCTTTTTTTGCCAGAGCTATCAGTTCTTGCATATTTTTAATAGGTAATGATGAACTAACGGTAAAGAAATTTGGCATTTTTGCGACCAAACTAATTGGTGCAAGATCTTTCACCGGGTCATAGGGTAGTTTGCCCTTAAATAATGCGTAATTCACGGCAATAGGACCCAGCGTGTTGAAAAGCAAAGTATATCCATCTGGTGTTGCTTTCGCTACACGATCCGTACCTATATTACCGGACGCACCGACTACGTTTTCAACCGTTACCGCTTGCTTCCAGTCTTCAGACATTTTTTGAGCAAACATCCGCACCAACGCATCTGGTGCACTGCCTGGTGGTGCAGGAACAATAATACGCACAGCCTTTTCAGGCCACTTGCTTGTTTGGGCATGTAAAGGCGTAGCAATTATTCCAGCAGCAGCTGTAAGTGACAGGGCAATAAACTGAAGCAGTTTTCTTTTAGTAATCAACATAAGGTTGTCTCCCATTTTTAATTTTCTCAGGTTAAAGACTACTCAGTACTCAGGCAGGTTGACGCACATATTTAGCGGGTACTCGGACAGTTATTCCCAATAAGATAAATGAATTGCTCTTGCCATGACCATCCAAATTTAAACTGCCATTTACTCCTCCCTCAAGCACATCGTCAATGACGAAATTCATCGCAGGCAAGAGTGGCAAATCGTATCGCTTGACTGAAGTTGCGCCACGATGTGCGTAGGAGGCGAGTACATGTGATTCAGTTAACTGCTCTGCGAGCAAACTAAAACATGCAGGGTCGTACGGCATAATACTGACGTTGAGCCGATTGCCTTTATCCCCCGCACGACCATGCGCAACGCTGTGCAGTGGGACCGAGACAAGAGAATCGGTGTTTGTACCTGAAGTATTTATTGCTGCCTTATTTCTCTGATTGTTGTTAGACATTACGCAAGCTCCTTTGCAACATGCAGCGAAAAACCAGGTGCGAGATCAGTGGGAAGCATAAGATAAGACTGTGTACGAATACGTGGTGTAGTGCGCCACCTGACCCCCCCTCCACCGGCTGGCCCGCAACAATACAGAGCCAAAGCCTCACGAGCGGCCTGATCGGCATCATCCTGCGTCCTCGCCGAAACAGCGAGCCGCACACGTATATCATCCGGTTCTTGTACAGAACTTCGCCACTTATCACCGCTATCTCCGTCGTGCACACTGGACACACCAATTAGATCAATACGTGCCTGAACATCGAGTTTGCGAATTTTTAAACGCTCAAGCAAAACATCTGCTGCTGCGCGGGCACGTGCACGACAATTTGGGCCCGCATAAGAAATCTCGCCCTCTCCTAACCACCCACCATCAAAACAGACAGTAGCCTTGATAGTTGTTGGTGCAGGACTTCCTTTGAATCCCTTAACTTCAACCCGGTCTTTTCCGATTTCAGTCACTGTCACTCCTGAAAAATCCAGAATCACATCGGGAGTAATGTAGTGTCTGGGATCATGGATCTCATACAGGAGTTGTTCTTTTACGATTTGTGCATTGACCAGGCCGCCAGTACTGGTTGCCTTAGTCACGACGAGCCCACCCTCAGCAGTAATTTCTGCGATCGGGAAACCAATATTGGCGGGATCAGGTATATCCTTATACCCAGGGTCATAGTAATAGCCACCTGTCAGCTGAGCACCACACTCCAGCAAATGACCAGCCGTTGCTCCGACGGCCATTTTTTCCCAATCATCATAGGCCCACCCAAAATGATGAATCAATGGTGCGAGGCACAATGAAGGGTCACCTGTTCGTCCTGTCACCACTATTTGAGCACCCGCTTTCAACGCATCGACAATTGGTTTTGCATCGAGATAGGCGTTAGCTGAAACAACTTCACCCCCACCCATATCAAGTCCTGTATCAGCCTCATACACCTCGTGCGTTTCAAGATTCAGTCGATCACGAACGTCATCACCATGCACAACACCTATCTTCAAATCTGGCAATCCTAAACGTCTGGCCAGTCTGGCAATCACTTTTGCTGCACCGGCAGGATTCGCAGCGCCAAAGTTACCAATGATCGGTATGCCATGTTTTGCGCAACGCACCAAAACTGGCTCTATCAGTCTTTCAAGCATAGGCTCATAGCCTCGGTCAGGATCGCGCCGCTTTTCAAGTTGCGCCAGGGCGACTGTGCGCTCCCCCAGCGTTTCAAAAAATATAGCGCAGGGACCACCTAAGGCAATCAATGTGTCTACAACCGGAACGGCCGCATCAACGCGATCGCCTGAAAACCCTGAGCAATTTCCTACTCTATAAATAGCGCTCATCCTTGTATCCTCGACTTTATTATTGATATAAATGATCACACGTACTTTAAAGGATGGCGAGCCGACTCACAATAGTTGAAAACACTGGTACGCCGCTATGTTACAAAGAACAAACTCTTCGCATCACACTTTTAAAATACTCATGTCACACCCAAACCAAAATAAAGTCAAAGATAAATCCACATCACCTATGATCATCGTCTATGCGATGGTTATAGGTATATTTATTGGTTATTTAATCAATACACAATCGAATACACCAGAAACCGCTATCAATATTGCGGGCTATTTCTCTTTAATCTCTGACGCCTTCTTAAGACTGATCAAGATGATCATCGCACCGCTAGTGTTCTCAACATTAGTGGTCGGTATTGCGCATATGGGAGATGCGAGCTCGGTTGGACGTGTGTTTGCGAAGTCACTCATTTGGTTTTTTACTGCATCGCTCCTGTCACTGCTCCTGGGACTGATACTCTCTAACTTAATGCAGCCTGGCCAACACATTAATCTGGCACTTCCTGAAGCAGGTGCCTCAACCAATTTAGTTGTATCTAGTTTTAATTTGAAAGACTTTCTGAATCATCTGATACCCGACTCCGTTGTGTCATCGATGGCTAAAAATGAAATCTTGCAGATCGTAGTATTTTCATTGTTTTTTGGTGTGGCGATGTCAGCCATTGGAGAGAGAAGTAAAAACCTGCTCGCTTCGATCGACGACCTCTCCCACATTATGCTCAAAATCACCGGTTATGTCATGAAGTTTGCGCCAGTTGCCGTGCTTGCAGCGATGGCTGCGAACGTCGCAGAAAATGGCATAGGGATTCTGGCAAAATTTGCAATTTTTATGGTCGATTTTTACATCGGCTTGGTCCTCCTGTGGTGTGTAATAATTTTTGCTGGCTATTTATTTCTAGGCAAGCGGATCAAAACCCTATTGAAAAATGTCAGAGAGCCCTTCCTGATTTCTTTCGCAACAGCTAGTTCCGAAGCTGCCTATCCGAAAATTCTGATTGCGCTGGATCGGTTCGGCGTCAGTCGGAAAATTTCGAGCTTTGTCATGCCAATGGGTTACTCATTTAACCTAGATGGATCCATGATGTACTGTACGTTTGCAACCCTGTTCATTGCCCAAGCCTATGGAATTCATCTTGATTTGGGAACCCAAATCACCATGCTCCTCATCCTCATGCTGACATCCAAAGGCATGGCTGGTGTCCCACGCGCATCTTTGGTAGTGATCGCTGCCACGCTCAATCAGTTCAATATCCCCGAGGCAGGATTGCTGCTGATTCTTGGTGTCGATACTTTTCTTGATATGGGCCGCTCGGCCACGAATGCAGTCGGCAACTCGATTGCAGCTGCTGTAATTGCCAAGTCAGAGGGAGAGCTTCTGTCAGAGAAAGATGCTGCGATTCTTGCATCAAAAATGGATGAAGAAGCATCCGAACGTATGCACGGTGCAGTTTAATCACAGTACAAAGTAGGTACTCACCTTCCTGGTTTCTTTGTAAGCAACAATATTCATAAATAAAAATAAGGAGATAGCTATGCAAATCGATCTAACAGGTAAACGCGCGCTAATCGCAGGATCAAGCCGTGGTATTGGCTTTGCAATAGCGCAAACCTTTGCGCATGCCGGCGCACATGTTGCGATTTGTGCGCGCACGGATGGCCCCTTGCAAGAGGCGGCTAATAAACTTTGTACATACGGACATACCGTCAGTGCGCATGCCTGCGATCTGGCAGAAGAAACAGACATTAAGCAATGGGTCGAAATGGCGGCAAGTGATCTTGGCGGCATCGACATTCTAGTGAACAATGCCTCGGGTTTCGGTCGGTCTGATGACGAACTGGGCTGGGGTCTGGGTATACAGGTTGATTTGATGGCCACGATCAGAGCCTGTCATGCAGCCTACCCTTATTTAGAAAAACAGGGTGGCAGTATTATTCACATCACCTCGACTGCTGGTATGAAAGCCAGTGTGCGCAACCCGCCCTATGGCGCTGTGAAAGCCGCAATCAACCAGCATG
>JAUSCY010000082.1 GCA_030650995.1 Sheuella sp. | reverse complement strand
ATTGGCACACCAGCTATGCGAGCCCTGCCCGACCTGCCAGAGCCGTGGCAACGTGCGAACGAGCCGCAGTATCGCCTACGAAATTCTGCGCGAGATCTTGCGTGAGGCACGTCAATTCAATCCAAAAGAATTCCGTATCCTCGCCTCACAAGCTGTCGTGGATTTATTTCTTGAAGAAGAAAGTCAGCACCTGGCGATGCTGGGGGATTTTGTAGGTAAAAAGATTTCGTTAGAAGTCGCAACGGGCTATACGCAAGAGCAGTACGACATTGTTTTGACTTAAAACAAAATCCTCAACCCAGCATTCACACTGGCGAGCGTGGAACCATTTCGAAACTCTCCTCCAACGCCTGCGAAAGCGTAGGCGTTGTCAGCGAACTTGACCGTACCGAATAGGCCTGCTTGCGCAAAAGTTAAACCAGCTCTTGGCGTTGTAATCGTAGTTGGCATCCCGGCCAGTGAGGCATTCAAGGTAGGATTCATCAATGAAGACGAGTCCATACCGATCCCAATATTCACTCGGTAAGTGAATATTTCGTCCAGCGGATTCATCGTTTTAGAGCCAAGCGCGACACCAACCACGCCGCGTACGCCATTGCCATTGAAACTATCCACGCTCAGCGCAGCAGGCGATGCGCCTTCGTTAAACGAAGATTGATTGACCATTTGCCAGGTTGCCCGCACGTAAGGTGTCACGCGAAAGGCATCCATATCGAACGCACGACTGACGCCAAGACTGATTAAGGCATCATTACCGCTGATGTTTTTCTGATTGAACCCGCCCGAATATCCAGTCACATCTCCGCGATTGGTACTGGTTGTATTCAAACCAAAGCTCGCCATGCCGTCAATGACAAAGAGATCTACAGGTAATTTTCCATACAAAAAGAGCGAGGCTTGCTGCACGGTGCCTGCACCCTGGTTCGCCGTCACATTGGTATTAGAGAGCGCTAAACCGCCACCAAACTTTCTGCCATGCTCGGAGTAAGCATCGCCCCCTAAGACCATCTGATAAAGATTGCTACTAAAACCACTCGCCTGATCATCACTTGCGCGATTACCGCGTTGATATGCAATTTCACCCCAGACCGAGCCGCTATTTAAACTCGCATGAGTAGGCGTAGAAAAAGGATTAATTCCGGGATTCGAACTCACGCCAGGGCCTGGGGCAATACCTGACATCGATGTCGCAACACCGGCAGGCGACACTGTATTAGTCACGCCTGCTAGCATCGGCGCCAAATCACTCAACCTGGACAGCACGGCCTCTTGCAGACGCAGTGTTGCTTGAGACACCACAGCAACCGTCGCAGCATAAACCTCTCCAGCAAGCCCCTGAACATAAGAAGCAAGGCCTGATGCATTTTGCCCTGCGGCTGAATACAACAACTGCTCTTGTGTACTCGTGGATAGCCCACTCTGATTTACCATGACAATTTTGTCGAGCACACCAGCAACCGAACCCGTATTGGCATTCGTCGATGACAAGCTTGCTTGGTATGAAGTAGGAATCACAGACAGATCAATGCTGTTACTACCCGCCATGTTGTAGAAAGAGATAAATTGGGTCCCTGCAGTCATTTCGGCTGGCTGGAGGATAGAGGAGAATTTTCCAGTAATACCACCATCGGCAGTCACAATGCGAAAGCGATCACCGAGGACGGGCGTGTAAGGTGCGCTGCCATAACCGGACTCTGACGAACTAAAAAGATTGGATAGGCGTGGAGAAAGAATTGCGCCAGGATTAATCACAAACGCCCCCCCCGCTACAAGCATGAAGGAGTAGTAACCCGTCGCACCAACAGGCGTGGCAGAATCAGCTTGTAGCTTGCCGGCAATATCTTGCAGATAAGTCGAGCCGTTGTTCATCGTGACGGTAGACATGGTGGTCAGATAGCCGGGCGAATTGCCCGGTTTAAGAATACCGGCAACGGTTAATGCACCTGAAATCGTGCCCGTACCACTGAGTTGTCCCCCTGCGCCTACCGTGACAGGACCTGTACCAGTTGCTGAATTACCGGATATGGATAACGTGCCAGACGCGATATTCGTGCCGCCGGCAAATGTATTGTTACCACTGAGTACTGTAGTGCCTGAGCCATTAAACGTCAGACCACCAGGACCGGAAAACACACCGGATAAGGTAGCAGTACCTGTTGACGGTGCGGTAATGGTGCCACCGGCACTTGTAACGAGGAAATTCAGGCCGGATTGATTGCCAGGGGACAGTGTTAGTGTGCCACCGGCGAATACTGGGGCAGTGGTCGTACCGATGCTGGCAAGTGATGTTGTGCCACCCGCTGACATGCTGGTTTGTGCTGCGGGTGTTGCGGATGTTGTGGATGTTGTGGATGTTGTGGAACTGTCGGTTGGTGTAGTTGGCGTGAGAGTAACTACAAGATCCCAAGTGTCCGTTGAACCTGTGCTCAAAACAAGTGAATAAGAATATATGCCGTAGGTACCAGTCAGTCCTGTTAAATGTCCAGTAAATGACTCGGGCCCATCGCTCACGAGCACACTTCTATAAATGTAGGAGGTAACAGTAGATGCAGCCACCTCAGATGCCGCGCCAGATGCGGTCACCCCGAATACCCCGCCACCGTAAATGCCAAAAATCATCGAACCACCAATTCCAGATGCAATTAACTTGCCGTAATTGGTCGTGCTGAAAATAATGATGTTGTAACGAGTAGGCAGGGTGCCATCGTACAGTAGTGATCCACTCTGCCCCTGAAGATTATTAATCGTTCCAATTGTTCCAAAAACAGGGGGGGTAGGGTCACCGTTATAACTATTGAAAATCTTACCTGTTACCGTCCCGGTGTTCGTAAATGTTCCGATAGGACCGAGATTATTCATAGAGCCGTTACCGTAATCAGTATCACTCCACAATTGATTTTGATTCACAAGCGATGTAATTGTCCCTCCATTAACGATGGTCGTATCATGCCCACGTAACGCTCCTGTTGGACTGATGATCAGACTGTCGATCACCCCGTCATTCTTAACAGCAAAACCAGACCACTCTATTGTGCCAAAAATTATGGAACGCGTACCTGCCGCTGTAATAGTATTATTGAAGCCTGTATTGCTTGGCAACGCCCCACCTAACGTCACCCCTGAGTTAACATTCACTGTTAAATTAGTGCCCGATACCTCCAGGTATGAACAGTTACTAGTGGCAGAAGTATTAGCAACACATACCGCGTAAGCGCTCTGCCCCACCAGTCCATTCAGCGCGACAACCAGTAATATAAAAATAAATTTAAATGATTTATTTTTATATTCGTAAAACCAACTAAGCTCAATTCTGTGTTTCACGAATGATTACCTGATCCGCGGCGCTGTTTATGTTAAAAAAAACCCGCATAGATAGTAATCAAAGATTAGTTTCTAATTATTTAATAATTGTTAATTAGACAATCAATCAATGCCAAACCAGATTCCAGTCAACCATTACCGCAATTTGTACTCAACAAAGGACAAATCATGACGAACGAATCCAAATGCCCCTTTTCTGGCGACACGAAACAAAACATGCTGGCGGGTGCGCAATCGAACGCAAGCTGGTGGCCTAACCAGCTCAACCTGAAAATCCTCAATCAAAATTCTCCTCTCCCGAACCCGATGGAGAAAAATTTTAATTACGCTGAGGAATTCAAGTCTCTCGATCTGAATGCCGTGATCAAAGACCTGCACGCCCTAATGACCGACTCGCAGGACTGGTGGCCAGCGGACTACGGACACTATGGTCCATTTTTTATTCGTATGGCCTGGCATAGCGCGGGCACGTACCGGATTGCCGACGGTCGTGGCGGCGCAGGCGCTGGTGCGCAACGTTTTGCACCACTGAACAGCTGGCCTGATAACGTCAGTCTGGACAAAGCGCGTCGTCTGATCTGGCCGATCAAGCAAAAATATGGCCGTAAAATTTCCTGGGCTGATCTCATCATCCTGACTGGCAACGTCGCACTGGAGTCAATGGGACTCAAAACATTTGGGTTCGCAGGCGGACGTGAAGACATTTGGGAGCCAGAAGAAACATACTGGGGTCCAGAATCAAGCTGGCTGGGTGACGAGCGTTATACCGGCGATCGTGAGCTGGAAAACCCCCTCGCGGCAGTGCAGATGGGTCTGATCTATGTCAACCCTGAAGGCCCGAATGGCAAACCAGATCCTGTTGCCTCCGGTCGCGATATACGGGAAACATTTGCCCGTATGGCGATGAATGACGAAGAAACCGTTGCGCTCGTAGCGGGTGGTCACACATTCGGTAAATGCCATGGCGCAGCCGATCCAGGCAAATATGTCGGTCCCGCCCCAGAGGGTGCTCCGATCGAAGAACAAGGCCTTGGCTGGAAAAACAGCTTTGGCAGTGGCCATGGCGTCGATACGATCAGCAGCGGTATCGAAGGCGCCTGGACTAAAAACCCAATCCAGTGGGACAACAACTATTTTGAAAATCTGTTTGGCTACGAATGGGAGCTGACTAAAAGTCCGGCGGGTGCCCATCAGTGGACGCCCAAAGATGCCTCGGCCAAGAATACGGTCCCGGATGCCCATGACCCGAACAAACGGCATGCACCTATGATGACAACTGCCGACCTCGCACTGAGGATGGACCCGGTTTACGAAAAAATCTCCAGACATTTCATGGAGAATCCTCAGGCACTCGCTGACGCGTTTGCACGAGCATGGTTTAAGCTGACTCACCGGGATATGGGCCCCGTTTCGCGTTATCTGGGTCCACTTGTTCCAAAAGAAACCCTGATCTGGCAGGATCCAATTCCTGGGCTGGATCATCCGTTGATTGGCGAACAGGACATCGCTTCGCTCAAAGCAAAGATTCTTGGCTCTGGACTTTCCGTATCTCAACTCGTCACGACAGCCTGGGCATCAGCGTCAAGCTTTCGAGCAAGTGACAAACGCGGCGGCGCAAACGGCAGCCGTATCCGTCTTGCCCCACAAAAAGACTGGCCGGTGAATCAACCTGCGGAACTGGCCAAGATCATCCCCGTACTGGAGTCAATCCAGAAAGACTTCAATGCCAGTCAATCAGGTGGAAAAAAAGTCTCCCTCGCTGACTTGATCGTGCTCGGTGGCTGTGCCGCAATCGAACAGGCAGCCAAGCTCGCTGGCTGTGAGGTCAAGACACCTTTCGCCCCCGGGCGTATGGATGCATCTCAAGCACAGACCGATGTGGAGTCTTTTGCCGTACTCGAGCCAAAAGCTGACGGATTTCGTAACTACCTGAGTCCAGCGCACGCGGATGTCGCGACCGCGTTGCTGCTGGATCGTGCCAATCTGTTAACTCTAACTGCACCAGAGATGACGGTGCTGATAGGCGGCATGCGTGTCCTCAATACAAATACAGGGCAATCTGCGCATGGTGTCTTCACCAAGCGCCCAGGAATGTTGTCGAATGATTTTTTTGTCAATCTTCTGGACATGCAGACAACCTGGCAGAAATCCGCGTCAGATCACGAAGTAATCGAGGGGCGTGACCGGAAAACACAAGCTTTGAAATGGACAGCTACAACGGTTGATCTGGTCTTTGGATCAAACGCACAGCTGCGTGCTGTTGCAGAGGTCTACGCGTCTAGCGATGCGCAGCAGACATTTGTGCGGGACTTTGTTGCCGTCTGGAACAAGGTCATGAATCTTGATCGATTTGACCTGCACTGATTAGCCCTGGTAAGAACCGAACGCATGTTGTAAATCAAACAAGCGACTTAAAGTGAAAGCTTTAAGTCGCTTGTTTCATGAAGCATGTAAGATTTTATAAAACGTACATCACTGAAACTGACATCATTAAATCAGGCTACGTTGCGTCAGACTATGTTGCGTCAGACTATGTTGCGTCAGGTTATTTTTTAATCAGGCTATTCATCACGGAACTGCATTTGATACAGTGCAGAGTACGCTCCACCCAGAGCAAGTAACTCTGTGTGAGAACCCTGCTCCACCACACGTCCGTGATCCATCACAATGATTTTGTCAGCATTCAGGATTGTTGAGAGTCGGTGAGCGATGACCAGGGTCGTACGTCCCTGCATCAGAATTTCCAGAGAGGCCTGAACCTGGCGCTCGGATTCATTATCCAGCGCGGAGGTTGCTTCGTCCAGAATCAGAATAGGTGCATCCTTAATCAGCGCACGGGCGATAGCCAGACGCTGACGCTGCCCACCTGACAGTCGTGTTGCGTTTTCACCTACCTGTGTTTGCAGGCCCAGAGGCAGGCTGTCGACGAATTCAAGCAAATTCGCGGCTTTCAGCGCACGACGAATTTCATCTTCGGACGCATCATGCAGCGCACCATAACCGACGTTCACGGCGATCGTGTCATCAAACAAGACAACATCCTGACTGACGAGAGAAAGCTGTTCACGCAGATTTTTAAGTGACAGCATTTGTATATCGTGGCCGTCGATCAGTACAGTGCCTTCTGTGGGTGAAACAAACCTGGGCAACATATTGACAAGCGTGGTCTTACCGCTGCCGGAGCGTCCGACCAGCGCGACTGTCTGGCCAGGCTCCGCGTGGATCGATACCTGACTCAGTGTATCGACTTGTCCGTCTGCAAAACGATGTGAAACGGCGTTGAACTGAACCAGTCCTTTTGCTCGACCAGGTAGTTTTTCTTTACCGTGCTCCGTCTCAGAAGGCTGATCAATCAATATAAAGACACTTTCCGCTGAAACCAGCATTTTCTGCATGCGGCCTGCGACTTTGGTCAATCGTTTGATCGGATCAAAAATCTGGGCCAGTGCCGCCATAAAGGCAGCGAAACTTCCCACGGTTAATGTTCCTGCATTAGCCTGACTCAAAGCGACAGCAATCACACATGCGACGGCCACAGCAGTAACGACCTGGGTAATCGGGGTCATCGCAGCATCAGCCGTTGCCGCGCGCATATCAAAGCGACGCAGACGCCCGCTCACATAAGCAAAACGTTTACGCTCAAACGCGTAGCCATCAAACAGCTTGATTACACGCTGACCGTCAATGCCCTCGCCTACGACGCGGGTGAGCTCGGCATTCATATTGACCATATCCCGGTTGATTCGGCGCAGACGTTTAATAAACGAGCGCGAAATCAATACTGAAATTGGCAGCGTTACCAGGATAATGAGCGTCAACTCCCAGGACATGTAGAGCAACACACAAATCATCGCAAATACAACTAGCGACTCGCGTACCAACACAGTCAGCACATCGGTCGCGTAGCCAGTCATGTAACCGGCATCAACCGTAAAACGGTTCAGCAAACGACCTGTGTCGCCTTTTTTAAACTCGCTATCAGGCATGCTTAACAATTTGTTAAACATTTCACCACGCACACCGAGCAACACATTGTTGGCGACCCAGGCCAACAGGTAGTCACTGAAAAAGTTACACACACCTCGCAGGAAAATCAACCCGATAATCGCTAATGGCACCTGCCAGACGTATTCTGGTTTTGCGCCTGAGAAGCCCTCGTCCAGAAGCGGCTTCATTGCGACAGCCAGCGTAGGCTGAGTCGCTGCAGCGCCTGCCATGAACAGGACAGCGAGCGCCAGACCTTTCCAGTAGGACCCGACACGCGAATAAATGCGGTGCCAGAGGTTCAGGTTCAAGGGCGACATGGTCACCTGGGAATTGCTTTGAGACGAATTCAAGGTCAGGCTCGAGATCAAATGAAGCTGAGATTTTACCTCTTGAGTGAATTTTCCCCTTATCGGACTTGGGATAAGTCCTGCTATGTCGTATTCTTGCGGTCAGATGAAAGCTGAACAAACTGCCTCCACCCCTTCACCTATCCTGATTCGCCTGCCTAACTGGGTTGGCGATGTATGTATGTGCCTGGCTGCGCTTGAACGGATCCTGAGTCTGGGCGTACCCATCGCTGTTTGTGCGAGGCCTTGGGCAAAGGATCTCTTGGCGGGGTTGAAACTTGATAGTTTTATACCTATAACAGGAAAATTCGGCGCAGACTTAAGCACCCTGAGAGCATGGCACCGATTACACCCAGAATATCAAAAAGCCATCATCCTGCCCGATTCACTCTCAAGCGCCCTACTGCTGAAGCTCGCAGGATTTCAAAGTGCAGGTTACAAAGATGATGGTCGCAGCCTGCTACTGCGCTGGGCCTTTAATAAGCCTCAACCCCGGCCACATGCTGTTCGCTCCTGGTTCAATCTGACTGAACAGTCCTTAACAAACTGGGGTTACTCCAGTCAATCACTGGAAATCCCGGTACGACCTAGCTTGCCACTCACGCACGATCACCTTCTGGGTGCGCAACAGGCGATGGAGCAGGCAGGCCTTAAACCAAAAGCCTTTGTATTAATCGCCCCTACAGCTGTTGGGCTGCATAAAGGTCAGATTAAAGTCTGGCAACACTTTGATGAATTAACAAAGCATCTGCAAAAAACAGGTTTGCGCGTGGTCATGTGCCCGCCTCCTGCGGAACAAGCTGCAGCGCTTCAGGCTGCGCCTTCTGCCCAGCTGCTTGCCCCGCTCGGATTAGGGTCCTTTGCTGCACTGGCACATGTTGCAAAACTTGTCATTTGCAATGACTCAGGCGTGTCTCATATCTGTGCTGCAGTCGGGGCTGAGCAATTAACCTTGTTTGGCGTCACAGACCCGGCAAGAACAGGACCGTGGACACCCAATAGCGTCAATTTGGGGCAAAATGGTCACTGGCCCGCGCTGGAAGATGTCATTGCCAGCGTGCAGCAACTCGTCGCTGTCCAGAAATAATCAAACATTGCTCTCTCAAATACCTTTTTCCAATTTGCTGCTTTATCCGCCTAGCCTGTGCATGATGTTGCTGGTATGCGCAGTGCTGGCTGCTCTTTTTCAGCAAAAACGAACGGCAATCAGCCTGACCATAGCCGGCCTAGCCTGGGTATTGATCTGGTCCTTACCCGTAACAACGCTTTATTTTGGCGGCCGACTTGAAGCACGCTATCCCTATAAATTGCCCGAAACTCTGGAGCAAGCCGACTACATCATTGTGCTGGGTGGCAATACACAAGCAAACCGTTCAAACTGGTTTGAACCTTATAACCGTGCGACTGCGACCGATAGAATTGACCGTGCAGCAATGCTCTACTTTGCCGGGCGTGCTCCAAAAATTCTCGTCACGGGAGGGGCTTACGAAGGCAGAGTGAGCGAAGCCCAAGGCATGGCGAAAGTCTTGCGCCAAAAAGGTGTGCCAGATTCTGCAATTGTTCTGGAAAAAGAAAGTCGTAATACTTACGAAAACGCCCTGTTTGCAGAACGGCTGCTAAAAACCCTGCCTCACTCAAAGTTGTTATTGGTGACTTCGGCACTGCATATGCCTCGCGCACTCGCAACCCTGCAAAGGCTGGACATGCCAGCAATACCTGCAGGGGTAGCGCCACAAATCGTACCGCCAGATGATTACGTCCTCAACCTCTGGCTACCTCATACGCGCAGTCTGGAAGCAAGCCGGACAATCATCAAAGAGTATTTTGGATTGCTGGGCTACTGGCTGCGTGGCTGGCTGTAATCAACTCCGGGTACGGCAGGTGATGCAATCCGCGTAAAGTGATTCGAACTTTGCAGCGACCTGGTCCCAGGATAAGCGCTGAACCAGTAAGGCACTATTGAGCACAAAACTGGCACGTAATTCAGCAGAGGTACCGAGATCGTAAATTCCTTTTGCGATCTGAACCGGATCTTTTGGATCCTCCAGTACCCAGGCATCATGCATGTGGGTGACATACTGACTGAAACCACAATACTGCGGCCCACTCACCACTACAGGCAAGCCATGCGCCATCGCTTCAAGCGGAGCCATACCAAAACTGTCCATCAAGGTCGGATGCACGTATACATCGGCAGCCTGATAGTAAGGCGTGACAGCGGATACAGGTGCAATCAGCGTCACACGAGGGACGAGTGCGGCAAAGTGCTCAAGCAGGTATTGCTCCACGTCGGGATCAGCTCCAATCACCGCGAGTCGAAAATGCTCTGGCAACTGCGCCAACGCCTCCAGCACGGCATCAAAGCCTTTGCGCAGAGGGTTTCGCGCCACGAGTAGTACGCCAATATCGGCATCGCTCCAACCTAATTCTTGTCTGACGCGCTGTCGATTTTCCCCATCCATGGGAACAGCTTGAGCACCTGGAGGAATGACCTCGAGATTTAAATGCGGACCGTAGGCATCATGCAGCCGATCCCGCAGCCAGGGCGATACTGCGACAACGTGACGACCAGGATGCGGACGAACAGACGCCGCCTCAAGTAAAAAATACACAATGTTGCTTGGTTGTAACCACGCGATGATACGTTTAAAAAGACTTCTTCCGAATAACCTGCGATATCTGATGGGTGTCACATGAATGACCTCGACATCGCCCACACAACCACTCATTTGGGAATGCACAATGTCGTATCCCGCACGCATTAAGCTGCGCGCCTGCATGGAAAAAATCCATGCCCGTACCCAACTCGGCAATAAGGATGGCATCGCAATCCGGATTTCCCTGACTGGCAGGTCGTGATCGAAGTCGTGCGAAATCACTGTTACATCGTGACGCTGCGCAAGTATTTCAAATAAATTGACCGCATAAGCCTCAGCGCCACCATATCTGCGTCCAAAATAATCGGTCAGCAGCGCAATGCGCAAGCGCCGAGGAACAATTGATTCAGAGAGGCCTGAATCAGGCAAACCAGGCTCAACCACGCTTTCTATCCTCGTGCCCTGTCAAACATTTCTGAAAGAACTTCAACAAATACGTCGAGCGCCACACGCCTACTCGCGGCAATTCAAATAAATCATCCTGTTGCCTCACCCGCCCGCGTTCAGTAGTCGTTGCATTCAGATATCCCGCCTCCTGCGCCATGCGGCAATGCTCAGGGCAATACTCACCGAAGGGATAACAGAAGGCGGTGATTTCTTGCTGAACGTGACTACCGAGCTCCAGACGCGAACGAATGATTTCAGCTCTGGCCTGGTCAGCTGACAATAAAGGCAAATGGACATGATTCAGTGTGTGAGACCCGACCTCCTGACCACTCTTTGCCCACTGTTGCATTTCTGCTAAGGACATCAGAGGCGTCTGAGGCATATTTTTATCTGCGTCCCAGACATTACTGCCATCGAGCTGGTGGGCCACAAAGTAATTGGTAGCAGTGAAACCCGCTTCTTTAAGAACTGGCAAAGCATGTTGATAGACATTGCGAAAACCATCATCAAAGGTAATACCAAATACTTTACCTTCACGCTCACCAGACAAATAAGGCATCAAATCACGCATGCTCAACCCCTGGTAACCGAGTCGATGCATCCAGCGCATTTGTCTGGCAAAGCTTTTAGGGTGGACGGTCAGGCTGCGAAATTGCGTGCCTCGGGGTGCAGGCAGATCGACCTGGTGATACATCAGAATGGGAATCTTGCCAGCACGCACTGTTCTCACTTGAGCACCTTTTTGTATACCGCCAGGGTGCTGGCAATGAAGTCAGACATGTTGAACTCTTTCTCAGCACGCAAACGTGCCTGTGCCCCCAGTCGTTGCAAACACCCGGGATCAGCAAGGATTTCTCTGAGGATCTGCGCTATCGCCTCTGGGTTCTTCCTCGGTACGACCCAGCCTTGCTCTGCATGGGTCACATTTTCAGGCAAGCCGCCCACGTTCGTAATCAACACTGGTAATCCAAGTCCCATCAATTCACGACAGGCATAAGACAACGCCTCGAAATATGAAAGTACATAACCCACATCACAGCAGGCAAGATAAGGGCGGACATCATCAAGCAGCCCAGGGAAACTCACCTGCTCTGTCATACCAAGCGCTTTAACCTGTGCTGTCTTGGACTCATCAGGCACATCACCCGCGACAATAATATGGAATCGCGCACGTTGCTCGGGAGTAAGCAATGAAACACCTTCAACCAAGTCAAGCCAGCCCTTTTCATAGTCCGTACCCGCAGAGCTGCCAATGACAATTTTGTCTTTCAGTGCCGCGCCAAGCAGACGCAGTCTCAAAGTCTGCTTTTCCTGCACACTCACGGGAGAAAAATAATCCAGATCAATCCCATGCCTGATTGTCGTAGCGGGTGTGCGCCGATAAGGCGTAAGCTGTAACGCCCCACGTACATAGTCACTGACGGCAATAACCTGATCCGTTGTGAACCACGCGCGCAACTGGTGGCCAACGCTTTTCATTTCATGGTGATTATGTTTCGTAAATACGACCCGAGGACGATTACCCATCCCCAGCAACGCAAGCATGACTTGTTTATGATCAGCCGAGCCATTCACATGAATAATGTCGAACTGTTCACTCTTGATCAGCTTACGCAGGCGCGATCGCGCAGCAAACCATGAGGACGGACGTGTCGTAAATGACATGTCAATCACATGGACATTTTTGAGTTCAGAGGCATAGCGATACAACCGACTAGAAGCTGGGGTCGCAAGGGTCACGCTATGTTCTGGCGCAAGACCAGACAACAAATGCATCAGGTAGGTGACATGACCACCACCATTGCGACCGTGAAAGTTGGTGTAGAGAATTTTCATACAGGCTTTCAGCTACGGTTAGAGCGATTAATGAACATCAGCTTTGCATAACGTAAAAAGCTGCCGAATGCAGCAGTCACGGCCAAAATAAAACCATGTCGACCATCCAGAAAGCCGCGTCGCAAAATATAAATCCGGATAAAAGTCCATAAACAATGACCTAGTACGCCAGGCAGACCTACTTTCTTGCCCTTTGCTGCCATAGCAACGGCTGCAGTGCCTGAGTAACGGTTAATCTTTGCAACAACCATATCCAGATTTTCAAAGGGAAAGTGCAGGAAATAGTGTTTCATGCGCCCGACGGGTACCGAGGTCTCAACATGCTCATGTACAGGAACATCGTTAAACCGCCCCACGCCTCTGCGAAACAAACGCAGGACATAATCAGGGAACCAGCCACTGTGGTGAATCGGTTTTCCACAGAACTCTGACAATCTGGAAATTTCGTAGGCTTGATATTCAGGGTTCTTCAAGGTCTG
>JAUSCY010000071.1 GCA_030650995.1 Sheuella sp. | reverse complement strand
GGAAGAAGGTTTAGAGGTAGCACCGGGTACGTTGACCCTGACAGCACTACCGGAGGCTTGATTCACATCTTGCAATTGACGCATACGCTGTTGATCCACTAGATCCTGTAATGAAACGGAATCCAGAAAATCGACCATTTTGCGGTTGAGGGTAGACCAGAGCTCGTGGGTCATACAGATGCCAGGCCGACCATCTGTACCGCTCGTACAGTCGGTTTTTCCGCCACAATTAGTGGCGTCAATCGGCTCGTCGACAGCAAAAATGATATCTGCAACGGTGATGTTGCGAGCCAGTCTGGCAAGCGTATAGCCGCCGCCGGGACCGCGAACGCTCTCGACCAGCTCATGGCGACGTAATTTGCCAAAAAGCTGCTCAAGATATGAGAGGGAAATGTTTTGACGCTGACTGATTGCCGAGAGCGTAACCGGACCACTTTGCTGACGCAAAGCAAGATCAATCATGGCTGTTACAGCAAATCGTCCTTTGGTGGTGAGCCGCATGACAGTGTCCTTTTTTCAATAACCAGTCGCTTACCCGACTAAACAACTCAAGTATAAACTAATCCCGACTAAAAAACTAGGGTTTACCTTTAAAACAGCAAGAAAAAAGATCAGGTCAGTCGTAAAAAAACCGCGCAGTGCGCGGTTTTTTTTGTAAAACAAAGAGATATCAGGCGGCCTGATATTGTGTAGCGCGTTTGCGTACCAACTCAAGAACACCCTGGCATGAATCCTCAAGGTAATCGAGAACCTTGCCAAATCCCTCTGGCCCACCATAATAAGGATCTGGAACAGTCGCTTCTTCGAACTCATTGGCAAAACGCATCAACAGCATAAGCTTGTGATGGTGAGGTTTGGGGCATTGCTGCTGCAAAGCAGACAAATCATCCCAGTCCATGGCCAAAATCAGGTCAAATTCGCGAAAATCTTCCGGTGTGATCTGTCGGGCTTCTGTTCGGGTGATCTCGTAGCCGCGTTTTTTCGCAGCGACGAGCGCACGCGCGTCAGGGGCCTCACCAATATGGAAGCTGTGTGTAGCCGCAGAATCAACCCCAACCACCTCAGAGAGGCCGGCATCGTTGATCAAATGGCGGAATACGCCTTCAGCACTGGGCGAGCGGCAAACATTGCCCATGCATACGAAGAGAACTTTTGTCATCATGGTGCATAGTCTGAGGGAAAACCCGTAAGTTGTCTAGCTTTTTTTTTGGTACTTTTACGGGTTAAAAAAATATAAATAAATTAAATTAATCTATTAAATTCAATTAGTTAAGATACATACTTAACTAATAATTTAAAAATAATTATTTTTTAAAAATGAAAAAAATTAACAATTTTGTAACATAAGTGCACTGCAACAACGCACCTGCAACAAATTAAGCACCAGAAAGAAGCACTTTTTCTTTCAGCAGACGTAACTGATCCCGCGCTGCAGCAGCCTGTTCAAACTCCAGGTTACGCGCATGGTCAAGCATGAGTTTTTCCAGCCGCTTGAATTCTTTCGATAAAGCTTTCTCGTCAGAAAGCAAAGCCGTAGAAAATCCGTCCTCTGGCTGATCCCTGAAAGCTGGAGCCACAATCCCGTCAATCAGCTCCCTCACCGCCTTGCGCACACTGCGCGCCTGAATGCCATGCTCTTCGTTAAAGGCTACCTGCTTGGTACGACGGCGCTCGGTTTCCCCCATGGCACGTTTCATGGAGTCAGTGATGCGGTCAGCGTACAAGATCGCACGCCCATTGAGGTTTCTCGCCGCCCGTCCGATGGTCTGGATCAGCGAACGATCTGATCTGAGGAAGCCTTCTTTGTCGGCATCCAGAATAGCTACGAGCGAAACCTCAGGAATATCAAGACCTTCGCGCAACAAGTTAATCCCAACAAGCACGTCAAACACACCAAGACGCAGATCACGAATGATCTCCACACGCTCCACAGTATCGATATCAGAGTGCAGATAGCGCACCCGAACGCCATGCTCCGCCAGATAGTCGGTCAGATCTTCAGACATGCGTTTGGTTAATGTGGTGACCAGTACGCGCTCTTGGACCGCGACGCGCAATTTGATCTCACCCAACAGATCATCAACCTGTGTGCGGGCGGGTCTGACCTCAACGATCGGATCAACCAGCCCGGTCGGTCGCACGACCTGCTCGACGACCTGACCGGTAATCGCATTTTCGTAGTTACCAGGCGTTGCCGACACGAAAACACACTGACGCATGCGTGCTTCAAACTCCTCCATCTTGAGTGGCCGGTTATCCATTGCAGAAGGCAAACGGAATCCATACGTCACGAGTGTTTCTTTGCGGGCACGATCTCCACGATACATGCCACCCAACTGTCCGATGGTGACATGGCTCTCGTCGATGAACATCAACGCGTCCTGCGGTAAATAATCAATCAGTGTGGGTGGTGGATCACCGGGTGCCGCACCTGATAAATGACGCGAATAATTTTCGATACCTTTGCAAAAGCCTAATTCCGCCAGCATCTCCAGATCAAATCGTGTGCGCTGTTCAATACGCTGTGCCTCGACCAGGTGACCGTTGTCGACAAAATATTTCACACGTTCGCGTAATTCCTGCTTGATAGCATCGACCGCACGCAGCACCGTATCGCGTGGCGTCACATAATGCGAACCAGGATAAATCGTAAAACGGGGAACTTTCTGCCTGACTTTTCCTGTGAGCGGATCAAACAACTCCAGACTCTCGACTTCGTCATCGAATAAATTCAGGCGAATTGCAAGCTCAGCACTTTCAGCGGGAAACACATCGATAGTTTCTCCTCGCGCTCTGAAGGTACCACGCACGAACTCGGAATCGTTGCGGTCATACTGCATCGCAACCAGGCGTGCGAGGATTTCACGTCGCTCGATCCGGTCACCTGTGCGTAAACTCAGCACCATCGCATGGTAATCGCCAGGATTACCAATACCGTAAATGCAGGACACTGTGCCTACAATAATAGTGTCCCGGCGCTCAAGCAAACTCTTGGTTGCGGACAAACGCATTTGTTCGATATGTTCGTTGATCGAAGAATCTTTTTCGATAAACAAATCACGTGTCGGCACATACGCCTCAGGCTGGTAGTAGTCGTAATAAGACACGAAATACTCAACAGCGTTCTTTGGGAAAAACTCTCGCATTTCAGCGTACAACTGCGCAGCAAGCGTCTTATTCGGCGCGAGCACCACGGCAGGACGACCCAACCGGGCGATGACGTTGGCCATGGTGAAAGTTTTGCCCGAGCCCGTTACACCGAGCAAAGTCTGATGCATCAGACCATCGCGGATCCCCTCCTCGAGCAAATTAATTGCATGTGGCTGATCACCCGCTGGAGGATAGGGTTGATATAGCTGAAACGGACTATCCGGATAGCTGACAAATCGCGCCTCCTCGAGTCCGGTAGAAATAGTTGCGTGGGGCGCAACCGAGCTCACGCGCGTCTGCTTCAACTCATGCGCAATCGCAGCAGGAATAGGAGCGGGCTCCAGTACCGGCGCGGATACGAAATCTGGATCGTGCGCGGCCTCGGCAGCTGTTTGCGCAGCAATCGCTGCAGCGATTTTAGCGGCGGTTTCTGCGGCTGAATTTGAGGCAGTATTCACTGCAGCATCCGCTGCATTCTCTACTTGCGAACTTTTCTGAGGTTTAAGTGGCTTGGCCATGCTAGACTTATTCGGGTAAACCCCCCATTATGTCTTAAAAACCTTACTTAAAAACACAATGAGCTCCCTATTCCAATCCGTTGAACTTGCACCCCGTGATCCCATTCTTGGTCTGAATGAACAATTTAATGCCGATACCCGCCCGACCAAGGTCAATCTAGGTGTTGGTGTGTACTACGACGATCAGGGCCGCATCCCCTTGTTGCAGGCAGTCCAGAAGGCTGAACTGGCGCGCGTGCAGGCTGCCGTTGCCCGTGGTTACCTGCCTATTGAAGGCATTGCCAGCTACAACAAGGGTGCGCAAGAATTAGTGTTAGGGAAAAATTCCCCCCTGATCGCTGCAGGCCGTGTACTGACCATGCAGGCACTGGGCGGAACAGGCGCGTTGAAAATTGGCGCAGACTTCCTCAAGCAACTCGTACCGCATGCAAAAGTAGCGATTAGTGACCCGAGCTGGGAAAACCACCGCGCGCTTTTTGAGCGTGCCGGTTTTGTCGTAGAAAACTACGCTTACTACGATGCAGCGACCCACGGTCTGAATTTCAAAGGTATGCTGGATTCGCTCAACGCGATGCCTGCAGAGACTATTGTTGTTCTGCACGCCTGCTGCCACAACCCGACTGGTGTCGATGCCACCCCAGAGCAGTGGAAACAGATCGCCGAACTGGTTAAAGCAAAAAATCTGATTCCTTTCCTGGATATCGCATATCAGGGCTTTGGTGATGGACTGGAGCCTGATGCGGCCGCAGTACGTATTTTTGCAGACATGGACATGACCATGTTCATCAGCTCCTCTTTCTCCAAATCTTTCTCACTCTACGGTGAGCGAGTGGGTGCGCTGACAATCGTGACAGGCAGCAAAGACGAGTCCAGCCGTGTGCTGAGCCAGGTCAAACGTGTCATCCGTACCAACTACTCCAACCCACCGACGCATGGCGGCACAGTTGTTGCCAACGTGCTGAACACACCAGAATTATTCGCGTTGTGGGACCAGGAACTCGCCGGCATGCGCGAACGCATCCGCCTGATGCGCACGCAGCTTGTCGACAAGCTGAAAGAGTACGGCGTCAAGGGGAACTTTGATTTCGTCAAACAGCAACGTGGTATGTTCTCCTACTCTGGCATGACCGCTGCGCAAGTAGACCGTCTGCGTGAAGAGCATGGCATCTATGCTGTGAGCAGTGGCAGGATTTGTGTTGCAGCGCTTAACAGCGGCAACATTGATGCGGTGGCTAAGGCGATGGCTTCTGTATTGAAAGACTGAGTAAGGACTTCTCTTGACACACTGAAAGTCTGAGAAACCGACAAACAAGCAGCCCGCGACGAACGAACAGCCCGCATATGAATTGACTCATATCGCCGGGCTGTTTGTTTATACAGATACTGGTTGCAAACACAGTAATTGTTGTGCATAATGAAAACTGTATATAAACACAGCAAAGCAGCCAGGTAAAAAATGTCAATCAAATTAACGGCGCGCCAGCAACAAATCCTCGATCTGATACGTCAGGCTGTGGTCAACACTGGTTTTCCTCCCACGCGTGCCGAGATTGCACAGACATTGGGATTCAAATCCGCCAACGCTGCCGAGGACCATTTGCGTGCCCTCGCACGTAAAGGTGTCATTGAACTGACTGCAGGTGCCTCGCGCGGCATCAGGCTGACAGACCTGGCACAAGAATTTTCTGCTGAATTTGATCACTCCGATATTCGCCAGGATCAGGACGACTATTCTTCAAATATGGATGGGATTGACTCAGCCAGTGACGCTCCCAGGCAGAATCATTCCCGCTCATCTGGCGCACCACAACTACGCGATCTACCAGGCGCAGGTAATATTCTCCTCCCCCTAGTGGGACGTGTTGCTGCAGGATTTCCAATTCTGGCGACTGAAAACGTTGAAAAAGAACTCAGCGTCGATCCAAACCTGTTCACACAACGACCCGATTATCTCTTGAAAGTAAAAGGCCTCAGCATGCGTGACGCCGGTATTCTGGATGGCGATTTGCTCGCGATCAAAAAAACCAGCGAAGCGCGCAATGGTCAGATTGTTGTCGCACGAATTGATGATGAGGTTACGGTTAAGCGTCTGAGCAAACATGGTTCAGTCATTCACCTGTTGCCAGAGAATCCGGATTTTGCCCCGATCATTATCGAGCCGGGTCAGAATTTTGCTCTGGAAGGAATTGCGCTCGGACTGATTCGAAACACACCACTTCAGTAATGACAACGCTATTCACTTTCTCGCCACTGGGAGAGTGCACGTCTGTCGCGTTTTGTGGGCCTGCCGGTAATATCGTGCGCAGGCTCAGCATAGAATTTCCTGCGCTCCGCCAAGGTCTGCTTGCCCAGCAGACTCTCTGGTGTTTCATCATATAAAAGTTTAGCAAGCGGGGCTGAACGCCTGGTTTCAGACACAGTGCGAACAAACAACTCTGTACGTTCTTGCTCTCGCACAATCAATAATTTATCACCCACTTTTACCGCACGAGCAGGTTTGGCACGCTCGCCATTTATTTGCACACGCCCTGCTTCGACCGAAGCAACGGCCAGGGTGCGAGATTTAAAAAATCTCGCAGCCCAAAGCCATTTATCCAGACGGACGGTATCCAACTCAGTACTTAGTGCTTCATCACTGGATCAGTTGTTGCTGCTGTTTCGCTTTTAGCGACTACGGCATCAGCAGGTACAACATCGGGCAGAGGCTGGGGCATACGCTCAAGCGCAACTTCCAGCACTTTGTCGATCCATTTGACGGGCACAATCTCAAGTTGATTCTTGACGTTATCAGGAATCTCAGAAAGATCCTTGACGTTTTCCGCAGGAATCAACACGGTCTTGATGCCACCACGGTGAGCTGCCAGCAGTTTTTCTTTCAAGCCACCGATAGCAAGCACCTCACCTCGCAGCGTGATCTCACCGGTCATCGCAACATCCGCACGTACTGGAATACGTGTTAATGCTGAGACCATCGCTGTCGTAATCGCGATACCTGCAGAGGGGCCATC
>JAUSCY010000060.1 GCA_030650995.1 Sheuella sp. | reverse complement strand
GTTGGGGCTGCATAATCAACTCCGGGATGGTGGCCGGACCAGGCTTGGTGGCCAGCCATCGTACGCATACCAAACGTCGAACTGATACGCGAAAATTTTATGGCATTGCGCAGGAACGCACCCTGCAGGCTGTCGCCGTTTGCGTCATAATAGCTGCCTGATTTGCCATCGGGGCTGTACCAGATTGCGCTGTAAGCGCGACCATTGTTGACAAACTCAAGAGCTAGGACGCGACCCGAACCAACATTGCGTCCTTCATTTGTACGTGCCTCGTAGACCACGCGAAACTGATCACCGCGTTTCAGGCCACGCAGGAAATCTACTTTGCTGCCAAGAACCTCAGCCATTTGTGAGGTGATTCCATCCGGAATCCCCGCTGCATCGGTTGTGGCAAATAAAGAGCGCTCGATCGTCCCGATTGCGACTTCAGTATGTATTTCTGTGAGTTGTTCGATTTCTTGAGCTTTAAAACCATTTTCCGTTGTGGAGATCTGTAAAAGCCGGGCGACTGATTTGCCGTTTGACTCAACATTTGGAGAATGGAAATAGCGGATCCACAATAACTGACCCTGCTCATTGGTTGCGGACTGGACGGAGCGGCCGGGATAAAGTTTGTAAACAGCCCGGGCATTCGGGTCGCGCGTCAGGAAAGTCAGCAGTTCACCATCCGCGATATCGAGGCGTTTAAGAACTGTAGCCAGGCTGTCGCCCGCACGAATACGTGTTTCGTGCACATAAGGCGTTTCAGTTTGCTGTTGTGCCAGATCCGGTGCGGATGACTCTGCTGAAAGAGTAATCGGCACAATGTGCTGGACAAGCTTTTGTTCGGGAGGGATGAGGTTTTCGCCTGAAGGCTGAACCATACCGAGAGCCGCAGCACCAACGCACAATGCAAGTGTTGAGGCAATAAGTGCCCCGCGCAAAATGCCCTGACGGTTACTGCGTGCCTCAGAAATCATCGGGCTGAGCGAGGACGTAGCCTCGCCGGAGGCCAGATTATTCTCTTGGAGCATGTATAAAATCCTGTGAAACCAGTTCGATCCCTAGCTAACTATCCATGATGGATCGTGGCGGGTCTTGCTGAGTTTGCGTATGATATAAACCAGAAGGCATATTAGCCGATTTGATCGGATTAAGCACAAAAAAATCCGTTTTTTGCCCCTAATTTATTCTTACTTACCTTATGTCCACCTCAAAATACACGATCACCGCCGAAGTTGAGTCTAACTTGCGCGTTGCCTTGCGCGGCTGTGACGAACTGCTTGTTCAGTCTGAGTTTGCTCAGAAACTGGCGCGTAGCCATGCAACAGGCGTGCCTTTGCGGGTAAAACTGGGTTTGGATCCGACTGCACCCGATATACACCTCGGGCATACGGTCGTTTTGAACAAAATGCGCCAGCTTCAGGATCTGGGGCATACGGTAATTTTTTTGATTGGCGACTTTACTTCCATGATTGGCGATCCGTCTGGTCGTAACAATACCCGCCCGCCGCTCACGCGCGAGCAAATCGAAGAAAACGCCAAAACTTATTACGCGCAAGCCAGTATGGTGCTCGATCCCGCACGAACAGAAATCCGCTACAACTCCGAATGGTGTGATCCATTAGGTGCACGTGGCATGATTCAGTTGGCCTCGCGCTATACCGTCGCCCGTATGATGGAGCGCGATGATTTCACCAAGCGGTTTAAGGGTGGGATTCCTATTTCCGTTCATGAGTTTTTGTACCCTCTCATGCAGGGCTACGACTCCGTTGCGCTGAAATCTGATCTGGAGCTGGGCGGTACTGATCAGAAATTCAACCTTCTGGTTGGTCGTGAGTTACAAAAAGAATACGGCCAGGAGCCACAGTGCATTCTGACTATGCCATTACTCGAGGGCACCGATGGCGTTGAAAAAATGTCCAAATCGAAAAATAACTATATCGGCATAGGAGAGGCCCCTGAGTCCATGTTCGGCAAGCTCATGTCGGTATCCGATACCCTGATGTGGCGTTATTTTGAATTGTTGTCCTTTCAGAGCCTGGAGGCGATAGCCGCCCTGCGCGCAGAAACAGAGTCTGGCCGTAACCCCCGTGACGCCAAGGTCATGCTGGCTCAGGAAATTGTGACGCGCTTTCACTCGCGTCAGGCAGCCGAGGCTGCGCTGGCTGCCTTTGAAGCACGCTTTCGGGATGGTGCCATTCCCGAAAATATTCCTGAAATCAGCGTGTTAGGCGCACCCGTAGGGATTCTTAAGCTCTTGCGCGAAGCGGGACTCGTTGCTTCGGGCGCGGAGGCGCAGCGCAATGTGGAGCAAGGCGGCGTGCGCGTGGATGGCGACAAAATCGAAGATAAGGCCCTACAGCTTTCAGCCGGTACCTATGTATTGCAGGTAGGTAAGCGCAAATTTGCGCGTGTCACGATCCTGTAATTCGACTGGTTAAATCAGCCCGGTTCAGACCCCCACCTTGCTGGTGGGTTCGCACCGAGGATTTACCCTCGGCTGCTATGGTCCGGGGGCGGTACAATATTGGATTCAAATTTGTGCATTTCTTTTGCCAGGACAAATCATGTTTGATCGTAACCTTACCCTTGACCGCGTCGACCCAGAAGTCTGGGCTGCAATCCAGAAAGAAGATAAGCGCCAGGAACAGCACATTGAGCTGATCGCGTCTGAAAATTACGCGAGCCCCGCAGTGATGCAGGCCCAGGGTACGCAGATGACAAACAAATACGCTGAAGGCTATCCCGGCAAGCGTTATTACGGTGGCTGCGAGTATGTAGACATCGTTGAGCAACTGGCGATTGATCGTCTGAAAGCCTTGTTCGGTGCTGAGGCGGCCAACGTTCAGCCTAATTCCGGTTCACAAGCCAATCAGGCGGTTTACCTGGCCGTACTCAAGCCTGGTGATTCAGTATTAGGCATGAGCCTGGCCGAAGGTGGTCACCTGACCCATGGCGCATCCGTTAACGCCTCGGGTAAGCTGTATAACTTCCACCAGTATGGCCTGGATGCCAACGAAGAGCTCGACTACAACAAAGTCGAAGAACTCGCCAAAACTCAAAAACCCAAATTGATCGTAGCGGGCGCGTCAGCCTACTCGCTGCGTATGGACTTCGAGCGTTTGGCTCGTATAGCAAAAGAAAACGGCGCGCTGCTGATGGTAGATATCGCCCATTACTCAGGCCTGGTGGCTGGAGGGGCCTATCCCAACCCAACGCAATATGCTGACTTCGTGACCTCAACCACGCATAAGTCACTGCGCGGCCCGCGCGGTGGTGTGATCATGATGAAAGCCGAGCACGAAAAAATCGTTAACTCGGCAATTTTCCCTGGTATTCAGGGTGGACCGCTCATGCATGTGATTGCTGCCAAAGCAGTTGCGTTCCGCGAAGCTGCAACACCTGAATTCAAAGCCTATGCTGCGCAGGTTGTTAAAAATGCACAAGTCATGGCTGAGACACTGGTTAAGCGCGGCTTGCGTATTGTTTCTGGTCGTACCGAAAGCCATGTCATGCTGGTTGATCTGCGTGCCAAGGGGATTACGGGTAAAGAAGCAGAGGCCGTGCTGGGTGATGCGCACATTACCGTGAACAAGAACGCAATCCCGAATGATCCTGAAAAGCCATTCGTGACCAGTGGCGTGCGCCTTGGAACTCCCGCCATGACCACGCGTGGTTTTAAGGAAGCAGAAACAGAGCTGACTGCCAACCTGATCGCCGACGTATTGGATAATCCGCGTGACGAGGCCAACATTGCCAAGGTGCGTGACCGTGTCAATGCGCTGACTGCATCGTTGCCGGTCTATCGCTGATATATGAAGTGTCCCTTTTGCGGGCATCCCGATACGCAAGTCGTTGATTCGCGCGGAGCTGACGAAGGTGACTTCATCCGGCGGCGGCGTCGTTGCGTTGCCTGCGATCGCCGATTCACTACCTACGAGCGTCCTGAACTTGAGATGCCCACGGTGGTCAAGCGTAATGCCAGTCGCCATGAGTATGATCCGTCGAAATTACGGGCGAGCTTGTCGCTTGCTTTGCGTAAACGGCCTGTCAGTACCGAAGAACTCGATGCGGTGGTCATGCGTATCGAGGAAAAACTCTTGACCAGCGGTCAGCGTGAGGTCTCGACAGAGATGCTGGGCGAACTCGTAATGGAAGAACTGAAAAAACTGGATAAGGTCGCTTACGTACGCTTTGCTTCGGTCTATAAAAGTTTTGAGGATATCGGTGAGTTTGTGGATGCTATTCGCGAAATGCAGGGTCCACCACTGCGACGTAAATCGTGACCCAGTTTGATACCAAAAAAGTAGATATACACAATCCTGATCAGGATGTGTTTTTCATGCGTCAGGCCCTGGTCCTGGCTGAAAGAGCGCTCTATGTGCCATCGCCCAACCCACGTGTGGGCTGCGTGATGGTGCGTGGTGCGCAAGTGATCGGTCAAGGCTCAACACAGTCTGTTGGCAGCCATCACGCAGAGGTGATGGCGCTACAGGATATGACGGCGCGTGGACTCAATGCGTCCGGTGCGACGGTCTACATCACGCTTGAGCCTTGTAGTCATCATGGCCGAACGCCTCCATGTGTTGATGCACTGATTGCAGCCAAACCAGCCCGAGTGGTGTTCGCGCATTTTGATCCTAACCCCAGCGTTGCAGGACGGGGTATGCGTGCATTGCGTGCGGCAGGTATTGAGGTCGCCGTAGGTGTGTGCGCAGATCAGGCTCTAGAAATCAATCCAGGTTTTGTTTCACGCATGACGCGTGGCGTGCCCTACGTATGGATGAAAGTCGCGAGCTCGCTTGATGGTCGCACTGCGCTGGCCAATGGCGTGTCACAATGGATCACAGGTCCGCAGGCGCGCACCGATGGTCATCACTGGCGAGCACGCAGCTGTGTCGTACTGACTGGTATCGGTACCGTCAGAACAGACAACCCAAAATTAAATGTACGTCACGTCGCAACACTTCGTCAGCCTCGTCGCGCAGTCATTGATCCCGGTTTTGAAATTGCCGAAGACGCAGCAATGCTCGATGGCAATGAAGTCATTATTTTTACAGCAACCGAACGTGCTGATAAAGCTGCGAGGTTGGCCGCACGTAATGTTCAGGTTGTGATGGTCTCTGAAGGCGAGCCCACGCCTGCGCGTCCCCGGCCACGCGTGGATATGCAGGCGATGATGCATTGGCTCGCAGAACATGACACCAACGAGGTGCATGTCGAAGCCGGTTTCGGTTTGAATGGCGCGTTGCTTGCCGCCGATTGTGTCGATGAGCTGGTGGTTTACATGGCTCCCATGCTGCTCGGTGAGGGCAAAGGGATCGCACAGGTGCCCGCGCTGACCCATCTCGAAGATGCGCACAAATTTGAATTCATCGATGTGAAACAGTTCGGTGCGGATATGCGGCTACGGCTACGTGTGACGGATCACTGGCGTGCCTTGATGAAAAGTATCCATCTGCCGTAATTTGCCGTAATTGAATCGGCGTAATAAGGATAGACAACCATGTTTACCGGTATCGTTGCGGCTGTTGGCCGAATTGAAAAAATAGAGTCTCTGGGCGATGCGGATGCAGGTGTGCATTTGCAGATTCACGCAGGTGGCCTGGATCTGAGTGATGTAGGTCTCGGTGATTCGATCGCAATCCAGGGGGCCTGCATGACCGTAGTGTCCAAAAACCCTGAGGGTTTTGCAGTCGATGTGTCACGCGAAAGTTTGCGTCTGACGATGGGACTGGACGCGGCGGGCGATGTGAATCTTGAAAAGTCCTTGCGCGTTGGTGATCAAATCGGTGGGCACATTGTTTCGGGTCATGTAGATGGTCTGGGCCAAGTGATGAAATTTGAGCCAGTAGGTGAGTCGTGGGAGCTTGTTATTCAGGCGCCGGCATCGCTCGCGCCTTTCCTTGCCTATAAAGGCTCGATCACCGTCAATGGCGTGAGCCTGACAGTCAATCGCGTGGATGATGTCGCAGCGGGGACACAGTTCAGTATCAACCTGATTCCACATACGATTTCTGTCACGACACTTAAAGATCTGAAAGTCGGGCAGAGAGTTAATTTAGAGATCGATACGATTGCACGTTATGTTCAACGCATGATGAGTTATCAGACAAAATGACCACAGCAAATAAATCCGCAGCGAAAGACACTGCCTTCACCACGCGTCCAGAAATAGTCGGTACCTTCGGTGTGGTGGCCTCAACACACTGGCTAGCCTCGCAAACTGCAATGGGCATCCTCGAAAAAGGCGGTAACGCTTTTGATGCAGCCGTCGCGGGCGGATTTGTTTTGCAGATTGTCGAGCCGCATCTGAACGGCCCCGGGGGCGAAGTTCCCATCATGCTCTGGTCTGAAAAAGAACAGCGTATGCGAGTGATTTGCGGGCAGGGCCCAGCGCCTGAGCTTGCCACCTGCGAGTATTTTAAAGAGCGCGGCATGGAGCTCGTGCCCGGTATCGGCTTGCTACCCGCCACAGTGCCCGGTGCATTTGGTGCGTGGCTGACGATGTTGCGTGATTACGGCACGATGACGCTTGCCGAAGTGATGGGCCCCGCAATTGCTTATGCCCGCGATGGTTTTGTGCTGTTGCCGCGCACCGTACAGGCGATTCTGGCTGTGCAAAGTTTGTTTGTCAGCGAATGGAAAGGGTCTGCTGAGGTATGGTTGCCCGGCGGTCAGGTACCAGAGCCCGGTAAATTATTTCAGTGTCCTGCGATCGCGCGTACTTATACGCGTCTGCTTGATGAAGCTGCCGTCGCAGGAGCTGGTGATCGCGTGCGCACGATCGATGCTGCACTCGATGTCTTTTATCGTGGATTC
>JAUSCY010000021.1 GCA_030650995.1 Sheuella sp. | reverse complement strand
AGCCGTCATCCAGGCAATCATTTTCCAGTTGTTCGCATGGATCGTATTAACAAGATGTATTTCTAGAATCTTGAGATCTTCTTTTGTTGCAAGTGTAGGGAGTATCGTGTCAAAGCGTGTTTCAAGTGTGGTCATTCTATTGTCCTTGCAGTATTCCTGAAAAGGCGAGAGCGGCTCAGATATTAATTGAGCCGCTCTCGTTTTATCTACGTTACAGGACTAAGTGATCCACACGCAATAGTGCATTTACATTTGCTTTCACTTTTACATACAGACTTTTTATTGAGGTTCTATTCCCGCAGCTTTAACCAGGCGTGCGTATTTTTCAAGTTCGGCTTTAAAGAATACCGCTGTCTCTTCAGGCGTGCGAATGTTGATTTGATTGCCTTGCCTGTCCATTGCTTCTTTGGTCGCGGGGTCGTTGAATGCAGCGACGAGTGCGGCATGTACACGTTTAGCCGTTGCAGCATCCATGCCCTTTGGACCCAAAAGAAGAAACCAGGCATCGACAATAAAGTTTGGCATGCCTTGCTCGACCATAGTTGGAATCTGGGGAGCTGCTGGGCTACGTTGGGCGTCGCCTATACCGATCGCGCGAAGCGCACCTGATTTGATGTGTTGCAGAACACTTGGCAAGGCAAGTGTTCCAAAGTCGACTTGCCCACCGAGTAAGTCGGTCACCATCGGACCGACGCCTTTATAGGGAATGTGTTTTGCTTTGACTTTAGCCTGCTCGAGGTACATTTCAGTGGCGAGGTGAAGAATCGTACCGGTACCACTCGATGCAAAATTATAAAAATCGGGTTTTGCTTTAAGCAAAGCAATCAGTTCTTTGCTATTGGTTGCAGAAACTTTTTGTGGATTGACAACGATCACTAACGGCGAGTTGCCAATTGTTGAAATCGGTGTGAAGTCCGTTGCCATATTAAAAGGCATCGCTTTGAGTACGTTCGGTAATATCACCACGTTATTGGAGACAATAGACAATGTCGAGCCATCTGGTGAGGCCTTGGATAATGTCTGCAGACCAATGACGCCACCCGCACCAGGTTGATTCTCGATAATGATGTTCGCACCGAAGGCTTTAGCCAGGGCCGGTTGCGCTGCACGCGTAATGGCATCGACACCTGAGCCGGTCGCATTAGGAAGAACAAACCGAATCGCCCGCTCTGTTTGTGCATGGAGGATTGAGGAAAATTGTGCAAGTCCCAGAGCCAGACTTGCGCTTGCGGACTTCAACAGGAAATTGCGTTTGTTCATATTGTTGATTGATTTGTGATTCATTTAATCCTCAGCTTTGGTTATTGATTGTTCAGGGTTAGATTTTTTAATTCATCAAATGAAATAATTTGTCCAAGCATTGCACTCGCGGCAACAGTTGGAGGGCTACCCAGCCATACTTGCCCGGGTCCTGAGCGTCCAGGAAAGTTTCGATTGATCGCGCTGATAGTGACTTGCCTTGCGTGATCAGACGAGCCAGGACCACAGTTGCCGCATGCACCACAGGAAGGTTGCAACATGGTTGCGCCCACTTTTTCAAAAACAGGCATATAGCCCTTTTCGATACAGTAATCCCGTACAGCAGTCGTTCCGAACTGCAAGAAAAGCCGGACGTGTTCAGGTTTTTTAACTCCATGATCCAGAGCCCAGGCAAACACCGAATAGTAGTAATCGAAATCCTCGCGCTTGCCTGCCGTACAGGAGCCACCATAAGCAATATCGATTTTGATGTCTTCTTTTAATGCGGAAACTGCAATCCCATTACTCGGATCCCCGGGGCTGGCAACAAGCGGTTCAAGTGTGGAGCAATCAACGCTGAGGATTTCTGCGTAGGTTGCATCGTCATCGCTTTTCATCCAGGGCTCAATGACAAAATCAATGCCACGTCGTTCTTTAAGAAAGGATAAGGTCTTTTCATCGGGCGCTACAATTCCGGTAAAGCCACCGAGTTCTGCAACCATATTCGTCAGTGTCGCGCGCTCATCGATTGAGAAGGCGCGAGTGACTGGGCCGCTGAATTCGAAAACCTTGCCAATCGCGACGCCTGCCTTGATGTCAGGTAAGGCGAGCAGATGCAATACAACATCTTTCGCTGTTACACCAGACTGGATGGCCCCATTTAGATCAATCCTTATGACGGGTGGAACGGTAATTCGAACGGCTCCTGTAACGAATGCGTTGGCCATGTCTGTCGTGCCCACACCAAAAGCAATGCAGCCAAGTGAGCCGCTGTGTGGTGTGTGAGAATCCGTTCCAACAACAACTTGTCCAGGCAGTGCATAGTGCTCAGCAATCATTGCATGAGAGATGCCTGCGACATTACTGCCATCATCAAGTAATGCCTCTTCATCCGTCAGTGTCGTGTGGCAATGAAGCTTGTAGTCGGTGACAAAATCACGTTGTGCCTGACGCATCGCCCAGACATTCTGTATCAGCCCTCCGCGAATATGGGCAGGGCTTTGTGTCACATAGGAAGTGTGGTCTTCAAAGAGTACGATACTTTCAGGATCGTAAAGTTTGACGGGTTTTCCAAAGGTCGAGTGCAGCTGGTGCACGCCCATGCCCGTATAGTATTCGTGAATAAAGCGTCGGTCCGCTCTGACAAAACCGCCTTCGCCGACAGCGGGTGTCGCCGAGGTGAGGGGAGTTTTAAGCCAATGCCTGTTGATGATTTTTTCAAATAATGTTTGCCCGCGGGTCGCCGCAGGCTGAGGAGCGACCTGAACTTCTTGCATGTATTTTTGCCCAAAAGCAAGTAGTCCTCCGCTTTTTAGAATCTCGCCCGCTAATGCATCCCTGCCAGAAACAAGTTGTTCCATTGTGATTTCTTCGCCTTGCTCAAGCTTGTCGATCAAGCTCAAGTCGGTTGAAGTGAACAAGCCAATGTTGTCAGCGTTCTGGCGGTAAATACGTTCAAAACTTTTGGCGATGACGAGCTTGATCCCGGAAAGTTTTTCCGCCGCAGGGCTGTGCTCTCGCGATGAGCCCTTGCCATATCGGCTGCCTGCGATAGTGACAGCGAAATTTCCACGACGCACTGAGTCGGTCTTGAATGGAAACTCTTCGCCGCATTTATACCCAGTGTAGGTGTAACGCCCGAGCTTTTCATCATAGTTTGTCATGATGGGCAGGGGGGTGATTTCATCCGTTGAAACATCGTCACGTAAGCGGCCGGCTTCTGTAGACGTAACATCTCTTCCCGATAGCTGGCGCTGCATGATTTCTGGAGAAGCGCTCAGAAAGAGCAGTCGGCCTGTCAGTTTGAATATTGTCATCGCATGTTTTGCTTTTAGATATGTATATTTTTTGGTAAGGATACTTTATCTTTGCTGCGCTTAGTCCTTACTTTTCAATACTTAGCACTACATTTTTGGCCCGATGGGGCTATATGCGTTCTGGGTCAAACTTATTGTGATATCGTCTAAGGGTTGATAGTGCTCGCCTTTTTTGTTCAAAAAAGGCAGTTAAACGGGAAATTGGAGTTCTTAGGAGCAACCATACTGTCCCCGCAACGGTAAGTGAGCGTGCCTGTTTTTGGGCACAAGGATTTGTAAATACCACTGGGTAAAGATGCCTGGGAAGGTCAAATCTTAGTCTCTCTAGTCCGGATACCGGCTTCAACGGGTGGAATTTGCGAACGTGGTGATTCGCAGATCTGATATCGGATGGCTTATACAGCCACGGTGATCTGCGTCTACTCATTTTGTAATTCTTATTCGTCTTGCTAACGGGGAGAGTTAGCAAGAGAAATTCAATTTAAGGTTTGACCAGTGATGTCTCACAGGGATTTTTTGCGTCTATCAAAATATAGGCGTTATGTTGCAGTGCTCGCTCTTTTTACCAGTGCAATTCAGGCTCAGACAAACACTTCTACATCCGAGACCGATGTGATGAGCCCGATTATTGTGACGGCTACGGTCGGCGCGACTTCTGGCAGGGATGTCCTCGCTGATTTTGACTATATAGGTCCGGAGCAAATAGAGAGAGCTGGGCAAACGAGTTTGCCTGAGCTGCTCCAGCAACAGCGCGGCGTGCAAATTCAAACTTACGGCGGTAGTGGCGGCCTTGCCAACGTATATCTGCGTGGCGCGAATAATAATCAGGCTTTGGTCCTGGTAGATGGTGTCCGGGTGGAGTCCTCTACCTTGGGCGGTGCCGTCTGGGCCACTATCCCGACATCATTGATCGACCACATAGAAATTATTTTTGGTCCTCAGAGCACATTTTATGGGGCGGACGCGCTGGGCGGAGTGATACAGATATTTACCAAGCGCGGGGATGGTCCCACGCAAGTGCAGGCCTCGACAGGCTACGGTACATATGCAACAAGCATCACAACCGCAAGTATTTATGGGGCGACAGAGGACTCTAATAAATTACGTTATTCATTGGGGATCAACAACGAAAGTTCAAACGGGTTCAATACGGTAGCGGATAACAATCCGTGCAGCTCGGCGAACGCTAGCAGAAATCGTTGCGCCCCAGGCTACCCCACCTCAAATATGGGTTATTCCAGGGAAAGTGCGACGGGTCAGATTTCTAAAGACTGGGCACAAGGCCAGGAGTTCGGGTTCAAAATGTTAGCAAGTCGGGATAATTATCAATATCCGGGCTTTAGCTCCACCTATCGCATACCTGAGGTCAATAGCCAGGTCGGCAGTACTTACCTCGCGTCGCTGTATTCAAAAAACCAGCTGACTCAAAACTGGCAAAGCTTGTTTCAGATTTCGCAATCAACAACGTATGCGCAAAGCCTGACAACTGTCAGCGCAGACCCGATCAGCACGCCGCAAAATGATTTTTTATGGCAAAACAATATCAAACTTGGGTCAGATGTGCTCCAGCTTTCTGCTGAGCGTCGTAATCAGTTCGTCAATGCGACCTATTCACCCGTCATTTCTGGCTTGCCTTATGTAAGCTCGATGAATCAAACCAGAACAACGGATTCTGTTGCTGCCTCGTACCAGTTAAAACGTGGGGCAAATCTGGCGACTGTCGCATTACGTAATGACAATATTTCTGGATATGGCTCACAGACAACGGGTAGTGCTGCGTATGGATATTTCTTTACCGAGGAATTACGCCTGAATGTCAATTATGGAACTGGATTTCGTGCACCGACTTTCAATGATCTCTATTATCCGGGCTATGGCAATGCCAATCTGAAGCCCGAAACCAATCGGAACATGGAAGTAGGATTGCATTACGAAACCAATAAATATGGACTTCATCTGGTTGCGTACGATAACAAGGTTGATAACCTGATTATCCCTTTACCCTGCACGAATCAATCTAGCGGATACTGCCCCACAAATTTTGATAAAACAGAACTCAGTGGAGTCTCACTTGGTTTTAATACGATCATCGATCGCGTCACGCTAACAGGGTCTTATGACTTGATGAATGCGATTAATCTGCAGACGGGTAATCAATTGCCGACCAGAGCAAAAAATGTATTTAATTTTGCTGCGGACTATAAGACGGGCAGAACCAATGTCGGGGCTAGTGCGACAGTATCGAGCATGCGATATGGCAACGCTGCGAATACGCAGGAAATGGATGGTTATTTGCTGATGAATTTGTATGCAAGCTA
The DNA here is from genome assembly GCA_030650995.1 of Sheuella sp. Classification (GTDB taxonomy): domain Bacteria; phylum Pseudomonadota; class Gammaproteobacteria; order Burkholderiales; family Burkholderiaceae_B; genus Zwartia. Next base: position 64,273 of record JAUSCY010000021.1, on the reverse strand, counting down.
TGAGTTTGATAAAAACTGGAGTGTATTTATGCGCTGGAATAATATTTTCAACTCCACTTATCAGCTGGCCTATGGTTACAACACGCCAGGATCGAATGTATTTGCAGGTGTGAAATATGCATTGCAATAAAGGATAGAGATGAGTTCACTGCATGTATGTCCAGCGCTATTGATTTCAGCGCCTGCCTCGGGTCAGGGCAAAACAACGATTACCAGCGGTATCGCAAGACTTTTCGCGCGCAGAGGTCTGCGAGTCAGTGTATTTAAATACGGCCCTGACTTTATTGATCCTTACTGGCTTGAGCTCGCAAGTGGGGGGGCTGTTTATCAGCTCGACATGTGGATGACGGGGGAGCAGGATTGTAGTCAGCGCCTGTTCGAGGCGGCTGGGCAATCGGACTTGATTCTGATTGAGGGTGCGATGGGATTGTTTGATGGATCTCCCAGTGCGGCAAAACTTGCCCAGCATTTTCGTGTCCCTGTTGTGGCTGTGGTCGATGCCAGTGCGATGGCGGGTACCTTTGGTGCGATTGCGCATGGTTTGAAAACTTATGCGTCAGACATGCCATGGGCGGGGGTATTCGCTAACCGTGTAGCGAGTCCGGGTCATGCGCAGATGCTGAGCACCGCATTAAATGATCAAGCAGACTGGCTAGGCAGCATAGAGAGGAAAAGCGAAATTACAATTCCGGAGAGGCATCTTGGGCTTGTGATTTCAGATGAGCTGACCGATGCGCAAGCCCGACTGGATACGCTGGCAGACCTTCTGGAAACAACCCCACTGGGGCAGATGCCCAAGGACGCATTACAAAAGTGGAATGTTGAATTTTCTGACCCCGCGGTGCAGGACCATACGCCGGCCTTGTTACAAGGTAAGGTCATTGCGATCGCTCGCGACGAGGCTTTTTGCTTTATTTATGCAGCAAATATTGATGCACTGAAAAAATTAGGCGCAGAGATTGTATTTTTCTCTCCCCTGCACGATGCTTGTTTGCCTCAGTGCGATGCTCTCTGGTTACCTGGTGGATATCCGGAACTGCACCTAGAAGCATTAGCGGCGAACAAAGGAATGTTAGACAGTGTGAAAGCTGCGATTGAGGCACAAACGCCGATATGGGCAGAGTGTGGCGGAATGATGGTTTTGTTTGATGAAATCCAGACTGTAGACGGAAATTCGCATGCAGTGTGGGGTGTGATCAAAGGAAAAGTCAGAATGCAAAAAAAGCTCGGTGGTTTAGGACCGCAATTTATGGAAACGAGCGTGGGTCCGCTCAGGGGCCATACCTTTCACTATTCGGTGTGTGACTCAGAAATTCCGGCCACTCGCACAACGATTAAGCATAGTCAATTATCTGGACTGTCTGCTGGAGAGAGCATCTATGAAGTCGGGTCTGTCCAGGCGAGTTATTTTCATGCCTGGTTTGCTTCTAATCTTCGAGCCAGTGCTGCACTTTTTTTAAAAAGTGAGCAGTAATGGACGAGCAGATCTATCAGTCCGAACTCATCATCGGTGGTCAGAAAAGCGGTAAATCCAAACGTGCCGAACAACTGGCAAGGTGTTGGCTGGATACCTCGCAGACACACTGCGCAACATTAATCGCTACAGCGCAGGTATTTGATGCTGAAATGAAAAGCAGGGTTGACCATCACCGGGCGCTCCGCGCCAAGACAATTCCTGAAGTCATCGTGATTGAAGAGCCTGTGCATATTGGAGAAATGATTGTGCGTCATTCTTCACCTGGTACGTTAATCATTCTGGATTGTTTAACTGTATGGCTGACAAATTTATTGATGCCACATCCGGACTTGGCATCGTCCGAACAGGTTGATGCAGATAAAGAAGTAGGACTATTCTTACAGGCACTTGGGTATGCCAAAGGACCCGTGGTACTGGTGAGTAATGAAATCGGTCTGGGCGTCATTCCTATGGGGCGTGAAACAAGACGTTTTGTTGATGAACTCGGCCGACTGAATCAGCGTGTTGCCGAGGTTAGTGCTGCCGTTACCTTGATGGTCGCAGGCATCCCGATCAAGGCAAAGAGGCCTTCGTGAAGATATTGATCAGTATTCTGGGGTTGATTTTTTTTAATGCCGTCGCGGCGGCTGAAGCGATAGATATTGCAGATGATAAAGGCGTGATCGTTCATTTTCCCGATTCACCCAAAAGAATTGTCAGCATGTTGCCCTCAATTACTGAGTCGGTCTGCATACTCGGTAAGTGTGATCTTTTAGTCGGGATAGATCGATATTCAAACTCACCTCCGTCTGTATCAAAGCTGCCTCAACTTGGTGGGGGATTAGACCCGAATATCGAAGCTATTCTGTCCTTAAGGCCAGATCTTGTGCTTGTTGGTTCGTCTTCCAGAGCAAGTGAGCGATTGAGATCGCTCGGATTGACGGTGTTTTCCCTGGAAGCTAAAACATATGCAGATGTTCAGCGCGTGCTGGAAAAACTGTCAACTATCTTGGGCGTATCAAACGATGAGGCAAAAAATATCTGGATGCAGATGAATAAAGATATTTCATCGATTGCGGCATCACTGCCTGAGGGGTCTTCTAAAGTACGGGTTTATTTTGAGGTCAATCGCGCGCCCTTTGCTGCCGGACCAGGCTCTTTCATTGGTGAGACGCTCGAACGCCTGGGTGTTGAAAACATCATTCCAGCCGCACTTGGTCCTTTTCCTAAAATAAATCCTGAGTTTGTTGTGCGCGCCAATCCCGATGTCATCATGGTCGGTGACAGAAATTATCTCGGAATGGTTGATCGACCCGGATGGTCAGATCTCAAAGCCATCAAGGAAGGTCGTATCTGTGTATTTAACGAGCAAGAGTCAGACGTCATCGTCAGGCCTGGGCCAAGAATTCCGGAGGCGGCAAAAGTTATCGCACGATGTCTGGCTGAAAAAGCCTATTCCGCAACGCCTGAGTTGAATGTTCATCAATGAGCTCTCTTACAGTCAACGTGCGCAATCGATATCCGCTTGTAGCGGTGCTGCTACTGTGTCTTGTGCTTTTTCTGGTCGTACTGGGTATGTCGGTGGGCAGCACTGGTTTTGAGACGCTTACTCGTGTGTTCTCCGATCCAATGTCCAACCAGATTATCTGGATGATCAGACTGCCCAGATCAATCGGTGCTTTGCTGGCGGGCGCCTTACTTGGGATGACTGGGGCGATTGCTCAGGGTCTGTTCAGAAATCCATTAGCCGATCCATATCTTCTTGGAAGTGCTTCTGGCGCTTCTTTTGCGGTAGCAATCAGCCTGGTGCTGTTTGGTGGAAGTCCCTTCGCGAGTTATTTGCTGATCAGGATTGGTCTGACGGGGGCTGCATTTTCAGGCGCTGTCATTGCCGTGTTGTTAACACTCTTGCTTGCCCGTGGGGTTCAAAATACCTTACGGCTGCTACTGTCCGGAGTGATTGTTGCGGTCATTTTTGGAGCGATGAGCTCAATCGTTGCTTTGACTTCACCGGATATTCTTCAGGCGATGCAAGCATTTTTGTTGGGATCCACTGGGTTTATCAGTTGGAATGCATGTGCAGTGATGGCATTCGTACTGGCGATTAGTTTGTCTGTATCGGTGTTGATGAGTCGCGTGCTGGATGGTCTGACGCTAGGTGAAGCAACGGCCGCGAGCCTTGGTTTACGCTTGAAATCCATGCGTATAGCAATGATTGCAATTATGTCGCTCACCACGGGTGCAGCTGTCGCTCAAGTCGGTTTGGTTGCTTTTGTTGGTTTAGTCGCACCCCATCTCGTGCGCTCGCTGGTGAGAGTGAATCACGCCAGACTTATATTTTTATCTGCACTGATGGGGGCGGTACTGTTATTGGCCTCAGATATTCTGGCGCGTGGCGTCATCGCACCCCAGGAATTACCGGTTGGGGTATTGACTGCGGTGCTCGGAGGCGGATATTTATTCTGGTTGATGTATAGCGGCCGGGATAAAAGGGACTTTATATGATCTCTACAGCCACACAGACGCCGGCAATCGAAGTGCGCGAGCTCTCGGCGAGACTTGGACAGGTGTTGGCTTTAAATAATGTCAGTTTGAAAGTTCCCCAGGGTAAGTGGACTGCTGTGATTGGTCCTAATGGTGCAGGAAAATCAACCTTGTTGCGTGCATTTGCTGGATTGCTCGATACACACACGAACGTGCAGATGTTCGGTGAGTCCCTGAATAAACTGTCTGCGCGTGACAGAGCAAAACGTGTTTCCTGGCTGGGTCAGAATGAACGTTTGTCTGGCGATATGTCTGTTTATGATTTAGTGATGCTTGGAAGATTACCTCACCAGTCCTGGCTGGCGTCTCCAACGGCAAATGATCATTTGCTGGTTCAGCAGGCGCTGGAGGAAGTCCATGCGCTCAGTTGGAAAAATCGTTCTATCGGAGAGCTATCGGGCGGTGAGCAGCAGAGGGTATTTATTGCCAGAGCGCTTGCCGTAGACGCCGATATATTGTTGATGGATGAGCCACTGAATAATCTTGATCCACCACATCAGTCGGATTGTTTAGGACTGATTGGCCGGCTCATCGCGCAGGGTAAGACCGTGATTACTGTTCTGCACGAGATTGCCTTTTCACTGTATTCGGATCAGGTCATTGTGATGGATGCGGGACAAGTTGTATTTCAGGGCTTGAGTACAGAAACACAAACACACAGACGGATTGAACAAGTGTTTCATGATCGGATTCAAATCCACAGTTTTATGAATCGATTAGTTGTATTGCCTGTCTAAATTTAATTTTTTAAGAAGAACATCATGCAAATTGAAAATCCACCAACAGAAAAACCCTACGACAAGTCTGAAGGCGAGCGCCGCGGACTGGTGATTGTGAATACGGGTGACGGTAAGGGCAAAAGCACGGCCGCATTCGGCTTGTCCGCCAGGGCACATGGCCGGGGTAAGAAAGTAAAAATTTACCAATTCATGAAAGTGCCTTCAGCCCGGTTTGGCGAGCATCGTACATTTGAAGCGATGGGCCTGCCTATTGAGGGCTTAGGAGATGGATTCAGCTGGAAAAGTAAAGATCTGGAGCATTCGGCCCAATTGGCGCGGGATGGTTGGGAAAAAGCCAAAGAAGCAATCATGTCGGGCGAGTATTTTCTGATTGTTCTGGACGAAGTGACATACCCATTGATTTATGGCTGGCTGGCGTTGGATGAGGTAGTCAACACACTGAAGGCACGACCTAAAGAAGTGCATGTGTGTCTGACCGGCAGGCGCTGTCCCCAGGAAATTATTGATCTTGCCGATACAGTGACTGAGATGCAACAAATCAAGCACGCTTTTACAGCCGGGATACCTGCTCAGCGCGGGATTGAAGATTAAGTGATTGATCTTGCTGCAACAGACTGGGTCTAGGTTGAGTCTTTTATGATTCTCTCTGTCCCTGATTACATACTCGGCAGCATCGCGATCGCGATGCTGCTGGACTGGTTCTGGGGGGAACCTCCCGTTCAGTTTCATCCTGTGGTCTGGATGGGGCGATATCTTGCCTGGGTCGCCAATAAGGTTGCTCCTCGTGCAGAGGAACAAACCTCATTTCAGAAAACGAAAAGTTTTCTGTCGGGATTTTTTTTCTGGTGTGTGGGCGGATGTGTTGTAGCGGCGCTAGCCTGGGGTGTTCAGCTCGGCGCTCAGCCTATGGTCTGGTGGCTCGCAATATTGGTGACGGGATTCATTTTGAATGCGCTGTTCTCCCTGAAGCTGTTAATCACTGAGGTCGCTCAAGTCGAGTTGGCATTAAATGACTCTCTGGAAAGCGGGCGTGCGCAGTTAAAGAGACTGGTAAGTCGGGATGTCACCACGCTGAACCATGTACAGATTCGGGAAAGTGCGATTGAGTCTTTAGCAGAAAATCTCAATGACTCGTTTATTGCTCCTGTTTTCTGGTTTCTTGTTGGCGGCTTACCCGCGGCAGCTCTGTATCGTTTTGCAAATACGGCAGATGCAATGTGGGGGTATAAAGGATTGTATGGAAGTTATTACCTGACCTGGTTTGGTAAATGGACGGCCCGGGTTGATGATGTGTTGTCCTGGTTTCCGGCCTACATCAGTACGTTATTTATCTGTCTGATTTTGAAATGTTTTTCATTTAGAAAAATATACCAGCAAGCTATAAAAACACCTTCACCTAATGGTGGCTGGCCGATGAGTGCGATGGCAATCGGTTTAGGTATAAAACTTTCCAAACCTGGTGTCTATGTGCTCAATCCTGAGGGAAGTGATGCCTCAGTGACTTCTGTCTCACGGGCTTGTGATGTGGCAACGCGAGTTTTTTATATTGTTATGTTGTTTGTCGTGTGCGCATTCTTTGTTGGACTGATTAAATGATACTTTCCCAGACTGGCAGTGTGAGTAGAGACAGTGTGAGCAGAGTGCATGGCGGACCCGATGCCTCAGGCCCTGTACGCTACGACTTTTCCTCCAATGCGAATAGTGTGGGTGCGAACCCGGTAGTCGTCGATTTAATCAGACAGGCCGATTTGATTCATTATCCCGATCCTGCCTATCAGGCACTGCGTGACGGGTTGGCTCGATGGCATGGTGTAAGTCCATCGAGAATTCTGATGGCTGGTAGTGCGAGTGAATTTATTTTCAGGATGACGAGTTTTATTGCGCGTCAATATGGAGCAGAAGACTCACGCCTAACGACAGGCCAGGGTTGTCTGAATCAAACTGCCTCTGTCTGGTTGCCTGAGCATGCCTATGGCGATTATGAAGCAGCTGCACGCGCCTGGAGTGTGCCCAGGGTTGAATCTTACGAAGAGTCTTCGCTGCTGTGGTTTTGCGATCCATCAAGTCCACTCGGCCAGCCCGTTAAGGATTTAAGCAAGATAGTGAATGGGTTGATTGCCGGACAGATTGCGGTGCTTGATTGTGCTTATGAGCCGTTGCGTTTGGAGGGTAGTCTGAATTTAAGCGCAGATCAGTTAGACCGCCTCTGGCAGATGTGGACACCAAACAAGGCACTCGGTATGACCGGTGTGCGTGGTGCTTACGTGATTGCTCCGCTTGGTGGTGAGCATATCGTTGAAATACTTACAGCTATTGCTCCGTCATGGCTAATAGGCGCAGACGGTGTAGCGATGCTCAATGCCTGGATGCGAGACGATGTACAAACCTGGTTAAAAGATTGTTTGATCACCCTCAGGCAATGGAAGTTTCAACAATTGGAGCTCTGTCAGCAGCTTGGCTGGCAAAGTATCGAGAGCACGGCTAATTTTTTCTGTGCATCTAGTCCATTATTTAAACCTGCGCAGTATCTGCCTGTTTTGCGCGAGTTTGATATCAAGCTCAGGGACGCAGCATCGTTTGGCTTATCTAATCACGTACGTATAGCTGTAATGCCTCCCGATGCGCAACAAAAATTACGCGAAGCTTGGGCATATTTCGAGAGAGGTATTTAATGGCTGCCGTTTGTGTCATGGTGCTTGGTACGACGAGCGGTGCGGGTAAAAGCTGGATCGCGACCGCACTGTGCCGGTATTATGCAAATCAGGGGCTTAAGGTTGCACCTTTCAAAGCTCAGAATATGAGTAATAACGCACGTGTTGTTGATGCGGGAGGCTTTGAGGGAGAAATCGGTTCAGCCCAGTATTTTCAGGCGCTGGCCGCGGGTGTTGAGCCCACCGTGCAGATGAATCCTGTCTTATTGAAACCAGAGGCTGATACCAGAAGTCAGGTTGTGCTGATGGGGCGCGTAGACGTTGAGCTTTCCAAGACACCCTGGCGTGAAAGAAGTGAAATGGTGTGGCCCTGTATCCAGAGCGCGCTGGACTTGTTGATCGCAGCCAATGATGTGGTGGTCATTGAGGGGGCAGGCTCACCTGCAGAAATTAACCTGATGACCAGCGATATTGTGAATATGCGTGTCGCGCGCTACGCAAAAGCCAGGTGTTTACTGGTGACCGATATCGATCGTGGCGGAGCTTTTGCTCACCTGTACGGAACCTGGGCACTGCTCGGGCAACAGGATCGTAAGTTGATCGTAGGATTCGTGTTGAATAAGTTTCGTGGTGATGCGTCACTCCTTTCGCCTGGACCAGAAATGTTGCAGAGCATGACGGGTATACCGGTTGTCGCAACCGTCCCGATGTTGCGCGCTCACGGCTTACCAGAGGAAGACGGTGTTTTTGACGATGCATCCTCCCATTATTCAGGACAAACCATCAAAATTGCGATCATCGCGTATCCGCGCATGAGTAATCTTGATGAGTTTCAACCACTGAAAAACTGTGCACAGATTCAATTAACCTGGGCCAGAACGCCTCAGGATCTAGCCGATGCAGACTGGATTATTTTGCCAGGCTCCAAACACACTAGCTCAGATCTCGATTGGCTCAGGGCGCAGGGTCTCGACCGCGCGGTCTGCGACCATGCTGCGTCCGGAGGCCAAGTTCTGGGTATATGTGGCGGACTTCAGATGCTAGGGACTTCTCTGATTGATCCCTATGGCATTGACGGTGCAAGAGCTGGCTTGAATCTACTTGGTCTCGATACGAGATTTGCAAAAGATAAAACAGTCAGAAAAACACAGGCACGGTTTATAAATTTCCAGGGCCCTTGGTCATTGTTTTCTGGATTAACCGCGTCTGGATATGAGATACATCATGGTGAAACCCTTGCGTCAGATCCATCCAATCTTTCATCTGGGCTTGTTGAGTTAATACCAGATATTGCCTGGACCAACATGAAGGGTAATGTGATGGGTATATACCTACATGGTCTATTTGAGGATGAGCAGGTGATACACGCTGGTTTTGAGGGCTTCTCGTCAACCTTGGATGCCGTCTTTGAGAAACTATCCACTCATTTAGAAACTCATTCAGTTGCAGGACTCATGAACAGATTAATTAACAGGAGTTCTTGATGAATTTAGCCATACCTAAAATTCTTAAACTAGAGGATCTGTCGCTTGTTGAGCAATTGACGGCCAAAATCAATAACAAGACAAAACCATTGGGTTCACTTGGGCAGCTCGAGTCGCTCGCAGTCAAAATAGGGAATATCCTTGGCACGACAACTCCATGTTTAACTCAGCCACAACTGGTTGTCTATGCCGCAGACCATGGCATTGTGAAGCAGGGCGTCTCAGCCTTTCCAAGTGATGTGACATGGCAAATGGTTCAGAATTTTCTGGCGGATGGCGCCGCAGTCAGTGTATTGGCAAGGCAGCATGACGTCAGCCTGACGGTCGTTGATTGTGGTGTCAAGCATGTCTTTGAGGCGCATCCGCGTCTGATCGTTAAAAAGCTGGGCGATGGTACGGCGGACTCATCATGCACAGTTGCGATGTCAGTAGAGGTTTGTCAGCAGGCTGTGCAAAATGGTATTGAAATTGTTCGTGCGTTGCCAGGTAATGTGTTGATCCTGGGTGAGATGGGGATTGGCAATACCTCTGCAGCGTCGCTTTTGTTTTCAAAGCTTTCGGGTATTGATATTGAACAATGCACCGGTGCAGGCACTGGATTAGACTCAGACGCTGTGATCCATAAAACAAAGATTTTAAGACAGGCACTTGAATTCCATCATACGGTCCCAGATGATAAACCGCTTGAGGTGCTGGCTGCGACGGGAGGGTTTGAAATCGCCACAATGGTTGGCTCTTTACTTGAGGCTGCTGCTTCAAGACGCGTCATACTTGTCGATGGATTTATCGTAAGTGCCGCGTTATTGGTAGCTTCGAGGATAGATTCTTCCGTACTAGACTACTGCGTATTTGCACATCGCTCTGGCGAACGTGGTCATACAATTCTGCTTGATCATCTGAAGGGTGTTCCATTGCTGGATCTTGGATTGCGTCTTGGAGAGGGTTCAGGCGCCATGATTGCATGGCCTTTATTACAGTCGGCTTGTGTGATTCTTAATGAGATGGCTAGTTTTGAGGCTGCGGGTGTCTCACGCGAGTCAGTTTCCTGAGATGAATTTGAAACCAATCAAACATTTTTTGTTAGCTATTCAATTTTTCACGCGCATCCCTGTAAAAGGGCGCCTTGCAAATTGGGTTGGATTCGACCATGAAATGCAGGCGCGCGCGCTGTCATATTTTCCACTCGTCGGAATGATTGTTGGCTTGCTGACGAGTACGATATTTTTGCTCTTAAGTTTTATTCTTCCTGTCATTGCAGCCACTCCCTGGATAGCTTCACTGTTCAGTGTGTTGTTTGGATTATTGCTGACAGGCGCGATGCACGAAGATGGCTTAGCAGATCTGTCTGATGGTCTGGGAGGATCATCCGTGCGCGAACGTGCCCTCGAAATCATGAAGGATTCGAGCATAGGAACCTATGGTGCGCTTGCACTATTTGGCGCGCTGCTCTCTAAGGTTTTTCTTTTGACAGCGCTGGCTGAAATAAATATATGGCTGGCATCTCTGGCATTGTTCGGCGCTCATGTTGCCTCACGCTTCATGTCAGTCTGGGTGGTCCGTCTGTTGCCCTATGCCGGTGATCTTTCAACTTCCAAGTCTAGCGCTATCGTTGCCAGCAAGGCTGCAATCTGGGGCGCGCTTTGCTGGGTCTTTATTAGCCTGGGTGTGCTGGTGTATCTGGCGCCGAGCTATGTGTGGCTTGGTGCTGTAGCGGGTTGTATGCTCGGATTTATAGTCATCTACAAACTGATCAAACGACGGCTCGGGGGTTACAACGGTGATTGCCTTGGAGCCGTGCAGCAAGTTTGTGAGCTTGGTTTTTATTTCGGTACGCTTTTGTTTGTGCCGCTTGTTCCATTATGAAACTCTGGTTAGTACGCCATCCTAAGCCAATTGTTGCCAGTGGAATATGTTACGGGCATCTGGACCTTGTGCCTGAGTCAGAAGCCTTGATCGCCGCCACGCAGACACTGTCAAAATCGCTGCCTCTAAATATCCCGGTTTATACTTCGCCTTTACTACGTGCGCAATCGTTGGCAGAGTCTTTGCTCAAGATCAGAGCAGATCTGACTGTGCACAGTGATGATCGTTTGAAAGAAATGAATTTTGGGTGCTGGGAGTCCACACCATGGACTGATATTGCGCAGGAGATAATCGATGCGTGGGTGAAGGATTTCCCCACTCATCGCTTCGGTGGGATAGAGTCCGCACAAGATGTCGTCAATCGTGTGGACAGTTTTCTGCAGACAATGAAATCTAAACAGGAATGTATTTTAATTACACACGCTGGTGTAATTAAAGCGGTACATTTTTTAAAAACTTCCATAACCGGCCAGTTACGTTCAGCGCAAGATTGGCCTGAGCGGTCGATCGGTTATGGTGAGTGCGAGCTAGTGGAGCTCAATGATAATGATCGACCGTAGTGTTTGGGACTACGGTCGACGCTCTACAACTTATTTTGTTACTGCTGTGATTTCAGCGCGTGCGGCAGCAAATGCTGTTGTTTTTGCAGCATCCCCCATCGCCAGGCCCTCGGCACGCACGAAACGCACATCGCTGATTCCGAAAAAGCCAAAGACGGTTTTGAGATAACTCTCTTGATGATCCATCGCTTGACCTGCTTCGCTTGTTGAGTAAGCGCCGCCGCGTGTTGACACCACGATGACAGTTTTACCTGATGCCAGGCCTGCAGGTCCATTTTCCGTGTAAGTAAAGGTTCGGCCAGGTTGAGCCAAACGATCAATCCAGGCTTTCAGCTGTGTGGGGATTGAAAAATTATAGAAAGGCGCGCCCAACACAATTACGTCTGAAGCCAAGAACTGGGATACCAGTTTTTCTGAGAGCGCATTTTCTGCCCGCTGCGCCTCAGTAGGTTCTGGTTGAGCGATACCCTTTACTGCAATCGCATCGGCACCAAAATGTGGAATCAGATTCGCAGCTACGTCCAGATACTCAACTGTCGTATCTGGATGGCATTTAATCCATTGCGCAACGGTTTCTGCGGATAACTCGCGTGATGCCGAGTAGGCGCCAAGGATACTGGAGTCGATGTGTAAAAGTTTCATGATAAGTTTTGCTCTTTAAAGATGCCGGCAGAGCTTTCTGACGGCTTTGTGTAAGTGAAATTGTGAATGTGGTGATGGCTTAATTGTGTGACGACTCGGTTTCTCCAAGTCGGCCTTCGCGAAAATCACTCAGCGCTTCGTAGATTTCCTGTTGAGTGTTCATGACGAAGGGACCGTACTGCACGATCGGCTCTCTCAATGGCTGGCCCGATATAAGAATCAGCTTTGCGTCTGAATTGGCAGTGATCACCACGCCATCGCTCTGCGCTTCATTCGCAAGTATGGCCATACGCTGAGTCGGGACAGCTTTTCCTGCGATCGAGACTTCGCCGCGGTAGACATAGATAAAAGCATTGTGTTCAGGCGACAGAGTCTGCTCGAATTGCGTATTGCCAGGCATGTGAATATCGAGATAGCGTGGTTGAGTGATCTCGCGGGTGACCGCACCCGTCATGCCATGGCTTTCACCCGAGATGACCGTGACAGCGACACCTTGTGGCGTGACAAATCGCGGAAGCTCATTATTTTGAAAGTCCTTGTACCAGGGCGTATTCATTTTGTCGCGTTTGGGTAAATTCAACCACAACTGAAAGCCCTCCATCACGCCTTCTTCCTGCTGTGGGATTTCTGAGTGAATCACGCCTTTGCCTGCAGTCATCCATTGCACACCGCCATTTTCCAGTAAGCCCTCGTGGCCAGCACTGTCGCGATGCAGCATGCGTCCTGCAAGCATGTAGGTGACTGTCTCAAAGCCGCGATGCGGGTGATCAGGAAAACCAGCGATGTAATCATCCGGTTTGTCACTGCCAAAGGCATCGAGCATCAAAAACGGATCCAGCCGCTGTTGCAGGTTTTGCGTCAACACACGGGTGAGTTTGACGCCCGCTCCATCAGAGGTGGCCTGCCCACTCACCAGTCTTTCGACTGTTCGGGGGAATTGCACTGACTTTGATGCGTCTTGTTGAGTGTTCATGTTTTATCCATTAAATGGAAATAAAAATATCTATGGGCTAACTATATTCTCGAACAATAGCTTTGAAAATCCCATTAAGTGGATATAATTGTTTCAATTATGGAACAATCAGCCCTGGTTTCTGCTGTCGATCCGAACGATTTGCTTATCTTTGCGTATGTTGCGGAGCTGGGCAGCTTTAGCCGCGCAGCAGAAAAGCTCGGCTTGCCAAAATCGACTGTTTCGCGCCGCATCACCAGACTCGAGCAACAACTTGGCGAAAAGCTACTTGTACGTACGACACGTCGTCAGACGCTGACCGAGATTGGTGTGCAGTTACTCGAGCATGCCCGACAGGTCGTTCAAGAGGTTGAGTCAGTCAGTGCCCTGATCGAAAGACGTCAGGCCACGCCAACAGGACGCTTGCGCGTCTCAATGCCTAGCGACTTCGCTAATCTGTTGTTAGCCGATTCCTTGGCTGCATTTATTGCAATGTATCCATCGATTCAACTAGAGCTGGATTTATCGCCTCGAAGAGTGGACTTGCTTGGCGAGGGCTTTGATCTCGTTGTGCGGGTGGGCAAGCTTCCTGAAGACTCGTTGCTGATTGCAAAAAAAATTACTGAGTTTTCGGTGGGTTTATACGCCTCGCCTAACTATCTGGCTGAACATGGCTCGCCGGTTGAGCCAGATGAATTGCTGCGGCATCAGGCTATTCGACTATTGCAGGGGAATGGTGAGCTATCAGAGTGGTCACTGAGTCGCGGTGAGCAGTATTGGCAGGGTGTTGCACCGGGTCGTGCCAGCGCGAACTCTCCTGAGCTATTGATGCGCCTGGCGGTGGCTGGTATAGGCATTGCAGCCGTACCTGAGTATTTTGCCGCAGCAAATGTACGTAATGGGGTACTCAGGCGTATTTTGCCTGATTGGTCCATGCCGAGTCATACTGCCTGGGCGGTGTTCCATGATCGTAAATTAATGCCTGCTAAAACGCGGGTCTTTATCGATATGTTGGAAATTGCCCTGGCGGGGGTATAAAGTCAGTACTTAAACGTCAGCACTTATCAGTCAGTACTTGAAATACCAAATAACTAAGGAAAGTGATGTCAGCCAGTACACAAGAAGCGATTTCAACAGAAAGACCTAAAAGTGTCTCGTTCGCAGATGCTTTTTTATTCTGGCTCAAGCTTGGTTTCATTAGTTTCGGTGGACCAGCTGGACAGATTTCCATCATGCATCAGGAACTGGTTGAACGCAGACGCTGGATCTCCGAGCGCCGTTTTCTCCATGCACTGAATTACTGCATGGTGTTACCTGGGCCAGAGGCTCAGCAGTTAGCCACCTACATCGGCTGGATGCTGCATAAGACTAAAGGCGGCATCGTCGCTGGCGTATTGTTTGTTCTGCCTTCGCTCTTTTTATTGATCGGTCTGTCGTGGGTATATATTGCTTATGGCGAAATGCCATTGGTCGCGGGCCTGTTCTATGGAATTAAGCCGGCTGTGACCGCGATCGTTGTCCAGGCCGCACACAGGATTGGCTCTCGCGCACTTAAAAATAATGCCTTGTGGGCGATTGCAGGCGCATCTTTTGTTGCAATTTTTGCTTTGGATGTCCCGTTTCCTGTGATCGTCATTGTGGCTGCAGCAATAGGCTATGCCGGCGGACTGATCTCACCGGATAAATTTAAAACAGGAGGTAGTCACGGCAAATCAGGCAAGTCCTATGGCGCGGCCCTGATTGATGATGACACCCCGACTCCTGAGCATGCAGTTTTCCGGTGGTCCCGTTTGGCGCAAGTGTTGGTGATCGCAGCATTGCTATGGGTGATTCCAATGGGGCTCTTGACGCTGCAATTTGGCTGGGATCACACGCTCACACAAATGGGATGGTTTTTTACTAAAGCGGCTTTATTAACCTTTGGTGGTGCCTATGCCGTTTTGCCCTATGTATATCAGGGGGCTGTCGAGCATTTTGGCTGGCTCACTGCGACGCAAATGATTGACGGTTTGGCGCTGGGTGAAACCACACCTGGTCCATTGATTATGGTTGTTGCCTTTGTTGGATTTGTCGGCGGGTATGTCAACGCTGTGTTTGGTGCAGGTAGCCTTTTTCTTGCTGGTACGGTGGCTGCATGTGTTGTGACATGGTTTACTTTTTTACCATCATTTATTTTTATTCTGACAGGCGGGCCGCTGGTCGAGACGACACATAATGATTTGAAATTCACGGCACCACTAACCGCGATCACCGCTGCTGTCGTAGGTGTCATTCTTAATCTCGCGCTGTTTTTTGGCTATCACGTGCTGTGGCCCCAGGGATTTGCGGGTCATTTTGATGTGATCTCAGCCTTGATTGCTATCGCTGCAGGCATTGCATTGTTTAAATTTAAACGCAATGTGATTCATGTAATCGGTGTCTGTGCGTTAATTGGTTTGCTTTCGAGCTATTACAGATAGTTGCACTTTAATTCTGGTGCTTAATCGATGAAATCTGGATAATTTTTTTTTTGATTGTCAGGAGTAATTAATTGGAAGCCAGAATTTGTGCACTTGAAAAATTCGCAATAGAAACCCGTGACAGACTTGCGCGTATTGAGACGAGACTTGATACGTTTGTTACCAAGGACTACCTGCATAAAGAATTAAATGCAATGACTTGGAAGTTGTTGGGCGCGGGCTCTGCTATGGTTGCTTCGGTCTACTGGATCGCCAGAAACGTCCACTAATAAAACTTGCGAATTACAATAACAGGAGTAAAGTGAAACTTGCAGATATAAATTTGTGAGGTTGCCATGCGTAAATTAATTACCCTGATGTTCATTATTGTGACCCTGAGTTTGTCAGGATGCGGTTACAATACCTTCCAGTCCACAGACGAACAAATCAAGGCCAGCTGGTCAGAGGTTCTGAACCAGTATCAGCGTCGTTCCGATCTGATTCCCAATCTAGTTAGCACCGTTAAAGGCGAGTCAGGCTTTGAGCAGGAAACCCTGGTCAAGGTCGTCGAGGCGCGTGCTAAAGCCACCAGTATTCAGGCTACCCCTGAGCTGATCAACAACCCCGAAGCTTTTAAAAAATTCCAGGCAGCACAGGGTGAGCTGTCAAGTGCGTTAAGCCGGCTGCTAGTTGTCACTGAAAATTATCCCAACATCAAATCCAACCAAAGTTTCCAGGAGCTTCGCGCGCAGCTAGAAGGTACGGAAAATCGCATTACAGTAGCCCGTAATCGCTACATCAAAGCGGTTCAGGAATACAACGTAGCCGTGCGTTCATTCCCTTCGAATCTGACAGCCATGGTTTTTGGTTATAAGCCCAAACCAAACTTCTCAGTTGAAAACGAAGCTGAAATTTCCAAACCTCCCGTTGTGAATTTTGACAAGGCACCTGCAGGGGCGACGAAGTGATTGGTACGAGGCAAGGCAGGCGTGTGGGTTTCATAAAAGGCCTACAGGCCTGCTTACTTTCTTTAGCTCTTCTATGTACAGGGGCAATTGCAGCAGAGATCGCTGTGCCGGCGCTGACCGGACGTGTCGTAGATACTACCGGCACACTCACCAAAGCTCAGAAAGACACGTTAGATCAGGCGCTCACTGCATTCGAGTCACGCAAAGGCAGTCAGCTTGTGGTGCTGATCGTTCCGACCACAGCACCAGAATCAATTGAGCAATTTGGAATCAGAGTTGCAGACAAATGGAAGCCAGGTCGAAAAAAGACCGATGATGGCGTGATCCTGCTGATTGCTAAAAATGACCGTGCCTTACGACTTGAGGTGGGTTATGGTCTGGAAGGTGTGCTAACAGACGCCTTAAGTAAGCGAATCATTGACCAGACAATTGTGCCTCGTTTTAAAGAACAAGACTATTACGCGGGTATTACACAAGGCGTCCAGCAAATCATGCGTGCCATCGACCGCGAACCGCTAGAAGCGCCTGCGTCAAAGAGTAGTTCTGTCATTGAGCAGGGGATGTCGTTTGCACCATTTCTGTTTGTACTGGTTCTGATCGTGGGCGGGATCTTGCGAAGAGTTTTTGGCAGAGTGCCAGGCGCAGTGGCGACTGCAGGTGCGATTACCGTGATTACGTGGTTTGTTGCAGGTGGCGTTTTTCTTGCTTTGATAGCAGGGGTTGTCGCTTTCTTCTTTTCCTTGATCATGGGTGGTTTAAGTGGTCGCTCACTTGGTGGCTATTACGGTGGTGGTAGCTCGGGAAGTGGAGGTTTTTCAGGTGGCGGCGGATTTTCCGGAGGTGGTGGTGGTTTCGGTGGCGGTGGCGCCTCAGGGAGATGGTAGTGATGGATATCAAACGTATCGGCAGACATTTCCTTACAACCAGATATCACCTTAACAGTACTTTTCCACCACGTGTCTTGAAAGCGATTGGTCAGGCAGTCAAGTCCAGTGAAGCAGGGCACAGTGGTGAACTTCGCATTGTGATTGAACCTGCTCTGGATAGTTTGTCCGTTTTTAACGGAGTGAGCGCCAGGGAACGTGCAATCGAACTTTTTTCACAATTCCGTGTGTGGGATACAGAGCACAACAGCGGTGTGCTGATTTATTTATTGCTGGCGGATCGTGCCGTTGAAATTATTGCAGATCGCGGTATTCATGCCAGGGTAGGGGAGCAGCAATGGACCGAAATATGCAATCGTATGCGCGCAGATTTTAAAAATGCTGCATACGAGGCAGGAGTATTGACGGGTATACAGTGCGCAACAGCGCTGTTAGTTAAAAATTTCCCGGCGACAGGCGTTCAGGTGAATGAACTGCCTGACAGTCCGGTTGTTCTCTAAAACACCAGGAATTAAAAGTGACCCAAGTGACCGCAGACTCTGATTAGTGACCACCCGCAGCAGGATCGACAGAGCGTGTCGGTTTGGGTGCGAGCCAGATTACTGAGGCTGCAAACACAAAGCTAATACCCATTACCAGCATAATTTGATTAGTTGCGAGCATTACGCTTTGACCATTGATCATGAATTCAATCGTCTGCAGAGCGGCCTCACTGGTCATACCTGATTGTTCAAGTCCTGCGCGCAGACTTTGATCGATATCAGTCAGACCAACGAGTTCAGCGCGATTGCGCGTGGTTTCATCTTCCCAGAACGTTGTCACCAGCGAGGTAGCAAAGGCGCCTGACAGCGTTCGCAAAAAATTCATCAAGCCGGCAGCAGAGGCAGTTTCTTCGGGATCAACACTGGCAAGCGCTAGCCCAGTCGAAGGGACAAAGAAAAAGGGCAGACCCACGCCCATAACTAATAGCGGTATTGAAATATCCCAATACGTCATGTCTGTCGTTGCAAAACTGCGCCAGAGTGTAACGATCCCCAGCCAGAGCACTCCGATAAATACCAGTTTGCGGGGATCGACTTTGCTGGACAGCCCTGCCGCGAGCGGAGCCACCAGAATTGCGAGCACGCCAGACCAAGCAGTGGCCATACCTGCCTGCGTTGAGGTGTAACTCATAAAGCTCTGTAACCAGAGTGGCGTCAATACATTGGCGCCAAAAAATGCCCCGAACGCAAGACTGATGGTCAGTACGCTGATCGTAAAACCTCTGTGTCTGAACACTCGCAGATCAACAATCGGATGCGCAGTATTCATCTCCCAGATCATAAAGGCTGCAAAACCAATTGCCGCAGTAATGGCTAAGCCGATGATCTGGTTTGAGGCAAACCAGTCGAGTTGTTTGCCCTCGTCGAGCATGATTTGCAAGGACCCGACCCAGATAATCAATAGGACAAGTCCTACTGTATCGATTGGGTCAGTCAGTAGTTTGTTTTCGTAGCGTTTGAGCAATTTCCAGGCAAAATACGCGCATGCTAGCGCGATCGGCATATTGATATAAAAAATCCACGGCCAAGAATACTCATCGCATAGATAGCCGCCAAGGATTGGCCCGACGACCGGTGCCACGAGCGTGGTCATTGCCCATAGCCCAATTGCTGCGGGCGCTTTTTCCGGGGGGAATATTCTTAGTAATAGTGTTTGCGAAAGCGGCATGAGCGGACCACCAGCCAGGCCCTGACAGACGCGCGCAAAAACCAGCATACCAAGTGAGTTTGCAAAACCGCACAAAACAGAAAACAAGCCAAACAATGCCATCGACGTTACAAAAACCCGAACGGCACCAAAGCGGCTGGCAAGCCATCCCGTGAGCGGTACGCTGATCGCTTCAGCAACCGCATAGGAGGTGATGACCCAGGTCCCCTGGCTCAGTGTCGCGCCCAGACCTCCTGCAATATTGGGTACCGAGACGTTTGCAATCGTCATGTCGAGCACTGCGATAAAGTTCGCCGCTGCAAGTAAAAGTGCGGCGACCCAAAGCATGCCACCTGTCAGGTGTTGCTGGCCGTGAGCAAGGGGTTGGGAGTGATTCACGTATCGATCCGCAGTCAGTGATTACGGGTATCAATTTTTACAGACATGGATAAGCCGACTTTGAGTGGATTTTTTTCCAGCTCAGCGGGATCCAGACTGATCCTGACAGGCAGGCGTTGAACGACCTTGATCCAGTTTCCTGTTGCATTTTGTGCAGGGATTGCGGAAAAGGCTGCGCCTGAGCCGCCAGCGATTCCTTCGACTTTGCCATGATAGACAACCGTATCACCATAAATATCTGCGTACGCTGTGACAGGTTGACCGATTCGTACTTTTTTAAGTTGTACCTCTTTGAAATTTGCATCAATATGTATATTCTGGATGGGTACTACGGTCATAAGTGGCATGCCAGCTTGTACACGCTGTCCCAGTTGTACTTGGCGTTTTGCGACCACACCATCGATGGGTGCACGGATGACTGTTCGCTCCAGATCGAGTTGTGCTTGTTCAAGTTTTGCACGCGCCAATAAGACCTCAGGATTATTTTCTTCATTTACGCCGGCAATTAATACCGCATTGGCTTCTTTCGAGCCCAGGGTCGCGCTGCGGTTCGCGCTGGCTTGTGCAATGGCTGCTTTGGCTGAAGTGAGATTGGCTTTAGCTGATTCGTACGCATTTATTGCGCGTGTGAGTTCGTCTCCTGATACAGAACCAGAAGCTTTCAACGCTTCGCGCCTCTTTAGGTCAACTTTGGCGCGCTCGAAATCTGCTTCTGCCGAACTGAGTCTGGCGGCTGCACTTTTTTCTTCTGCATCTCGGGCTGCAACCTGTGCAGTAAGCCCGGTATCATTTGCAACGAAAGCTTTTACGCGCCGCGTGGCACGACCGAGTTCTGCTTGCGCTTGCGCCACAGCAATTTTTGCGTCCTTTGGATCGATCAGAACAAGCACGTCGTTCTTTTTGACAGACTGTGTGTCTGTCACATTGATTTCACCAATCGTGCCCGAGATGGATGGCGTGATTTGAGCAATCTCCACTGCGGCGTAGGCGTTGTCTGTCGAGACAAAATGTGACCCATACAGCAACCAGTAAGCGGTCGTAGTCAGTGCGCCGATAGCCACGATCGAACCCAGGCCGATCAAAAGTTTTTTACGACGTTGTTTCGCAGCAGGATCTGGAATCAGTGTGGTGTTGCTGTGATCGATATTTTCAGTCATATTGGATTCCATATTCAATTAGCTATTGCGCTCTCGTTTTTATAGCCACCGCCCAGTGCACGCGTCAACGCGATATCCAGAGTGAACGCACGCGACTGCAGATCGGTCAGCAGACGCATATTGCTGAGCATGGCGTCTTCTGCTGTTAATACTTCGAGATAGCTCGAAAGACTACCTTCGTAGCGTTCGCGTGCGACACGATAGGCATCGGTTGCTGCATTCAACGCATCTCCAGTCTTGATCAGTCTGGGGGTGAGGGATTTTTTGCTAAGTGCCGCATCAGCAACATCTTGCAGGGCTTTAACAATGGTCTGGTTGTAATTACCAACCGCTTCTTCGTATTGCGCTCTAGCACCGCGAAGTTCACCGGTCAGTCTGCCGCCGGTAAATATCGGCAGATACAGAGCAGGGCCAACGCTTCCAATCGTGGAGCTACTCTGGGTCAATACATTCAGTCCCAGCGACTGGAATCCTATCAATCCCATCAGATTGATATTTGGATAAAACTCAGCTTGTTTTTGATCAATGCGACTCGATTGTGCCTGTGCTTGTAATCTGGCTGCCACGATATCGGGACGTCTTCCCAGCAGATTGACACTGAGTTCTTTTGGCAAGCCAAAATCACGATTCAGATTCAGTTTGGGAGGTGTGATCGAGAGTCCGCGATCTGGTCCCGCTCCCAACAGGGCAGCTAGTCGATTGCGCTGCAAACCTATTTGCTCTTGTATGAGCAGGTAAAGCTGTTCTGCGTCTGCCAGCCCAGCTTCTGCCTGACGAACACTACCCAGATTTTCCATGCCATTCTTGTAGCGCTCGGAAAATAGTTCGACTGTTTTTTTTCTGACGAGAACCGCTTGCTCAGCGGTCGCGTTTGCGGCAAATAATCGAGCTAATTCGCTGTAACCCGTGGCGACCGAGGTTGAGATCAACAGTCTAGCCTGAGCCTGATCCGCACGCCTCGCCTCAAGCTCAGATGTGGCTGCTGCAAGACCCGCACGGTTCTTTCCCCAGAAGTCGATTTCCCATTTTATGTCTGCCGCGAGCATTCCATAATCGTTCCACCCTTGAGGGGTGAACGCGGCGGGACTCAGATAGTTGTAACTTTGTTGTTGCTCTGTGATGGATGCAGCGGCACCGATCTGTGGCAGTAATTTTGCTCCTGAAACCTGGGCAGAGGCTTCTGACTGACGCACGCGGGCAATGGCGATCGCGATGTCGGGTGAGTTGCTGAGAGCTTCTTCGATCAGTTTGTTGAGCTGAGGGTCGCCGTATTGGATCCACCAGTTCGATTCCGGCCAGGCCATAGCAGAGGCGGTAAATGAGGCCGTTGTCTGATAGTCACTGATGTTTTTCGGAGAAGACAGGTTTTGCTCCTCTGGGGGGATTTGTGCACAGCCTCCTATTGCAAATACCAGGGCTGCGAGGTAAAGAGGTCGCCATCCCTTCAGACGTCTGAAATGCGTGTGCGTAGTGGAGGGCATAACCAATCCTAATATGTACTGTTCGGTACAGTTTATCGGTGCGGCATACCTGTGTCAAGGTAAACTGTACTGCCTGGTTCAATAATAATTATTTTTTTGGGCTAACAAGAGTCTGCCTATGACAGACGTCCCCCTTCGCGAGCAAGATAAAACCACTCTTGCCCAGGTTGTGATTTCATATTTGGAAAAACAATCAAGCAATCTTGCTCGGCTTCGATGGTGTTGCCATCAGCGCGGGTTCCGATTAATTCACCTTTGGCAATCTTGTCAAAACTTTTCCAGGGTTTGGCAAATGAATCACCAGCATGAAACCGATCAAACACGTCGAACAGTCCTAGAATCTGTGGATCTTTTGCTGGCTGAGGTGTTGGGCCTGCAATCAGCCCGGTCAGGATAAGTGTATTGATAATGGCTTGATAAGCGACCTCTCGACCCGCAATGTCGTCGTGTTGTCCACATTCCAGGGTGATCGCCCAGCCGCCCTTAGCACGCATATATTCCGTTGTGCCCACCCCATATGCCGAATCGATATCGACTTGTCTGGCGTCAAATCGACCTGATTCAACTTCTTTGGCGCGGCGTTTTATTCCTTTCGCATAGGTATCGAGCCATCCGTATACAAAACGGCTGCATCCCAGACGCTGGACGATAGTTTCCTCTATTGCAGCTTGTGTAAAGGGCTCAAGTGCATCCTGATTGTTCTGCGGTCCAAACAGCGCAAATGGCATGTCACCGCTCTGGAATGAATGCAGATCCAGTAAACCATCGTGTTCAGCAAGTATTGGGCATAACCAGTTCGCGACATAGTCCTCATACTGTTGAGGATGATCAACAGGTGCGAGGCGCCGATTCAGGTTGCGGTCACCAGCGCGTCGTTGTAGCCGGTAAGCTTTTGGATTTGTCACAGGAATGAGTGTGAGCCCACCTCCTTGCAATGTAATGTCGCCATCTTCTATTTGTTTGATGATGCGCGTCATTGCAAAAGTTCCAGCCGTTTCATTGCCATGCACCGCGGCCGTCACGAGAATGTGCGGCCCGGGTAAAGGGCTTGTAAATCGTATAGCCTGAAAAGGTCTTTCCTGGGAAAGAGGGATTTGCTCAGGCAGTGCAGTCAGATTAGAGGAAGGAAATGACATGAAATGGGCTCTGGAAATTTTGTAAATAAATCATTTTTAGCAATTTGTGCTTTAAAACATTGGCAATTTTACCGCTTCAGTTATATATGGACTGAATATCCATGCATTGCGTTACCATTGCGCATCTTGAATGCGGCCTGTTGTCGTTTCAAATAGCAGTAACCTTGATCCAGACATGTTCAAACACCTGATTGCCTTTGCACTTTCAATACTTACATTGAATTTCGCATACGCCGAAAATCCTCGCACCACTCGCTACACCATTCTGCTTGATAACGGCACAGTCGCGGGCGAACAAATCGTTGAGCGCATCGGGCAGGATACGATCAAAGTCCATTTTGATTTCAAGGAAAATGGACGTGGCCCGACTCTTGATGAGGTCATTAAGCTCGCCCCTGATCAGACCATGCTTGAGTACCAGGTAACGGGAACTTCGGAAATGGGCGGCGCGGTCGATGAACGATTTACGCGCAAAGGAAATCTGGCCGAGTGGAGCTCAAAATCCGAACGGGGTAATAAGCGTGTAAGAGGTAAAGCTTTTTACCTGCCTCTTGATTCGTCATGGGAGGTCAATTCGCTGATGATTTCGGCGATGTCGAACGCAAGGCCCGCTAACTTACCCTTGCTGCCAGAAGGAACTCTGGTGCAGCAGCGTCTGGATGAAGTGGTCGTTACACATAATGATCAAAGTCAGGTTGTGCAGCTTGTCATGCACACAGGCATAGGTTTGAGCCCGCAGTTTTTCTGGGCTTCGACAGATAGCGATAGTCATTTATTCGCAGCTATTTTGCCAGGTAATTTCGCCGTCATCAAAGAGGGTTGGCAATCGAATTTAGTTGAATTAAAGAAAAGTCAGGAAGAAGCTTCCGCCAGAATTCTTGCCAAGCGTGCCGAGCAGTTGCAGCATCCCATGCCGGGGCTGACGGTTATTCGTAATGCCCGAGTTTTTAATTCAGAGACCGCTACGCTTAGTCCGCCCTCCGATGTCTATGTGCTTAGGGATCGAATTACAGGCGTGTTTCCTGCCGGATTGAATCTGACGCCTGTCGATAATGAAATCAATGCAGCCGGGCGCGTACTGTTGCCAGGCTTGTTTGATATGCATGCGCATGTGAATCGCTGGTCTGCGGCGTACCACCTGACCGCAGGCGTGACTTCTGTTCGGGACCTGGGTAATGCAAATGAAACTTTGCAGCAAATGCTTGACGAGACTGCAGAGGGTCGTTTGCTTGCCCCGCGATTGATCCCGGCAGGGTTTGTGGACGGAGACAGTCCCTATGCTTCGCACGATGGTTTTTCAATTACTGATTTGAGTGACATTAAACACGCCATTGACTGGTATGCGTTGCGTGGCTATTCACAATTAAAGATTTACAACTCCTTTCCGCGTGAACTGATTACCGAGTCAGTTTCTTATGCCCATAAGCGCGGACTTAAAGTCAGTGGCCATATCCCTGCTTTTATGCGGGCTGACGAAGCCATTGAAGAGGGATTTGATGAAATCCATCATATCAACCAGCTCATGCTCAATTTTCTGGTTACAGATCAAACTGACACACGTACATTAGAGCGGTTTTATCTGCCGGCTGAAAAAGGGGCAGATATGAATTTGAATGGGCCTGAAGTTCAGGAGTTCATTGAGCGATTGAAAAAAAATAATATTGTTGTTGATCCAACACTCGCGACTTTTGATTTTATTAAGCAGCGCAATGGAGAGATAGCCGATCCCTATAAAGCGATTGCGTCCAATATGCCACCAGATATTATGCGCAGTTTCAAGACCGGGACGATGAAAATACCCGATGATAAGACTGCCAGACGTTATGAGGCTTCCTATAAAAAAATGATTGAGTTCGTTGGGAAGCTCTATCGCGCGGGGATACCTATTGTGGCTGGTACTGATGGACTTGCCGGATTTACTTTGCACAGTGAGCTGGCACTCTATGTCAAAGCTGGATTGACACCTTCACAGGCGCTTCAGATTGCAACGTATAACGGTGCGAAATTTTCAAATACGCTTAATAATCGTGGCACCATTACGACAGGTAAGATGGCCGACATGGTGCTCGTAGACGGAGACCCGACCAAAAATATTGAGGATATCCGTAAAGTCGTCGCAGTGATCACACGAGGTAAATTGATATATCCGAATGAAATCAATCAAGTGCTCGGCATCAAGCCATTTGTAACGGGTCTGCCAATTTTACGTAGACTTAATCCTTGAGTATCAGACGCAATTCTTACGGTCTTGCGTTAAGTGTCGCACCGATGACTTTGTTGTTGGCTTGACTGTCAGGACTGGATAAGTTTTTCTAAAGTGTTATACCGGTCCCATGCCACTGGGCGTTCTTTCATCCCAACTTACGAATAAATTTTTCAGGTCTTTGATTTCTACGCCATAACTTCCTAAAAATCTTATTGATTTTTGAGAATCATGTTCCGCTGCACCCACCCAGGCGAGAACGTAGGGTTCTTGCGAAGCGATCGCTTTGCAGATGCCGTGAATAAGCTGTTCCTCGGTTTTGGTGCATGCGAGGGCAGTGGTCGCGCATACGAGTCTGTCCGGCATGCGCGACAGGCGCAAGCCAAAAATAATACTGGGCTAGAATAGGAATCGTTATCGTTTGGTGAAAGTAGTCTTTTCCAGAATAATGTCCCCGCTGCAAAACGCCCGTATTGGCCAGTCTTACCGAATCGCTGCTATTCATCATTCAGCTGAAATGCCTGACTGTGAGCGACAGCTTAAAGAATTAGGTTTTATGCCTGGCGAGCAGATTGTGTTGCTCAGACGTACGATGCCAGGTTCTGATCCTCTTGTCGTACGCATCGGTTCATCGACGTTTGCCTTGCGCGCTGCGGAAGCCGCCTGTATTGAAGTCTTTCCTGAGTCCTCGCATGACTGAGTCGCGTATTTATTTGCATCCGACAGGTCCACTCGTGGCTTTGGTGGGTAATCCAAACTGTGGCAAGACAGCACTATTTAACCGACTAACGGGTAGTCGCCAGAAAGTCGCTAATTATGCCGGCGTAACGGTAGAGCGCAAAGAAGGGCGGCTAACCTCTCCTGCTGGTAAAACGCTTCGCATTCTGGATTTACCAGGTACTTATAGTCTTTACCCTAGATCTTTGGATGAGCGGGTGACATGTGATGTGCTGGCCGGACGCGCGAAGGGCGAAAAGCGACCGGATTTAGTGGTTTGTGTCGTAGACGCTACCAATCTGAGGCGCAGCCTTCGTCTGGTACTTGCGGTGCAACGACTCAATATCCCTTTTGTTGTCGCGCTCAATATGTCAGACGAAGCGCGAGCCAGAGGTATTCATGTCGATGAGTCTGCTTTGTCGCGTGAGCTCGGGGTCCCCGTCGTCTCGACTGTCGCAGTGGTTGCTAATGGAGACGATGCGCTGCGTGAGTTGTTTGATCGTTCGGATATCTGGCAGCATCACATCGACCCGCTTGCTGCCGTCGATACTGAGCAGCCGCTCATACAGCTTGATCACGAGCGCGTTCAACAAATCCTTCAGCGTATTGATCTCGATCACGTGACACCGGATTTAAAAAGTGAGCGCATCGACCGCATATTGCTGCATCCGGTGATTGGACCATTATTTCTGATCGTTTTGCTGTTTGTGATATTCCAGGCTATGTTCAGCTGGGCTGTCGCTCCCATGGAGTGGATCAAGGACGCCACGATCTTGTTGTCAGGCGTCGTGACGGATTATTTGCCAGATAACTGGATACGCAGTTTGATTGTGGATGGCGTCATTGCGGGAGCAGGGGCTGTAGTTGTGTTCCTACCCCAGATTCTGATTCTCTTTGGTTTTATTCTTGTGCTTGAAGAGTCGGGGTACTTGCCACGCGCGGCTTACCTGCTCGATCGCTTGATGGGCTCGGTTGGGCTGTCAGGTCGCTCTTTCATTCCATTGCTTTCAAGTTTTGCGTGCGCAATACCTGGCATTATCGCGATACGCACAATACCTAGTGCACGTGATCGCATGGTGACGATGTTGATTGCACCACTGATGACCTGCTCTGCAAGACTGCCTGTTTATGCTTTGCTGATCGCTGCATTCATTCCACAGCGCACAATTGGTCCCGGTCTCGAATTGCAGGGTGTTGTGATGTTTACCCTTTATCTCGCTGGAATTATGGGCGCCATGCTAGTAGCCCGGGTGCTCAAGCGTCTCACGGCAGCTGGTCGTCAAGTTCGACCGCTTATGATGGAGCTGCCGACTTATCGCTGGCCACAAGTTCGAAATATCGCACTCGGGTTATGGCAACGTGCGAGGATGTTTTTACGGCGGGTCGGTGGAGTCGTCCTGATCCTGACGATCTCGCTGTGGTTTCTGGCGAGTTTCCCGGGTGCACCAGAGGGTGCAACCGGCGTTGCAATTGAATACAGTTTCGCAGGGATGATTGGCAAGGCGCTTTCGGTTGTGCTTGCACCTATTGGTTTTAACTGGCAAATATCCATTGCGTTGATTCCCGGTATGGCTGCCCGCGAGGTTGTGATCAGTGCTCTGGGTACGGTTTACGCCCTGTCGGCAACCGGCCCCGCTGCCGCAGAGACGCTTGGACCGGTACTTGCGCAGCAGTGGAGTCTTCCCACCGCGCTGTCTTTATTAGCATGGTTTGTTTTCGCTCCTCAGTGCTTGTCCACCATCGCCACCATTAAACGCGAAAGCGGTGGTTGGCGTATCCCTCTGATCAGTCTGACGTATCTTTTTGGTCTGGCTTATCTAGCCTCTTTTCTGACGTATCGTTGCGCACTCGCTCTGTTGTAAGCTGTCAGCTCTTGTACACATCGTAATGCCTGATTCTTTATGAAAGAAGTCGTCGTTTTCATTCGTAGCATGCAGTTTCTGGGGACGCAAATTGTCTCCTATCCGCTGCTCTACCAAATCAAGCAGTTCTGGCCAGATTGCCATTTGCGCGTCGTGGCACAAGATAATGTGGGCAAACATTACTTGTCTTTGCCGTGGGTTGACGAATTCGTGCAGGCCGATCGATTTGGTGCCGTATATCGTGCCTTGCATAGCAGCGATGATTTGATGATTGTTTTGCATTTCGCAAGCGATAAGTATGGTGCTGCCGCGTTATTAAAAAGACCCAAATACCGTTTGGGGTTCAAGAATAAGCGCATCACAGACTTTATCTGGACGCATTCGCATCGAAAAGATTTTGCTGAATATATGGGGCTTGGCAACATGAAAGTGTTGGCTGCCTTTAAACAGTTTGATCCGGAACGCTCTGCGCACGATTGTGTGGTTGCGATTGCTGCGCAATGTGGTGTCAATCCGCCAGAGCCTGCTGAGGTAGTGCTGATGCCTGGGGGCGGAGCGGGAGAATATAAACGCTGGCCAGTTGAGGCATTTGTGCAGCTCGCTGATTTGCTCAAGCCCTCTCTCAGATCCGGAGCAAGTTTTTGTTTTGTGCTGGGACCTGATGAAGCAAAGGAATACGAGTGGCTGCTCTCGCTTGGGCGCGCTGATTTCAAATTTTTGATGACACGGCCTTTGCCAGAGATCGCATCTGCTGTTTTACAAGCACGATTGGTGGTTGCGAATGATTGCGGCCCTTCACACCTTGCACAGTTTTCGGGCGTGCCTTATGTCGGCGTATTTCACGAACTGAATCGGGAGTGGTTCTGGACGCGTAAGCATTCGGCGGATGTACTGCCGTCAGACGGTTCGACAGAAATTAAACACGTGAAACCAGAGGATGTGTTGTCGGCGTGTTTAAAAGTTCTCCAATGAAGTCTCAAAATGACGTATAAATGAAAAAACATTTATAAGCATGATTCGAGACAATAATGACTTCATTACCTGGTAATTCTCTCAAACCCTTAACTGTGTCTGGTTTGAGCCTTCACAATACTGTTTCGCATGCAATCGTTCGTGCGCTCCAACGTCACGGTGTTGAGGTGACATTCGGGCAGAGCCTTCCTTCGATGTTGCACCTGGCTGCAGAGCAGGCCGGGATCAAACAAATTGCCTATCGTACGGAAAATGCCGGCGGCTATATGGCGGATGCCTATGCCCGGGTATCAGGCAGACCCGCGATTGTGACGGCACAAAATGGTCCGGCTGCGGCATTACTGGTGGCTCCTCTTGCCGAAGCTCTTAAAGCCTCGATTCCCTTGATTGCACTGGTGCAGGATGTCAGTCGATTACAAACCGATAAGAATGCTTTTCAAGACCTGGATCACATCGGGTTATTTAGTCCGGTGACTAAATGGGTCCAGCGCGTGGGCGATGCCAGCCGAATCGATGACTATATTGATCAGGCTTTCGCCATGGCCTGTTCAGGACGACCCGGACCGGTTGCCTTGTTGCTGCCCAGTGATTTACTTGTTGAGCCCGCTGTGGCGCATACCCGGACTGCGAATCTGGGACATTATCCCTTGGACCCTGCAGTTCCTCCCTCGGGCAAGATTAACGAGGTGGCGCAGATACTTGCGCGAGCGGACCGACCGATTGTGATCGCGGGCGGAGGTGTTCATCTTTCGCATGCTGCGCATGCCTTGACCACATTAATGGATCTTGCGCATTTGCCAGTCGCAACTACTGTCATGGGCAAGGGTTGTGTCGACGAACGGCATCCTCTGGCGGTAGGGGTTGTGGGATATTTCATGGGGCCAAACAGCTCCTCACGCTATCAACGCAAACTCGTCTCAGAGGCTGATGTTGTATTGCTGGTTGGCAATCGTACCAATCAGAATGGTACGGACTCCTGGCAACTTTATCCAAAAAATGCCCACTTCATTCATATCGACATTGATGGTACCGAGATTGGCCGTAATTATGAGTCAACCAGATTAGTTGGGGATGCAAGACTTACGCTTGAGGCATTAGCGCAAGCGCTCGCACAATGCGATCTCTCAAAACGTCAGGCGCAACGCGCATTGCTTGAGTCATCTATTCAGGCGGCGAGAGAAAGCTATATGAAAGAGTCCGCACCTGTCAGGCTGTCTGAACAGCAACCCGTTCGGCCTGAGCGCATCATGCATGAGCTGCAGCAACGATTAACTCCGGATGCGATCGTTGTAGCGGACGCAAGCTACTCCTCAATCTGGATTGCAAATTGCCTGACCTCTCTTAAAAGCGGTATGCGCTTTATTACACCGCGTGGCTTGGCCGGTCTGGGCTGGGGATTTCCCATGGCGCTTGGTGCCAAAGTGGCCAAGCCTGACGCTGAAGTGTTTTGTCTGGTGGGTGATGGGGGCTTTGGTCATGTCTGGTCTGAGCTCGAAACTGCCCGACGAATGGGGATCAAGGTCACTTTGATTTTGCTCAACAATGGCATCCTGGGTTATCAAAAACACGCTGAAAATGTGAAGTTTGGTGCGCATACATCAGCTGTTGATTTCTATCCGGTGGATCACGCGGCCATCGCTCGCAGCTGTGGCTGTGCAGGCGTGCGAGTGAGTGATCCTGCCGAGCTGGGTCTTGCACTGGATGCGGCGCGTCTCGGCGATGTGACTACGCTCATCGAGGTTATTACTGATCAGAACGCTTTTCCACCAATTACTTTTTATACAGCTGAGGCTTGATCGTGAGCAGAAAAATTGCACTTGTCACAGGTGCTGGCAAGGGTATTGGCCTGGCGACCGCAAAAAAACTGATCGCTGACGATAGGTTTGTGGTGTTGATTGACAGTAAACCGATCGATATTGACAAGCTCGGGCTGTCGGATCAGGATGCCCTGTGTTTCAGAGGCGATGTCACAGATATGGGTTTCATGACGCGTGTGCGGGAGCAAACAGAAGCTTTGCACGGGGTTGTGAGCATTCTGGTGAATAACGCAGGGATCTCGCCCAAGCGGGCAGATGGACGATCAAGTGGCATTCTGGATCTGACCGTTGAAGAATGGCTCAATGTACTCAACGTCAATCTGACCTCGATCATGCGTATCAGTCAATTATTTATCCCTGCCATGCAAGCACAAGGTTTTGGTCGGATTGTGAGCGTGTCTTCTCTCGCCGGGCGATCAAAGTCGGTTGTAGCAGGCCCAAGCTATATGGCCTCAAAAGCGGGTTTGTTAGGACTTACCAGAGCGATTGCTTCAGAAATGGGGCCGCACGGCATTACTGCGAATTGTGTCGCTCCGGGCAGAATCTTGACAGACATGGCGATGCAGGCGGGTGAGGAAGTTAACCGGCGTTATGCCGAGCAAATTCCGGTAGGCAGACTGGGTACTCCAGAAGAGGTGGGTGCTGCTATTGCATTCCTGTGTGCTGATACGAGTGGATTTATAAACGGTGCCACGATCGACATTAATGGTGGATTTTTCATGTCGTAATCGGGGTGTGGATACAAGCAAGGAGACAAAATGAAAATAATATTCAAACAAAAAATAGCTACATCTTTAGGCGTCGTGTGTTCGGCAGTTGTGTTGTCAGCGGCATCGCTATGTGTCGATCGACCTGCTCGTGCACAGGCATTTCCTGATCATGAAATTAATCTGATTGTGAATTATGGCGCTGGAGGTAATACAGACGTCGCTACGCGCGCACTCGGCCAGGGCATGGAAAAAGTACTTGGTAAACCAGTTGTTATACAAAATAAACCTGGTGCCCTGGGTACGTTGACTCCTGCATATATCGCGCGTCAAAAGCCAGATGGGTATCAGGTTGGGGTAGTGACCTATTCAACTGTTGCGATCATGCCTCATCTGATGGACTTGACTTACACCATCAAGGATTTTGAATTTGTAGCGGGTTATGGTCGTTTTCGATATGGAATGGTTGTTGCAGCAGACTCACCCTATAAAAATGTCGCAGATCTGGTTAAAGCAGCGAAAGAAGGTAAAGGTTTGTTTTTTGGAACGACCTCTGCGCCTAATAACCTGGCCGTGCTTGAGTTGGGTCGCCTGACGGGAGGGAAATTTGAACAGATCTCTTATAAGTCTGGTGCAGAAACTGTCACTGCGCTGTTGAGTGGCAATGTGAGCGTGATCGTACAGAATCCCTCTGATGTGATTCCTCATATCCAGAGTGGCAAGCTCAGAATGCTCGCTTCAGCGAGCCCTATGCGCTGGCCTGAGTACCCGGATGTTCTAACGATGAAGGAGCAGGGCTTTGATGTGGAAATTGACTCGTGGCTTGGTCTGGCTGTTCCAAAAGGAACCGCCCCAGGCTCCGTTGCCATCCTGCAAAACGCTGTGCTCAAAGCTATGCAGGATCCCGCTTTGACGGCCAGGCTGAATCAACTGGGAGTAGATCCCGCTGCACTGACGGGTAAAGCCTACCTGGAAATTCTGGAAAAGGGCTACATCGAGATGGGACGTGCGATTAAGGCTGCAAATCTCCCCAAGATCTCTGGCTGAGTCTTATAGAGGATTGTTGCTAGCGTCTTTTGAACGTAAATTAAAAAGCTGCTATACTTTCGTTCTTCGTAGCGCCCGTAGCTCAGCTGGATAGAGTACCTGGCTACGAACCAGGGGGTCGTAGGTTCGAATCCTGCCGGGCGCACCAGAAATACCAAGGGGTTACAGATTTCAATCTGTAACCCCTTTCGGTTTTTTAAAGACTCTTTCTACAGATTAATTTAGCCAGTTGTTTTTTTATCATTTCCGTAAAACATTTTTCTTACCATTTGGTAATTTATTTGAAAATTGTTTGTACTCCATTGGGTTTACTTTATCATTACAAATATGACTAGTTCAAAACACTCCTTAATGTATCTCAGGTTTTTAAACCTGATCAATGCTGTTCGCCAGATTCCGACGTTTCCTAATCTAGACCCGGTTGAGGAGCGCTTGCTTAATCAGCTCGCCGCGACTTGGCATGTCGGGAAAAAAATCAGCGTGCTGGAGGCAATGGGTCTCTCGACTGAGATTTCCGCAACGACAGCGCATCGCCGGCTTAAAACACTGTTGAAAAAGGGTATGATCGCACTCAACCCGGATCAGACCGATAGCCGTATCAAGTACGTTGTCCCTACTGATCTGACCACGCAGTATTTCACATCAATTGGTCAGGCTTTGGAGCAGGCTCAGCGAGCTGAATAAATATGAATTTATGTTGTTGACCTATGCATAGGCTATCAGATCAACCCACCACCACCCGAGCTGTGGAGTGGGTTTTTTCTTTATTGATTATCTGTTCTGTAGCAATAGTCTGGATTGCGCTTTTTCAGCTGAACTCTTTGTTTTTTGCCTCGATTGGCGTCAGTCAATACATTAGCTGGATTTTTTTACCTGCAGCGATTCGCATGCTGTCTGTCATGCTGTTTGAGTGGGTTGGTGCGATCGGTCTGTTTATCGGCGCTGTGGTGACCAGTGATCCCTTGCTCAATGATAATTTAACGAATTCAATCCTCCTTGCGGGATTGTCTGCATTGGGTCCTGTGGTTGCTGTGACGTTATGCACAAAATGGTTGAGGATACCTGCAAATCTGGAAGGCCTGAGCCCCAGGCAGCTTTCATTTTTCGCATTGCTTGGTGCTGTCTGCAATGTGATTCCGCATAATCTTTATTTTTATTTTTCGGATCGAATGCAAAATCCACTGGATGGCATTCTTCCGATGTTTATTGGTGATCTGTTAGGGACCATCATTATTCTTTATTTTTCTGCGCTGGTTTTGCGCTTCTGTTTTCCGGGTCGCACTAAAAACAAAATCATCAGTCCGGACAGAATCACCCCTGATTAAACCCAGCCGCGCTTCCACTTCGAGGCGTCTTTTAATTCTCGCCATAGCATGCGCTGCGTTCGTCCCATCATGGCAGCCTCGAGATCGATCTCAGTGATCGGGGCGCCTGGTATTTCAGGGTTAACAACGGCCGTCACTAAAAAGTGTTTTTCTTTATGTTGCGGAGTAACTGCTGTCCATTTGCTGAGCAGCAGTTTTTTAGGGCTGACTGGATTGTCCTTAGTCTGAATCTCCGGTTCATCTGGTGCATCTGGAGAATTCAGATTCGACTTGGTTGAATTACTCAAGTGTAATTTTTCCATCTTCAATCACTTTTTTCCACATTGCTGTCTCATCACGTAGCTTATTCGCAAAATCGGTAGGGCTACCGCCACCTGCATCAAATCCCAGTTTGCTGAGTTGTTCGAGCAGGGTGGTGCTGGTGAGTGTTTTATTCAGTGCTGCATTCAATTTGGTCACGATCGGTGCTGGCAGACCTGCAGGACCAAACACACCAAACCATGTGAGTGATTCATAGCCAGGAACGGTCTGAGACAGTAGTGGCAAATCAGGTGCGGCGGAAGTCGGTTTGGGTGACGTCACGGCGAGCGCGCGTATTTTTCCATCCTTGATATGAGGAAGTGCTGTGGAAATCGAGTCAAACATCATATCAAGGCGTCCAGCCATCAAGTCAGGCATTGCCAGAGCGGTACCTTTGTAGGGCACGTGTGTCATCTGCAACCCTGTCATCGAGAGGAATCGTTCTGTCGAGAGATGAGGAATACCGCCAATACCAGCTGAACCAAAATTCAGTTTTTTGGGATTTTTACGCGTGTAATCAATAAGTTCCTGCATAGTCTTTGCAGGGGACGAAAGTGGTACGACAACAACTTGTGGAGATGCCGCGAGATAGATAATAGGTGTGAAGTCTTTTGTTGCTGAGTACGGGATTTTGGGATTGAGCAGTGGTCCGATAGTATGTGTACTAGATGTGGTTAAGACTAGTGTGTACCCATCCGGTGCTGCGCGGGCTGCCGCTTCTGCACCAATCACACCCGCAGCGCCAGCTTTATTATCGACAATGACGGTTTGACCAAGCTCACTGCCTAACTGCTGTGCAACAACGCGCGACACAATATCTGTTGCCCCGCCCGAAGGGAAGGGGACGATGAGTTTGATTGGGCGGCTTGGGTAGTCCTGCGCCAAGCTGGCCGTACTCAAAATGGATAAAGTAAGCGCTAGCAGCTTGTTACGAAACGATATGTTTTTCATAAAAATACTCCGGACAGCAAAGAGATTCAGACGATGATGAGGGGACGAATGCAATGAACTGCGTTTACTATTTGGCTCGATTTGTCAACGTTACACCCGCAATCACGATAGCGCCACCGATCACCATGGAAAGCAGGATGAGTTCAGATAAAACCAGATAACCCAGCAGAACACCAAACACAGGAACCAGATTGGTAAAGGCTACAGTGCGTGCAGGCCCGATTGTTTTTACGCCTTCGCTGTACCAGATAAATGCAATAGCCGATCCAAAACTGCCGAGATAGAAAATAGCGAGGGCATTTTTCCAGCTCAGCATCTCGGTAGTGAGCAGAGGTAATTCAAAGGCTGCCCCTATCAGCAGGAAAACCGTGCCAAACAGCGTGGCATAAGTCGTCGCGGCAATAGGTGACAGGCCCTTGAGGGCGAAGCGACTGATGAGGGTGTAGGCCACCCAGCTCACAATCGCTGTCATCATGAAAAATTCACCCCAGCCAAACGCATGAATGATGCTTTGCGTTGCGTGCAGGACATCCCCTTTTGTGACGATCGTGACAACACCAATGAAGGCAAGAATCAAACCGCCCCAGCGATACAGGCCGAGCCTTTCTTTCAGGATAATGGATACGGAAATGCCAGTGAGGATCGGGCTCATGGCTACTAATAGCGCAGTTTTTCCTGCAGGCATGCGCTCAAGCGCGGCAAGAAAGAAAATATTGTAGATACTGATACCCGTCACCCCGAGTGCGAGCGTGGAAAAAAACTGATTGCGCGTCAGTCTGGGCAACCCACCCTCAACACGATAAGCGATGATCAGCAAAATCACTGCGGCAACCAGGAACCGACCTGTCGCGATCGTCATGTGAGGCATGGATTGAGCAGTCATCCTCCCGGCGATGAATGTCCCACCCCAGAATAAAGCACACAAGACAAGTTTTATATATGCCCAGCGAGAAGAGAGTGATGTTGAGACCCCCAAACTAGCTCACCACATGGATGGGTTGGCCTTGCTGATACGCATTCAAGTTCTCTACGATTCCTTGCATCAGACGATTGACACCATCTTCATTCGCCCAGGTAATGTGTGGAGTGATGATCAGATTTGGATGATGCAGATCAAGCAAGGCTGGGCTATTTACCGGGGGTTCGACTGAAAGCACATCGAGTGCTGCGCCACCGAGATGTCCGCTTTCCAGCGCTTCAAGCACTGCTTGTTCGTTAATCAGCGGACCGCGTGCGGTGTTGATCAGCATGGCGCCGGGTTTCATGCGCGCGATCTCAGCGTGACCGATCATGCCGCGTGTTGCCTCGGTAAGCGGACAGTGCAGCGTAATGATGTCGCTCTGCGCAAGCAGTGTTTCAAACCTGACATAACCGGTTCTGATTTCATGACGGTTCCGGTGTTCACCAAACAAAACATTCATACCTAGCGCCTGGGCAAGTGTAGCGACTTCGTTGCCAATTGCGCCACGACCAAAAATTCCCAGTGTCGCGCCGCGGACATTGAGCAATGGTGTTCCGTGCACACAAAAATGCGGTGATTCATGCCAGGCTCTGCGCGCGGTGCTCTGATAGAAAGACAGGGCGCGTCGAAGAGAAAAGATAAAACCGATCACACCCTCAGCTACGCTCTGGCGGGAATAACCCGGAACATTGGATACAACGATCCCTTGTTCGCGGCAGGCTTGCAAATCAACGCAGTCGTAGCCTGTCGCCGCGACGCAGACAAATTTTAGTTTGGGCAGGTTTTGTAAAATCTGGGCGGTCAGTTTGACCTTGTTGGTGATGCAGATGTCAGCATCAGCCAGGGCATCGATCACTTGTTCAGGATCCGGCTCTGTGGCGGGACGATTGACCCAGCTTGTCACCCATTGCGGCTGGGGTAAAAGCTCAGGGATGGTGTCGCTGTCAAGGAATACGATCTGCATAATGACTCTTTGATCCAAGTGATTGCCAAGGGGCAGGGATTACACCTATATTGCACAGAACTGCATTAAATCACGATGTGACCATCCGAACGCGTTAATCTCCCTGGTTTTGGCTTAAATTGATGGTGACAATGTGTCAAATTTAGGTTCGATCCCTAAGTAATGAAAATGGAGGCTGCTTTGCCAGAAATCGCTCAACCTGTAAATCTGACCTCGGTTACTGCGGACGCGCTTGCCCCGGAAATCATTGCTTCGAAGGTATATCTGAAGGGTTGTGAGGCAAAACCGGTTTTACTCGATGAGATTGGTGCATGTCTTGCTGTCCCGGACGTGATGCTCTGGGTTGGTTTGAAAGATCCTGATGAGGCGTTGCTGCGTTCGCTGGCTCTGCAGTTAGGCCTGACCCAAGAGGTTGTCGGCGACCTGCATGCCAGGCACCGCTTACCTAAGGTGATGGATTATGACGAAGTCGTCCTGATTGTCGCCATGACGGTTGAAATACGGGCGACTGACGGGATGCCTAGCTTTGGTGAGACCGAGATTCTGATTGGGCCTAATTATTTAGTCACCATACGTCGCGGTGCAGTGTCCTCTCATACGGAGTTGCGTAAACGGCTTGAGAAGCTTCCCGGGCGGATGTCCCGTGGCCCAGATTACATCGCGACTGAATTGATTGATCTGATGATCGACCGTTACAACATCGCGTATGACCAGTTTGAAAAAACAGTAGAAAGCGTTGAGCAATCATTGCTTATGCGAGGCATTGAAGGCCTGAAGGTGAGAAAGCTCTATCAGATTCGCCGTGATTTTCAACGGATGCACACTATGATCGCTCCGCTTGAAGAGGTATGCAGGCGTTTGTCGCATGTGGAGATGATGCCAATCAGTGCTACTGAACGCGTACATTTTGCTGACCTGTCTGATCGAGTGGGACGCGTAGACCGGTTACTGGATAATCTGGGCAATGGACTGGCCTTTGCTTTTGAGGCGGGTATGCTGATTGAGCAATCCAAGCAGACCGATACCACGCGCCGTTTAGCTGCCTGGGCAGCTATTCTTGCCGTACCAACAGCGATTGCTGGCATATACGGAATGAACTTTGACAACATTCCTGAACTCAAATGGAAATATGGCTTTCTCATGTCGGTCACGCTAATGGGTGTTGTGTGTAGTTTTATGTATTACAAGTTCCGTCAGGCAAAGTGGTTATAGCCGGATACTTTTATTTTAATTTTAATGAAATCAACGTGTAAGTAAAAAATATTAGATGAATAAAAATAGGTTGATATCACCATCAAGACTGTCGCGCCTGTTCACTCAGGCAGGAATCCCTAAGATTGTTGCGATCTCGTTGGCATTGCTCGTGACCTTTGGTGCAGCAGTTTTCACAGAATTTGGCTCAGATCATTCTTTGAATAGGACTGCGGTTGCTTCGGGACAATATGCGTTAACTGGTCGTGTAGTGCAGGTCTCAGATGGAGACACAATCAATATTCTGACGGATCGCCAGACCCATCGCGTGCGCCTGGCCAGTATCGATGCACCGGAAACAGCGCATGGCAGTGCCAGGCCAGGTCAACCTTTCGGAGAGGCTTCAAGAAAGGCTCTGGCAGAATATGTCGCAGGTAAAACGCTGACATTGATCTGCTTCGAAAAAGATCACTACGGTCGCGATGTATGCGATATCCCTGTTGGGGACACAACGGCGAATCGCCTGCAAGTCAAAAATGGTATGGCTTGGGCGAATCAGCAAGGTGGTGGAAAATTTTTGCGCGATCGAAGTCTGACGGAGCTTGAAAAGCACGCGAAGTCCGTTCGGGCCGGTCTGTGGGCAGAGCCCAAACCGGTAGCACCCTGGGTATGGCGTCAAACTTGCTGGCAAAAGCACCAATGCGAATGAAACTGATCAAGCTCTGCACGATCCCTTTGCTTGTTTGTGTGCGTCCCCTGGGCGTGGCGGCGTTGTTCGCATGTATGCTCGCGCTCACTGGTTGCGGACCAGAGTCTGCTGATACGCCTATCAATAGTCCTTACGCGCATGGCGCTGAAAAAAATAATACGCTCTACACGGCGTTTGCCCAGCGTTCACCAAAATTCCTCGATCCTGCGCGTTCTTATTCAACCGATGAGACGCCCTATACCTATAATATTTACGAGCCGCTATATGGCTATCACTATCTTAAGCGTCCCTATGAGCTGATTCCCCGCGCAGCGAGTGCGGTGGTTGAACCAAAATTTTTTGATGTAAAAGGTGAAGCACTCGCTGCAGATACGCCGGTCAGCTCCATCGCTGAAAGCGTTTACGATATACCGATCAGACCAGGGATTCTGTTTCAGCCTCACCCTGTATTTGCACGTGAAGCAGATGGCCACTTTATTTACTGGCCGATCAGTGAAGAAGCATTGAAAGTCAAATTTGCCATTTCTGATTTTAAGAAATCCGGTACACGCGAACTGACCGCTTACGATTTTGTCTATGCCATCAGACGACTGGCGAGTCCGCGCGTGGCTTCCCCTATTTTCTCTACCCTGGCAGAGCATGTCGTGGGGATGGAGGCATATGGAAAACGCCTGCGTGAAATGGATAGCGTCTTGCGTCAAAGCACGCCTGCTGGCACCAGAGATCTGCCCTGGCTGGATTTACGCGATGTGGGTTTTTCGGGTGTTGAGGCGCTCGATGCTTATACCTTGCGCATCCGCGTGAAAGGTTTATATCCTCAATTCAAGTACTGGCTGGCGATGACGTTTGTCGCACCGATACCCTGGGAGGCAGACCGTTTTTATAGTCAGCCAGGTATGTCCAGGCAAAATCTATCGCTAAATAACTGGCCGGTCGGCACAGGTCCTTACATGCTGGGGGAGTCGATCCAGAATCGCCGTCATGTACTGGAACGTAACCCTAATTTTCGTGGTGAACCTTATCCTTGTGAGGGTGAGCCAGGCGACCGCGCGGCCGGTTTACTGGCTGATTGCGGAAAGATGACACCTTTTATTGATCGTGTTGTGTTCAATATGGAAAAGGAAAGTATTCCTCTGCAGGGTAAGTTCATGCAGGGCTACTACGATATTCCCCAGGTGGATCGCAGTGACACGGGCGTTGCAATGCTTGTGGCTGCAAGCGACTCTAGTGAAAAGGCGGCGCTCTATGCGCAGCATGGTATTCAATTGCCCACCACCGTTGAGGCGCAGTCGCGGTATTTCGGTTTCAACTGGAAAGATTCCGTGGTGGGTTTGGGTGACACGCCTGAGCAGCAGATCAAAAACCGTAAATTGCGACAAGCCCTGAGTATTGCCTTTAACTGGGAAGAGTACGTCGCGATTTTTGAAAACGATCAGGCGCAGGTTGCGTACGGTCCAATACCTCCGGGTATCCTGGGTTATCAGGCGGGTGTTGAAGGCATTAATCGCGTTGTTTACGATATCAAGGATGGCAAGCCTGTCAGAAAGTCGCTCGATGAGGCCAGACGCTTATTAGCTCAAGCGGGCTATCCCGATGGGCGCGATGAGAAAACCGGACAACCACTTGTGCTGTATTTTGATTCGACAGGCGGAGCGGGAGGCTCGAGTCCGATGCTGGACTGGATGCGCAGACAGTTTGGATATCTGGGTGTGCAAATGGATATTCGCGCAACTGACTACAACAGGTTTCAGGACAAGATGGCACGCGGTGTCGCCCAGATGTTTATGTGGGGCTGGGTGGCAGACTACCCTGATGCCGAAAACTTTTTGTTTTTGCTTTATGGCCCCAATATCAAGGCAGAGAAGGGTGGTGAAAATGCGTCGAATTATGCTAATCCAGAATATGACGCATTATTTGAAAAGATGCGTGATTTGCCAGATGGCCCTGAAAAAGAACAAGTGATCGCGCGCATGACCACTATCTTGCAAGAGGATGCACCGTGGATGTTTGGTGCATTTCCCAAGTCAGGTGGCGCCTTTCAGCAATGGGTGGGTAACGCTAAGCCTACGCAAATGGTGCGTAATACTTTGCAGTTCATGAAAATCGATAGTGCTTTGCGTGTAGAGAAAATCAAAGAATGGAATCCTCCTGTCTGGTGGCCTCTTGGTTTATTGCTTTTGGTGATCGGGCTCGCCGTGTGGCCTGCCTGGCGAGCACTGCGAAGTCAGGATCGTCGAACCGCTTTTGGTGATGTGGTTGCGGGAGACAAAAAATGATTGGCTATGTGTTGCGTCGATTGCTCTATGGTGTGCTGATACTGATTGGTGTCAATCTGTTTACGTTCACTTTGTTTTTTGCAGTTAATACCCCAGATGATATGGCACGACTGGCTATTGGTGGTCAGCGAGTCAGTGCGGATGCGATTACGAAATGGAAGGTCGAGCGGGGTTATGACAAGCCGTTGTTTCTCAATACGCAGGCCCAAGGATCTCAAAAATATACCGATACTATTTTTTATCAGCGTTCAGTTCCTCTGCTGACTTTTGATTTCGGATCATCGGATGGTGGGCGTGATATTGGTCGTGAGATCAAAGAGCGGATGGGCCCGAGTCTGGCGCTCGCACTGCCAACCTTTGTGCTGGGACTGATCGTCAGTGTGGCATTTTCTTTGATGCTGGTTTTTTTCCGTACCACCCGGCTCGATTTCTGGGGCGTAGTGCTGTGTGTTGTGATGCTGTCGATCTCCGGTCTTTTCTACATCATTGCTGGTCAGTGGCTATTTTCAAAACTGTTACGTTTGGTGCCGTACTCAGGATTTTCAGGTGGTTGGGATATTGTGAAATTTCTGGCGTTGCCTATTCTTGTCGCAATTATTTCCAGACTCGGACCGGAGTCCCGTTTCTACCGTAGCTTGTTCCTGGAAGAAATTGGCAAGGATTATGTCCGTACTGCACGGGCCAAAGGACTGAGTGAGCGCGTGGTGCTGTTTAGGCATGTGTTGCGCAACGCCATGTTGCCAATCCTCAC
Organism: Sheuella sp.; assembly: GCA_030650995.1. Classification (GTDB taxonomy): domain Bacteria; phylum Pseudomonadota; class Gammaproteobacteria; order Burkholderiales; family Burkholderiaceae_B; genus Zwartia. The sequence goes on along the minus strand of JAUSCY010000021.1, from coordinate 22,476 downwards.
GGGTACAGTCTCGGCCTTACCTTTGTTATTTATGGGCAGTTTGATTGCTGAATCTTTTTTTGGGATTCCTGGGCTGGGTAGCTACACAATGGATGCGATCAGTAGTCAGGATTTCTCTGTCGTGCGCGCGATGGTTTTTCTCGGTGCTGCGCTCTATATTGTGGGCCTGATCATGGCTGATATTTCATACACACTCGCGGATCCGCGCGTGCGCTTCGAGTAGCCAAGATGCCTAAAATCATATTTCTCTGGACTGATATCGCGTTGTTTGCCCTGCTGGCCATGGTCCTTTTTTATGCCTGGCATGTCAGACGTTCCTATGCCTTGCGTGCAACCTGGGCTCGGGTCGCGCGCAGTGCGCCTGCAATGTGTTCCGCAGTCGTGCTGCTGGTTTTTGTTGTAATTGGTCTGCTGGATTCTTTGCACTATCAGCCGAGACTTCCGCCCGCACCAGGTTCGCCGCCAACCGCAGCGCCTATATATGCACCTAAAGTGGTTTCATTACTGGATTTAATTCTGGATGACACTGCTTTTGTTCAACCTGAAAAAACATATTCAGCACCTCTGGCCTGGCAACAGTTCACTAAAGAATCAATCTTGCAAGAGGGGGGCGAACCCACACGTGATTTTCCGCGTTTGCGCTTTGGAGGTAAACATCTTGAAAAACCTGATGAGCACTGGGCTTTGGATGTAGCAAAGCGTATATTCGTTGGACTGCTGGGAGGCGCGTTATTTGGCTGCTTGCTAGTAGGGCTGGCTGTACGGGCGGGTGTGGGGAGTCTGCGTCAGATCTGGGCTGGCGATACAGAACTTCCCTGGCGCGCGATGCTCATGACTGCAATGCTGATCTCCATGACCTTCGGTACAGTGTTTGCGCTGGCCAGTGGCTACCATGTGCTTGGTACGGATCGCACAGGCAATGATGTCCTGTGGCAAGCGTTGAAAAGCATTCGTACCGCCTGGGTAATCGGAAGCCTCACAACTGTGGCGATGCTCCCACCTGCAATCATTCTTGGAATTGCTTCGGGATATTTCAAAGGCTGGATTGATGATGTGATTCAGTATGTGTACACAACACTGACATCCATTCCGGGTGTGTTGCTAATCGCAGCCTGTGTCCTGATGATGCAGGTGTATATCGATACGAATCCCGGTCTTTTTCCAACCGCTGCACAACGTGCGGACTTACGTTTGTTTTTATTGTGCATGATCCTGGGACTGACTGGCTGGGCCGGGTTATGTCGCATGCTGCGCGCTGAGGCACTTAAGCTGCGTGAGCTGGAGTATGTGCAGGCGGCACGTGCTTTCGGGATTTCTCACTGGCGCATCATGGCGCGTCATCTCGTGCCTAACGTGATGCACATTGTGCTGATCACCGTCGTACTGGAGTTCTCAGGTCTAGTCCTGTATGAAGCCGTACTTTCCTATTTAGGTATCGGGGTTGACCCGAGTATGAACTCCTTTGGTTCGATGATCGAAAAAGCGCGATTTGAAATGTCGCGCGATCCGATGATCTGGTGGAGTTTACTGGCAGCTTTTCTCTTCATGCTGGCGCTCGTGCTGGCAGCGAATCTGTTTTCCGATGGTGTGCGCGATGCCTTCGATCCGCGAAGCCGTAGTTTCAGGCCGCGTCGGTTTAAGCTGGCTGGTAAGGATGGAAAGGAGAGCAATGAGATTTCAGTTGGTGTTTCACCGGTCGGCAGCGTGTTGCATTGGGATGGAAAAGCATTACCTGTGCTGAGTGTGAAGGATCTGGACATCGCGATCGATGCTGAGCAGCAATTACGTTTTGCTGTGAAGGCCTTGGCCTTGAGCGTGAACCGTGGCGAGACTTTCGCGCTGGTTGGTGAATCAGGCTCAGGTAAAAGCATGACTGCCATGGCTTTGATGCGCTTGCTACCTGAAGCGTTGCGTGTCACGCGGGGTGAAATCAAGCTCGATGGAGAGGAGCTCAATAGTCTGTCTGAGTCATCCATGCGCGCGGTGCGTGGCGGGCGCGCAGGAATGATCTTTCAGGAACCGGCAACCAGTCTGAATCCTGTCATGAGAATCGGGGAGCAAATTCTTGAGCCGATTTATACTCACACTGCGTTACGCGGTAATGAGGCGCATGCACGCGCGATTCAGTGGCTCACACGCGTCGGCATTCCCGAGCCTGCGTTGCGCATGGATGATTACCCCTTTCAGTTTTCTGGTGGCCAGAAGCAACGCATCATGATTGCGATTGCTTTGGCTGCTGAGCCTGAGTTGCTGATTGCTGATGAGCCGACAACTGCGCTCGATGTTACTGTTCAGGCTCAGGTCCTTGAACTGCTTGCTGACATTCAGAAAGAGTTGGGCATGGCGGTATTGTTGATTACCCACGATTTAGCTGTGGTGCGGGATGTGGCAGACACCGTTGCTTTGATGCGTTATGGCGAGATCGTGGAGACCGCTTCGGCAGATGAGTTTTTCAGGGCCCCTAAACACGCTTACGCACGTGAGTTGTTTGATGCGATCCCGACTTTTGCTAAACGGGGTAGACCTTTATCCCAGCTCGGTCGTGAGCGTGCTGCTGAAAATGCTCATCTCGGCCCGGCCGCCTCTTCTGATAACACGCTCCAAACAAATGTTCGTCAGTTAGGTCAAGAGCTACTGATCGTTGAAAATCTCAATATACATTACCCAATCCGTAAGGGACTTTTACGTCGTATCGTTGGCTGGAATAATGTTGTCCAGGGTGTGAGTTTCACCTTGCATGCCGGTGAAACTATGGCTCTAGTCGGTGCTTCAGGATGTGGTAAGACGACGATTTCCAAAGCTTTGCTGCGTTTGATGGATCCCACCGTTACTGTGACGGGTGCAGCACGTATTGGGGGACAGGAGTTACTCAGCGCCTCAGGAAGTACGCTGATGGCGATACGACGTCAGATCCAGATTGTCTTTCAGGACCCATACGCTTCGCTTGATCCTCGCATGCGTGTTGGCGCTATTTTGCAAGAGGGCATTGTTGCCTTGCGTCCAGAATGGTCCGCAGAAGAGCACGCTCGCCGGATTGCTTACCTGCTTGAGCGTGTCGGCCTGCCTGCCGACTCAGCCGATCGTTACCCTCATGAGTTTTCCGGTGGCCAGCGCCAGCGTATAGCGATCGCACGCGCACTGGCTGTTGAACCTAAAGTTCTGATTCTGGATGAACCTACTTCCGCCCTCGATGTGTCCGTGCAAGCCCAAATTCTGGATCTGCTTAGCGATCTGCAGCGAGAAACAGGTATGGCTTACCTGCTGATCACTCACAATTTTGGAGTTGTCGAATACATTGCGGATAGTGTTGCAGTGATGGATGCTGGGCATATTGTCGAGTTAGGTCTCGCGACACAGGTTTTGCAACAGCCTGTCAGTAAGGTCACAAAGGAGCTATTAGCGTCGGTACCTAGACTCAGTTTTGGAGTTTAGTGGTTTGAGCGGTGGTTGGCAGAGTCGCCTCCGTTATACTGTGTAGGCTTGATTTATACGTATTTGCCCTCATTACAGGTTGTATGGGACTTAAAGTTTTCGATTTGCAATGCAGTAATAGCCACGTATTCGAGGGCTGGTTTGGCTCGCACGAGGATTATGATTCTCAGCAGGCGAGAGGACTTGTCACGTGCCCTGTCTGTCAGAGCGATACGATCACTAAGCGTCTGTCTGCTCCCAGATTGAATGTCGGGCACTTCAGCGACTCTCAAATCGCGGCTGAGTCAGCCTCGGGCGGTTCGTTACAACGCACGTCTACCGCGTTATCTGTAGCTGCCCAACAGGCGCAAAGCGTAGTGGCAGCGTCACCAGAGCTGGCACAAATCCAGGCTGCGGTGATGGTCCAGATGCGCGAATTCATCCGTAAAACTGAAAATGTCGGCGATCGTTTTGCCGATGAAGCGCGCAAAATCCACGAGGGTGAGTCCGAAGAGCGACCCATCCGTGGGACTGCGACCCTAGAAGAGCGCGAGTCGCTCGCCGAGGATGGTATTGCTGTCGTGGCATTGCCGGATTTCCTTGATACGGACCGGATGCAGTAATTGGCGAGTTGTCGCAGTGACTGCGGTGCTTGTTGCATCGCGCCCTCCATCACGAGTCCTATACCCGGAATGCCTCAGGGCAAGCCTGCCGGCGTGCGTTGCGTGCAATTAATGGCTGATAATCGCTGTGCGATTTTTGGGAAGCCTGAGAGACCAGGATTTTGCACAGGGCTACAGCCGTCTGAGGAGATGTGTGGCGAGAGTCGGGAGTATGCCCTGCATTGGTTGGGCGAACTTGAACGTGCGACGCGTTGAGTATTTAATTTTTGATAAAAAACTCACGATCGTAAAAATGGGCGACATTTCTGTCGCCCATTTTTTTTAATGCCTTAAACCAAAGGCACCCAAGAGTGCCTCCAGTCAGATTTACATCACGCGGCTGCGATACTCGCCTGTGCGTGTGTCGATCTCGATCTTGTCGCCGATTGCGCAGAACAAAGGCACTGGCAGCTCGTGGCCGGTGTTGATCTTCGCAGGCTTCATGACCTTACCTGAGGTGTCACCGCGAACAGCTGGTTCGGTGTACACGATCTCGCGAACAAGCATGGTGGGCAATTCGATAGAGATTGCACGACCGTCGTAGAACACTACCTCAACAGGCATGCCTTCTTCGAGGTAGTGCATGGCATCGCCCATGCTATCTGCTTCGATTTCGTACTGGTTGAAATCGGCATCCATGAACACATACATTGGGTCACCAAAGTATGAGTAGGAACACTCTTTGCGATCGAGCACGACTAACTCGAATTTTTCGTCCGCTTTGCAAACGGTTTCTGCGCCTGAACCAGTCAGCAGGTTTTTGAATTTGAATTTAACAACAGAGGCGTTACGGCCAGACTTGCTGTATTCGGCGCGCTGAATGACCATCGGGTCTTTGCCGATCATGATTACGTTGCCGACGCGCAGCTCTTGTGCGGTTTTCATTCGAATAAACTCCGGTAGCTATGAGTCTCCGGGACTGTAATAGCCGGAGTTAGGGATAGAAAAGCCCTCTATTTTAGCCTTTCTAGGCCAAAATTGCTTTCCCCTCGACTTTATTTGTTTCAACTCTCAATTATGAGGTTTTTGCTTATCTAGGCAGTACGCAATGAGTGTCGTGGTCAAGTCGGGCAGGGCTGATTGTTCAGAACAGAATCGCTGTGCCTGCTGCTGCCAGCGTTGGAAATTTGCAGGTTGGAGCTGCTGCTGAAATATAGCTGAGAATTCCGGATTTTTAGCTGCGGCTTCAGCAATTTTGTTATTTTTATATCCGGATTCGTTAATTTTGCAATCCTTCTCTGCACTCACTACACTCTGAGGATTCCAGTTCTGAATCAGCGCACAAATATCATCTGGCAAAGCGGCCAGTTTTAACCAAGCCTGTAATTTCACCAGATGTGTGTTTTCCGTCTGAGGGTATATCTGCCAAACGAGGGGCTTACCTGCCCAGATCCCTCTGACAATCGAATCCTCGCCCCGAACAAAATTAAGATCTGCCATCCAGAGGACTTTGTCGTATTCGGTTTGAGGTAGAAACGGGACGCGTTCTATACATAGCTGACCGTAATTGCCTGTTACATACTCGCAATGAATACCCTCGGGAATCAGCAGAACTGAAGGTCTTGGATCTGCTCGTAGCGTTTCGAGGAGGGCGTCGACGGGTGCATTGTCGTAGCAGAATAGATTGATCAGTCTTGCTGCCTGAGTGTTTGAGTCTTCAGGAAAAAGTGCTGCGATGGCGCGTTGACAGAGTCCTAACTCTGACACGAATGCACGTTGCGCTGTCAGATCTGCTTGCCAGGTATCGCGTTGCGCGATCAAGCCTGCTTCGCGCAGCAACCCGCCTGTTTGCTTGTTAAATCCGGGAAAGAAAAAATGCGCAGACAGCCCATCCGCACGCAAAGACGGCAGCCCATGACACCCCTCGACCCAGTCTTCGGCACTGAGATATTCAAGATTGATCCAGAGTGTTCCAGAATCAATCAGGTCTTGTGCATAGTCTTTAGCATTGTCTTGTTCACTGGCTTGAGCAGAGGTCAGGCGATTGAACTGCGCACGCATGTTTTCTATGTACTGTGCAGGCAAATCACAGGAAAAGGTCGCAATCACGATTGCTGCAGGCGTAAAGTCAGTGGCCGCAGACCAGTCGATAATTTCAATGCCGACAATATCTTGTTGCCTGACGTATGTCACACGTGGTTCGATCCGCTGAAAACTTTTCAGATCATCCACCCAGAGTCGGATCTTCCAGCCATGCTCGTGCTGCAGTTGCCGAACCAGACGCCAGGTCACACCAATGTCGCCGTAGTTATCAATGACCCGGCAAAAGACGTCAGCCTGCATGATTAATGGAAATGCGTGGGGGTCGTTTCAGCGTCTTCAGGTAACTCGGCGTGAACCATCTCACCAGACGGGTTAGGAAAGTAAGGTGCGCCGCAGTCCTCGCAGAATTCTGGAGGCAGGATCCCTGGCAGACGTCGGATATCGGTCACGCCACATTCTTTGAGTAATGCAGCGATTTCTTCCGTCGTCTCAAGAGGCGCCTCGTGCTCGGGACGATCCTGTTCATCCTCGGGACCATAAAGAGGCCAGAGGCAACCATAAATGACTTCGGTTTGATTCTTTTGAGTAAAGCCGATGCGGTATTCGTCTATACGCTCTTCGCCGCAACCTGCAATCACTGCGCGCAGCTGATTGGCCTCGACATTGAGTGCGCTGCCAAGCCAGGAGACTGCTGCCTTGACTGATAGTGGTCGAACGCGACGGTCGGCCTCACGATTACTGACGTAGTAAGCATCCGGTACGAGAACCTCAAAGCCGCAGCCAGGAAGCAATGCATTAAACGTAGACTGCGTGTGTTCTGTCCAGTTGGCCAGGCATTGCTTGCGTGCCTCGCCAAGCTCGCCAGGTTCGTCTTGCCAGTGAAAAATTGTGTCGCCTTCAGTTACAACAACTGCCGCCACCAGATAACGTGTATCAGCCAGCATATTGAATGCTTCAGATTCCACATTCAGTTTCGGTGTTTCATTACTCGTACTCAGTGTGATCGCCCCGAGTTTCTGCATCCAGTCCCAAGTCTCACAAAAGGTACGTGGCATTTGATCCAGACTCGCCAGATGGGGCATGAGCGCGACCCTGGCATGTTTGGAGAGCACTTGCGCTTTGAGCTGGTCGCCGAGCGTTTTGAGGCTTGCTGCGGGGATCGTGGTCGCAGGGATGCTATAGCGGGTCCAGGCCACTAAGGGAGCGACTAAAAGCAGTACATCGTAGCGTTTGCCTTCGTGAACCAACACGCAGGACTCAGAAATCGTTTCTGCCTGTTCGATCAACACCTCATAGCCACCCGGATGGAGCTTGGACATGTGATCAAGCGCTGCATCAATCGCTGCGTCATTTTTATTGCGCATGAGCTTGGTCAGCAGAGTGGCGAGTTCTTTCTCCCAATACCGGTCTTCGACCCGGCTGCCGGAACTGTGCAGAGCCAGAGATAGTGCCACCAGACGCGCGGATTCGCGCGAGAGGTGGCTAGATGGGGTCGATTGTGAACGGGGCATAAAAATAATACCAACACTTGCAAAAGGAATACTAGTGTAACGAAGTTAACCCGCAAGCAATTGCCGCAGCACAAAAGGCAGAATACCGCCATGCTGGTAGTAATCGACCTCTATGGGTGTGTCGATCCGTAACAGCACTTTGACACGTGTGGCAGGGCCTTTTTGACGGTGAATAACCAGGGTGACTTGCTGCTGCGGGGTAATGCCTTGTTCGAGACCTTCGATATCAAAGGTTTCTGTGCCTGTAATATTCAAGCTCTGTGCGCTGTCTTTGCCCAGGAACTGCAAGGGCAAGACACCCATACCTACCAGGTTGCTGCGATGGATACGCTCAAAGCTGCGCGCAATCACGGCTTTGACGCCTAACAGTTGGGTACCTTTAGCAGCCCAGTCGCGTGAGGAGCCTGTGCCGTATTCCTCACCACCGAAGACAACCGTGGGTGTGCCTGCTTTGACATAGCGCATCGCGGCGTCATAAATAGATACTTGCTCATTGCCTGGTTGATAAAGCGTGTCACCGCCCTCAAAGCGCGTGCCATCTGCCGTTTCGGGAATCATCAGATTTTTGATTCGAACATTGGCAAAGGTGCCGCGCATCATGATTTCGTGATTGCCGCGTCTGGAGCCGTAGCTGTTGAAATCTTCTTTTTTCACGCCATGCTTGAGTAACCATAACCCTGCAGGCGAGCTGTCTTTGATCGAACCTGCCGGTGAGATGTGATCGGTTGTGACGGAGTCGCCAAATATCCCCAGCGCACGTGCCCCTTTAACGCCAGGCATGGGGGTCGGCTCCATTGCGAAATGATCAAAGAAAGGGGGCTCAGCAATGTAGGTGGAGGTTGGCCAGTCATAGATATCGCCCGACACGCCTTCGATATGCTCCCAGAGCTTGCCGGGTTTGCTGTCGACTTTTTCGTAATTTTTGCGAAATACTTTCGGGTCGAGTGCGTATTTCATGAGTTTCTGGACTTCTGCTGCCGTCGGCCAGATGTCACCCAGATAGACATCCCCCTTGTTGCCTTGTCCAACAGGTTCTGTCATCAGGTCTCGGGTCATGTTGCCGGCGAGCGCATAGGCCACGACCAGAGGCGGAGAAGCCAGAAAGTTGGCTTTAAGGTTCGGATGGATGCGGGCTTCAAAATTGCGATTACCAGACAGGACTGCAGCACAGATCAGATCCTGCTCATGAATGGTGCTGTTGTACTCGGCTGAAATATCGCCGGCATTACCGATACAGGTTGTGCAACCGTACGCCACGACATTGAATCCGAGCTTGTCCAGATAGGGCAGGAGTCCGGCTCGCTCCAGATACTCGGTCACGACGCGTGATCCAGGTGCGAGCGATGTTTTAACGTGATGCGGGACTTTCAGTCCGGCTTTAACCGCTTTCTTGGCGAGCAAGCCAGCCGCAAGCATCACGCTTGGATTGGAGGTGTTGGTGCACGAGGTGATCGCGGCAATCAGAATGTCACCGTTGTGCAGGGTTTCACCGCTGCTGGTTGTAAATTCCTGATTGAGTCTGGCCGCAGGCTGGTTAAATCCGTTGTCTTCGATGGGTTTCGAAAACAGGCTTTTGAATGTGCTTTTAACAAAGCCGATTTCGATGCGGTCTTGCGGACGTTTAGGGCCGGCAAGCGAAGGCACGACCGAGCTGAGGTCAAGCTTGACGAGTTGCGAGTAATTAATATCGGCGGCCTCGGGCACGCCGTACATATTCTGTGCTTTGAAATACGCCTTGAGCGACTGGACTTCTTCTTTAGTGCGACCCGTTCCTTCGAAATATTCGATGGTGCGCGCATCAACAGGAAAGAATCCCATCGTTGCACCATACTCAGGCGCCATATTGCCGATCGTTGCGCGATCGGTAGTCGAGAGGCTTGCTGTACCCGCACCACAAAACTCAACAAACTTACCGACGACTTTTTCTCGTCTGAGTAACTCGGTAATGGTGAGCACCAGATCCGTGGCAGTGACGCCTCCACGCAGTTTGCCGGTGAGTTCCACGCCCACCACATCAGGGGTCAGGAAATAAACAGGCTGGCCGAGCATGCCTGCCTCGGCCTCGATGCCGCCCACGCCCCAGCCAACCACGCCAATGCCATTAATCATGGTGGTGTGGCTGTCAGTTCCAACCAAGGTGTCTGGGTAATAGACGTCATTTTTCTGATCGTAGTGCACACCACGCGCGAGATATTCCAGATTGACCTGATGGACGATACCAAAACCAGGTGGGACCACACCAAACGTATCAAACGCCTGCATGCCCCATTTCAGAAATTGATAGCGTTCTTTATTTCGCTGAAATTCAACCTTCATATTCAGGTCGAGTGCTTTGTCGCTGCCAAAATAATCAATCATCACCGAGTGGTCGACGACCAGATCGACAGGAACGAGGGGCTCGATCGACTTGGGTTTTTTCCCCATCTTCTGGGCGACTGAGCGCATCGCAGCAATGTCAGCTAGCAATGGCACACCCGTGAAGTCTTGTAATACGATACGTGCCACAACGAAAGGGATTTCATTTTCCCGTTTTGTATTGGCTTTCCAGTTGGCAAGCTCTTTAATGTGTTCCTCTGTGATTTTTTTGCCGTCGCAATTGCGCAGCACCGATTCCAGCACAATGCGGATCGAAAGTGGCAGGCGATCAATCTCCACACCCAACTCTTTCCCGAGCGCAGGTAAAGAATAGAAATGTGATTCCTTTTTTCCAACCTTGAATTTTTTCAGGGTATTAAAAGTGTTGTGCGACATGATGTTGTGCTCCTGTCAAAATATTCGAATAACGCATGTTCAATGCATATTATTTAAACCATATGCACTTTTGAATCAATACCTGTTTTCTTCATCCTACTCTCGTATGACTGAAATGAGCATAAAAAAAACCCGCATGTGCGGGTTTTCTTAAAAGCTGGGAATGTCTGGATTGATCGGCGGTGCGAGCACCAACCATTCCAGATTGACCTGAAATCAGGCATCCACAGTGTCAGCGACATCTTTATAGTCGGCGATCTTGTCAAAATTGAGGTATTGATAGATCTTGTCGCCGTTTTCATTGAGGACACCCATATCAGCCATATATTCGGCTTTGGTCGGCAGGCGGCCGAGTTTCGAGCTGATTGCAGCCAGCTCGGCAGAGCCGAGGTACACGTTGGTGTTCTTGCCCAGACGGTTAGGGAAATTACGTGTGCTGGTTGAAATCACGGTTGCGCCTTCGCGGACCTGAGCCTGGTTGCCCATACACAGCGAGCAGCCTGGCATTTCGGTACGTGCACCTGCCGAACCAAATACGCCGTAGTGACCTTCTTCGGTCAATTGTGCTGCATCCATCTTTGTTGGCGGTGCAACCCAGAGTTTGACGGGAATGTCGCGCTTGCCTTCGAGCAGCTTGGAGGCTGCACGGAAGTGACCGATATTGGTCATGCAGCTACCGATAAACACTTCGTCAATCTTGACACCAGAGACTTCTGACAGTGTCTTCACATCATCAGGGTCATTGGGGCAGGCAACGATTGGCTCGTGAATATCAGCCAGATCGATTTCAATGATCTCAGCGTATTGAGCATCTGCGTCAGGCGCGAGCAACTGTGGGTTGGCAAGCCAGGCTTGCATCGCCTGAATACGGCGCACCAGACTGCGTTCGTCTTCGTAGCCATTGGCGATCATCCACTTCAACATCGTGATGTTGCTGGTGATGTATTCGATGATGGGCTCTTTGTTCAGACGCACAGTGCAGCCAGCGGCTGAGCGCTCGGCCGATGCATCTGACAACTCGAAAGCCTGCTCAACTTTCAGATCTGGCAAGCCTTCGATCTCGAGAATACGACCAGAGAATGCATTGATCTTGCCCTGTTTTTCGACAGTCAGGAGACCTTGCTTGATCGCGTAGAGCGGAATGGCGCTGACCAGGTCACGCAAGGTGACGCCAGGCTGCATTTTGCCTTTGAAGCGTACCAGGATTGACTCAGGCATATCCAGAGGCATCACGCCCGTGGCGGCTGCAAAAGCAACCAGACCTGAACCAGCGGGGAAGCTGATACCGATCGGGAAACGTGTATGCGAGTCGCCGCCTGTGCCGACTGTGTCGGGCAACAGCATGCGGTTGAGCCATGAGTGAATGACACCATCACCAGGACGCAGGGAAATACCACCACGTGTGCTCATGAACTGAGGCAATGTGTGGTGAGTTTTCACGTCAACTGATTTTGGGTACGCCGCGGTGTGGCAGAAAGACTGCATCACCAGATCAGCCGAGAAACCGAGACAGGCGAGATCTTTCAGCTCGTCACGTGTCATCGGGCCTGTGGTGTCCTGGCTGCCGACAGACGTCATCTTTGGTTCGCAATACGAGCCGGGGCGCACGCCTTGACCTTCTGGCAGACCACAAGCACGACCAACCATTTTTTGGGCCAGTGTGAAGCCTTTGGTGGATGCGGCTGGCTTATGCGGCAGGCGGAATAATGTTGCGGGAGGCAATCCTAAGGCTTCGCGGGCTTTGGCGGTCAGGCCGCGACCAATGATCAGAGGAATACGACCGCCAGCACGGACCTCGTCAAACAGAACCTCTGATTTGACTTCGAACGTGGAGATGACTTTACCGTCTTTCAGTGCCTGACCATCGTAAGGACGCAATTCAATCACGTCGCCCATGTTCATGTTGGCAACATCAAGCTCGATTGGAAGCGCACCGGCGTCTTCCATCGTGTTGTAGAAAATCGGAGCAATCTTGTTGCCCAGGCACACGCCACCGAAGCGCTTGTTAGGCACGAAAGGAATGTCTTCGCCGGTGAACCACAGTACTGAGTTCGTTGCTGATTTACGTGAAGAACCTGTACCGACCACATCACCCACGTAGGCCACAAGATGGCCTTTCTTTTTCAGATCGTTGATGAAATTAATCGGACCGATTTTGCCGGATTCTTGCGGCTCAATACCGGGACGCGGGTTCTTGAGCATGGCCAGTGCATGCAGAGGAATGTCAGGGCGGCTCCACGCATCAGGAGCAGGAGACAGATCGTCGGTGTTGGTTTCGCCAGTGACTTTAAATACTGTCACGGTCAGGCTCTTGGGAACCTCTGGTCGGCTGGTAAACCACTCGCCATCGGCCCAACTTTGCATGACGGATATAGCGTTTGCATTGCCTTTGTCAGCTTTGTCTTTGACATCGTGAAATGCATCAAACATCAGCAGTGTTTTTTTCAGAGCGGCAGCCGCGATCGTGCCGATTTCTGTGTCGTCGAGCAGGTCAACCAGTGGTCCGATGTTGTAACCACCGAGCATGGTGCCCAGCAACTCTGTTGCTTTACCGCGCGTAATCAGCGGACATTTTTCGCTGCCAAGTGCAACAGCTGCGAGGTAGGACGCTTTGACCATCGCCGCATCATCAACACCAGCGGGTATGCGATGTGTAATCAGCTCAACCAGTGCTGGGCCTTCGCCCGCAGGTGGCGACTTCAACAACTCGATCAGATCAGCAGTCTGTTTGGCAGTCAGCGGCAGTGGAGGAATACCAAGGGCTGCGCGTTCTGCAACGTGTTGGCGGTAAGCTTCAAGCATGGGAGCGCCTTTGAAAAGGGAGTAAGGGTTCTGAATCGGAAACCCGACACGATATAAAAAAAGACAATGAAATATTGAAACTCAATATGATTATTGTAGAGCGAAGAGCAGGTGTGAGCAAGTGTCTTATATCTTATATAAGACTTAAAAATTACTGAGTTTTATTAAATAAATCGCTGTACTCAGGGTGGCGCCGGACATAGGCTGCGGTATAGCTGCAGGCAGGGATGAGTTTCCAGCCTGATTGCGTGGCAATATCCAGCACAAATTTAGTGAGCTCAGCCGCTATACCGCGACCGCCAACTGCATCGGGCACACCGGTATGGGTGACAGTCAGGATCCCATCATGCAGAAGGTAGTCGACAACGCACCGGTGACCGTCAACCATCGCCTCAAAACATTGGCCCGCCTGATTGTGAGAAACAGAAAGTGTCATAGGTAGGGAGCTCCGTTGCGTGCTGAGGCAATGTGTACTGAAACTTTATGTGCTGATACTTTATTTAACAGCTCCACTCAAAATGATCGCCCACAGGACCATCATCGCGAACATGCCGATGAAACAGCCTGCCCAGAGTCCGGCGATAGGCCATTTGAGATTCCATGGGATTTTTTTGCAATCTACGTGAGCGAGCAACAAGTTCGCATGACCTGCTAGCCATACGCGTGAATCAGGGAACATCATGTGAAGGAAATAATCCAGCAAAATCGCCATCCGGATGCCAAGCGGATATTTTCCAAAAGGCTGTTCGCTCAGATAGGGATGCCTGAAGGCCTTGTTGACCTCATTGATTTTGAACAGCAGCAGGTATGCGCCAGAAATGAAAAAAACGAACGCGCAGGTTGTAAACAAGCTGAACGAAAAAACCAGAGCAATTGAGATGTATTGAGCCATGTTCAGATTGTATCTCCAGGAACACGGACCCAGCCTTCCATCAGTACGCGGGCGCTACGACTCATAATGGCCTTGGTCACACTCCATTGCCCATCTACGAGAGCGGCCTGTGCACCTACGCGCAATGTTCCTGATGGATGGCCAAAACGCACAGCTTCAAGGTTGCCACCCCCTGCCGCGAGATTGACTAGGGTACCGGGTACGGCTGCAGCGGTTCCAATAGCGACTGCTGCAGTACCCATCATGGCATGGTGCAGCTTACCCATAGACATCGCGCGAACCAGTACATTGACGTCTTTGGCAGCAACAGGTTTGCCACTGGATGACACATAGTCGGCAGGTTTAGCGACAAAGGCGACTTTAGGTGTGTGCTGGCGTTTGGCGGCTTCATCGATATGTTTGATCAGGCCCATACGCACAGCGCCGTAGGCACGAATGGTTTCAAACATAGCTAATGCTTTCGCATCGCTGTTGATGTCGTCTTGCAATTCAGTGCCTGTGTAGCCGATATCTGCTGCATTGACAAAAATCGTAGGGATACCTGCATTGATCATTGTTGCTTTGAATGTACCCACGCCAGGAACTTCGAGATCATCCACCAGATTGCCGGTGGGAAACATCGAGCCACCCGCACCTTCTTCGTCTGCTGCCGGATCCATGAATTCGAGCTGAACTTCGGCGGCAGCAAAGGTCACGCCGTCGAGTTCAAAGTCACCTGTTTCCTGAACCGCACCGTTTGTGATGGGAACATGCGCAATGATGGATTTACTGATGTTTGCTTGCCAGATCCTCACAACGGCGACACCATTATGCGCAATGCGGCTGGGGTCAACCAGGCCGTTGGTGATACCGAACGGTCCGACCGCAGCGGACAGATTGCCGCAATTACCGCTCCAGTCCACAAAGGGCTTGTCAATGGATACCTGACCAAAAAGGTAGTCGATATCGTGATCAGGACGGGTGCTTTTTGAAAGGATGACGGTTTTGCTGGTGCTGGATGTCGCTGCACCCATGCCATCGATCTGCTTGCCGTAGGGGTCGGGGCTGCCGATTACACGCATCAGCAGCGCGTCGCGCGCCGCGCCCGGTACTTGTGCAGCAACCGGTAAATCCTGCAGACGAAAGAATACGCCTTTGCTCGTACCACCACGCATATAGGTGGCGGGGACTTTGATCTGGGCAGGGTGAGTCATGTCATGATCCTCAAAAAATTATCGTCAATGCAATCTGTACGCCAGTCGCGTATGTGAGCACTCATTCAGGTCGCCGACGACTCAAGAAAGTCCTGAGCAAAACGCTGCAACACACCACCAGCCTCGTAGATCGAAACTTCTTCAGCAGTATCAAGACGGCAGGTCACTGGAACCTCCAGGCGCTCGCCATTTCTGCGTGTAATCACAAGTGTCAGCGTGGCAAGTGGCGTGCGTGCGCCACTTACATCGTAAGTTTCCGTACCATCAAGGTTCAGTGTCTTGCGGTTCACACCTGATTTGAACTCAAGAGGGAGCACGCCCATACCCACCAGATTAGTCCGATGAATACGCTCGAAACCTTCAGCAACGATCGCCTCAACGCCAGCCAGACGAACCCCTTTGGCTGCCCAGTCACGTGAAGAGCCTTGTCCATAGTCAGCACCTGCCACGATGATCAATGGCTGTTTGCGTTCCATATACGTTTCGATGGCTTCCCACATGCGGGTGACTTTGCCTTCTGGCTCGATACGCGCCAGTGATCCTTGTTTGATCTTGCCGTCTTCCATCACCATTTCATTTAGCAGTTTTGGATTGGCGAAGGTTGCGCGTTGCGCGGTCAGATGATCCCCGCGATGCGTAGCGTAGGAGTTGAAGTCTTCTTCCGGTAATCCCATCTTGGCCAGGTACTCGCCCGCCGCGCTGTCAAGCATGATGGCGTTCGATGGCGACAGGTGATCGGTTGTGATGTTGTCACCGAGTACCGCTAGTGGCAACATACCCTTGAGTGTGCGCTCGCCTGCGAGTGCGCCTTCCCAGTAGGGCGGACGACGAATATAGGTACTCTGGGCGCGCCAGTCATAGAGCGGACTGAGTTTTTCGCCTGTGTCGAGCGTGGCGGCAAACATCGGCTCATAGACTTTTCTAAATTGTGCGGGCTTGACGCTCGCTTTGACAATCGCATCGATCTCCGCGTCAGACGGCCAGATGTCTTTCAAGGTGACAGGTTTGCCCTCCTGATCGATGCCAAGAATATCCTTTTCAATGTCAAAACGGATCGTTCCAGCAATGGCATAGGCCACCACGAGTGGGGGTGAGGCCAGGAAGGCTTGTTTGGCGTAAGGATGGATACGTCCGTCGAAGTTACGGTTGCCAGAAAGCACGGCAGTTGCGTACAGATCGCGGTCAATGATTTCCTGCTGAATAACGGGGTCGAGCGCACCTGACATACCGTTACAGGTCGTGCAGGCAAAACCAACAATACCAAAACCTAACTTCTCAAGCTCAGTTAATAACTTTGCGTCTTCAAGATAGAGTTCTACAGTCTTGGAGCCTGGCGCGAGCGAGCTCTTTACCCAGGGCTTGCGTGTCAGACCGCGGGCGTTGGCATTGCGCGCGAGCAGACCCGCAGCAATGACGTTACGCGGGTTGCTGGTGTTTGTGCAGCTAGTGATGGCCGCAATGATGACAGCGCCATCAGGCATTTTGTCTGGCTCGTTTTCAACGATACCGGAAATACCTTTTGCAGCCAGATCTGAGGTAGCAACGCGGCGGTGCGGATTCGACGGACCTGCGATGTTGCGCACGACGGTAGAAAGATCAAAGCGCAGTACGCGTTCGTACTCGGCTGTCTTGAGGCTGTCGGCCCATAAACCTGCTTGCTTGGCGTAGGTTTCGACGAGTTTGACTTGTTCTTCTTCACGACCGGTCAGGCGTAGGTAATCGATGGTTTGCTGATCGATGTAGAACATTGCTGCCGTGGCACCGTATTCTGGCGTCATGTTGGAGATCGTTGCGCGATCACCCAGCGTGAGGTGAGCGGCGCCTTCACCAAAGAACTCGAGATAAGAAGATACAACTTTCTGATTACGCAGGAACTCTGTCAGTGCCAGCACTAAGTCGGTCGCGGTAATGCCGGGCTGCAGTTTGCCTGTCAGCTCTACACCGATGATGTCTGGCAGGCGCATCCATGATGCACGACCCAGCATGACGCTTTCGGCTTCCAGTCCACCTACACCAATCGCGATCACACCGAGTGCGTCAACGTGTGGCGTGTGGCTATCTGTACCGACCAGTGTGTCAGGAAACGCAAGGCCATCCTGAGCGTGTATGACAGGGGACATACGTTCCAGATTGATCTGGTGCATGATGCCGTTGCCTGGAGGAATCACGTCAACATTCTTGAATGTTTTTTTGGTCCAGTTAATGAAGTGAAAACGATCTTCGTTTCTGCGGTCTTCGATCGCGCGATTTTTTTCAAACGCGTCCGGATCGAATCCGCCGCACTCCACCGCGAGCGAGTGGTCAACAATGAGTTGTGTAGGAACGACTGGATTGACCAGTGCAGGATCGCCACCTTGTAAAGCAATCGCATCGCGTAAGCCCGCCAGATCGACCAAAGCTGTCTGGCCAAGAATGTCGTGACACACAACGCGCGAGGGGAACCACGGAAAATCCAGATCTTGCTTGCGCTCAATGAGCTGGCTGAGCGAGGCGTCAAGCGTGGCAGGATCGCAGCGTCGCACCAGATTTTCAGCCAGCACACGTGAGGTGTAGGGAAGTTTATCGTAGGCACCAGGTTTGATGGCATCCACGGCGGCACGCGTGTCGAAATAGTCGAGTTTGGTACCTGGCAGTGGTAAGCGGTTCGCAGTGTTCATCAGTTGCTCCGTGAGACCTCGCTGTTTAATGCGGTCAGGCCGTCAAGTCGATTCTTGGAAAGGAGAGATAGTCGGTTCCGCATTCAGGATGCGGAAAAGAAAAAGGGAAGAGTGACCGAGTGCCATACTCCCCTTCGTCTTTGTATTACTTACGTTTCGCGAGTGGAACGAATTTCTGATCATCAGGGCCGGTGTAGTTTGCGGCTGGGCGAATGATCTTGTTGTCGATACGCTGTTCAATGATGTGAGCCGACCAGCCTGCAGTGCGAGCGATCACAAACAGGGGGGTAAACATTGCTGTTGGAACGCCCATCATGTGATACGACACAGCAGAAAACCAGTCGAGGTTTGCAAACATTTTTTTGGCATCCCACATCACTGCTTCGATGCGATCAGCAATGTCGTACATCTTGGTCGTGCCTTCTTTCTTGGACAGGCGCAGTGCGACTTCCTTGATGACCTTGTTGCGTGGATCAGAGATCGTGTAGACGGGGTGACCAAAGCCGATCACGACTTCTTTGTTTTCTACACGCGCACGGATGTCGGCTTCAGCCTCAGCAGGATTTTCATAGCGCTTTTGTACTTCGAAAGCGACTTCGTTCGCACCGCCATGCTTGGGGCCGCGCAGTGCGCCGATACCACCGGAGATGGCTGAGTACATATCTGAACCTGTACCTGCGATTACGCGGCAAGTAAAGGTCGACGCATTGAACTCGTGCTCTGCGTACAAGATCAGCGAGGTGTGCATCGCTCGTACCCAGTCGGCATTTGGCTTGGTGCCATGCAACAGGTGCAGGAAGTGACCACCGATTGTGTCGTCATCTGTCTGCACATCGATGATGCGGCCATTATGGCTGTAGTGGTACCAGTAGAGCAGGGCTGAACCCAGATTAGCCATCAGACGGTCAGCGATATCGCGTGCACCGGGGATGTTGTGATCCTCTTTCTCAGGCAACATGCAACCCAGGGCTGAAGCCGCTGTGCGCATAACATCCATTGGGTGGCTGGCAGCTGGCAGTGACTCGAGTACGGTTTGCAGTTGTGCCGGTAGGCCACGCAGTGCTTTGAGTTTTGCTTTATATGCGGCCAGTTCAGCCTTGTTAGGAAGCTTGCCGTGGATCAAGAGATGCGCGACTTCCTCGAATTCACTGACGTCAGCCAGATCGAGAATATCGTAACCGCGATAGTTCAAATCATTACCGCTACGGCCCACTGTGCACAATGCGGTGTTGCCGGCGGTCACGCCTGACAAGGCAACGGATTTCTTCGGTTTGAAGACGGGTGCTGCTGCTTCAGGTGCAGCGACCGCTGCTGTTTTTGCTGGAGCAGCTTTCTTTGCTGCAACTTTTTTACTTGTAGCCATGTTGTTTCTCCTTGGTTCGTTCTTTTATTTCGATTTGTTTTCAGCAAACAATTTGTCGAGCGCGCCTTCAAAGGCGTGATAGTTAATACGGTCGTAGAGTTCTTCACGCGTCTGCATCAGATCGACCACATTTTTCTGTGTACCATCACGACGCACTGCCTGGTAGACTGTTTCTGCCGCCTTGTTCATTGCGCGGAAAGCTGACAGTGGGTAGAGCACCATGCCAACGTTGACTGAACGCAATTCTTCGATTGTGAACAGCGGTGTCTGGCCGAATTCAGTGATGTTGGCGAGTACAGGCACTTTTACAGCTTTGACGAATTTGTCAAAAGTTGCGAGGTCATAAGCAGCCTCAGCAAAAATTGCATCGGCACCTGCTGCCACGCATGCCAGTGAGCGCTCAATCGCAGCATCAACGCCTTGAGCGGCAATCGCATCCGTACGTGCAATCAGATAGAAACTTGAATCGGTGCGCGCGTCAGCAGCAGCTTTGACGCGATCAGCCATTTCCTCGGTAGATACAATTTCTTTGCCTGGACGATGTCCGCAGCGCTTGGCTCCAACCTGATCTTCGATGTGGCAACCAGCGGCGCCGAATTTGATCAGACTTTTGATCGTGCGGGCGATGTTAAAAGCTGAAGGACCAAAGCCTGTGTCGATATCAACGATCAATGGCGTATCGCATACGTCGGTGATACGACGCACATCGGTCAGCACGTCATCAAGCGTGTTGATGCCCAGGTCTGGCAGACCGAGCGAGCCAGCGGCGACACCGCCACCGGACAGATAAATGGCATTGAAGCCTGCGCGCTTGGCAAGCAATGCATGATTGGCGTTGATGGCGCCAATGATTTGAAGAGGTTTCTCAGCAGCGAGCGCTGCGCGAAAACGTTGACCAGCAGTTGCTTGATTCGACATGCATGACTCCAGAACAATAATTATTGTTTAAAAAAATGGGCCCATTGTCGGGCCCATTCCTTATCTACTTATTTCAGCAGATGAGCAACACCTTCACGCTCTTCGAGTAACTCTTTGAGTGTGAGGTCCATGCGCTCGCGTGAGAATGCGTCAATTTCCAGACCAGTCACGCGCTTGTATTCACCGCCTTCGCAGGTGACGGGCACGCCATACATCACACCTTCAGGGATACTGTAGGTGCCGTCTGAAGGAATGCCCATGGTGACCCATTTACCATTTGTGCCGAGGACCCAGTCACGGACGTGATCAATGGCTGCGTTTGCAGCGGAAGCGGCTGAAGACAAACCACGTGCTTCGATGATGGCCGCGACACGCTTGCCAACTGTTGGCAGGAATACATCGCGATTCCATACGTCGTCATTGATCAGCTTGGCAACGCTTTCACCGCCGATGGTTGCGAAACGGTAGTCAGCGTACATGGTGGGTGAGTGGTTGCCCCACACAGCCATTTTTTGAATGTCTGCA
This sequence comes from Sheuella sp., assembly GCA_030650995.1. Taxonomy (GTDB): domain Bacteria; phylum Pseudomonadota; class Gammaproteobacteria; order Burkholderiales; family Burkholderiaceae_B; genus Zwartia. Next base: position 1,808 of record JAUSCY010000021.1, on the reverse strand, counting down.
ACCGGCTTACCCATTTTGGTGCCAAGCTGCGACAACGCGCGGTTGTGATCCAGACGCAACATGGCAGTAAAGTTCTTCGCTGGCAGGTCAGGAGCTGATTTCATCGCGATGTATGCGTTGGTGTTAGCTGGATTGCCTACGACCAGTACTTTTACATTGCGGCTGGCGACGTCGTTCAGTGCCTTGCCTTGTGCGGTGAAAATCTGACCATTGACAGCCAGCAGTTCAGCGCGCTCCATGCCGGGGCCGCGTGGACGCGAACCAACCAGCAGGGCGACGTCTGCGTCTTTGAATGCTTCGCGTGGATCGCTATGTGCAGTCATCGATTGCAACAGGGGAAAGGCGCAATCGTCGAGTTCCATCATGACGCCTTTGAGCGCTTTTTGCGCTTTTTCGTCAGGAATCTCAAGCAGTTGCAAAATCACTGGCTGGTCTTTACCGAGCATTTCGCCCGAAGCAATACGAAACAGCAGGGCATAACCGATTTGACCTGCTGCACCGGTGACAGCAACTCGCATGGCGGGTTTTGACATAACAATCTCCGAAAGGACTGATTTAAAAATTCAAACGTAAGTTTAGCTTTTTTGGGCTGCCCGGCCTGTCATATTTCTGCAATCAGCTGAGCGCACATAATGGATGGGATGCTAGTTGAATTATTGCATCGCGTCAACCAATCTTATATCTTATATAAGACACAAGAGTTGTGGACTTGACCGGCTAGCTGTGTAACAATACAGGCATGAATTTAATCTCGATCCGGTATGTCTGACCCTACGCAGCCTGTCACGCAGCCGGCAGCCCGTGGTGTGGGGCCGGCGGCCTTCAGCCCACTCTATCAGCAGATCAAAGCATTGCTGCTCCAGTCGCTCGACCATGGCGAGTGGAAACCCGGCGAGGCTATTCCCAGCGAAATAGAGTTAGCTGCCCGCTTTCAGGTCAGCCAGGGCACTGTGCGTAAGGCTGTGGATGAGTTGGCGGCAGAGCATTTACTCATGCGCCGTCAGGGTAAGGGGACATTTGTTTCTACGCATCACGAGGCGCGGGTCCGGTTTCGTTTTTTGCGCCTTGCTCCCAATGAGGGGGAGCCCCAGCCTGCTGAGAGCACAGTTCTGGATTGCCGCCGGGTGCGCGCCAATGCCGAAGTCGCACGCAGTCTTGAGCTTAAATCAGGTGATCCTGTGGTTGCGATCCGCCGGCTGATTTCATTTTCCGGTGTGCCTACTGTTGTAGATGATATTTACTTGCCTGGTGGATTATTCAAGGGGTTGACTCAAGAATTGCTTGGTGAGTATGCGGGACCTCTCTATGGGTTATTTGAGACGGAGTTTGGTGTCAGCATGGTCCGTGCCGAGGAACGGCTTCGTGCAGTGGCTGCCGAGGCAGAAATTGCGGGACTACTGAATGTTTCCCCAGGTACGCCTTTGTTGCGCGCTGACAGGATCTCTTACACGTACGCAGACCGTCCGGTAGAATTGCGCACCGGATACTACCTGACTGATTCTTACTATTACCGCAATAGTTTGAATTAATTGGGGTTTTATTTAATCTTGGTTTAGAGTAGTAGGGTTATTACTTAAGTTCAGATTTGAAGTGAATATTTTATGCAGTAAATGAGTTTTTTTAGCGGTTTTTAGTTAAGTATTAGTTGATTTTTCCGTCGATTTGAAGCAAACCTTCAGATAGGCGAAAATATAGCGTTTATCCCTAGCCAATCGTTGTTTTTTCGAGGTCGTTATGTCTGACACAGCCCCAAAGCCGCGTCCTCAGTTTCGCAACATCAGTCCAGTTGACTTGATGAATTACCGTTT
>JAUSCY010000020.1 GCA_030650995.1 Sheuella sp. | reverse complement strand
TGGTAGCATCTAGAAAGGACCTGCCCACTTTGGGTCAGGACAAAGCGCCAGAGGGTTATCAAACCTATCTGGGGCTCGTCAGCCACGAATATTTTCATACCTGGAATGTCAAACGCATTAAACCTGCAGCTTTCGCGCCTTACGATTTGTCGCGCGAAAACCATACTCGTCTGCTATGGATTTTTGAGGGTTTTACCTCCTATTACGACGATCTGATGTTATTGCGCAGCGGCATAATCACGCGTGAAGAATACTTCAAGGTTTTAGGTAAGCAAATCAGCAGTGTCATGGCCACACCAGGCAGGCACAAACAATCTGTCGCGGAGAGTTCTTTCGATGCGTGGACGCGCTATTACAAACAAGATGAAAACTCCCCTAACGCGCTCATCAGCTACTACACAAAAGGCGCTCTGATTGCACTTGGACTGGATCTGACCATTCGTCAGGCAACAGAGGACCGATACAGTCTTGACGACGTAATGCGCGCGATGTGGGAGCGATATGGACGTGCGTTCTACACAGACAAGCCTCAAGGACTTTCTGAAAAGGGTTTTGTTAAACTTGTGCGTGAAACAACGGGCGTAGACGTATCAAATGAAATTTCACAGTGGGCATACGACACGCATGATGTACCGTTGAAATCACTCTTGCGCCACCATGATATCGAATTGAAGTGCAAGAGCGCGTCGACCAAACCATCAATGGATATACGCACACGCAAACAAGGCGAGCAAATTATTCTCGCGAATGTTTACGAACATGGCGCTGCACATGCTGCCGGCTTATCGGCAATGGATGCTCTGGTTGCGATTGACGGTATTAAGGTAGATGCCAACGTCAATACCCTGGACACAGTGCTTGAACGTTACATGCCAGGTACATCTGTCACCGTTCATGTTTTTCGTCGCGATGAGCTACGTACCTTCGAGCTCACACTCGCCACACCTGCGCAGAACGATTGCGTACTAACAGATATCAACAAATAATCCCCATGCGTCAAGATACCCAAAATTACCTGTCCATACTGCTATCCGACACGCCATTACTGGATGTGCGCGCACCGTTGGAGTTTGCACAGGGTGCCTTCCCTCATGCAAAAAATTGGCCTCTGATGAATGACGAGGAGCGGCATCACGTTGGCTTGACTTACAAACAAAAAGGACAGGACGACGCAATCGAACTAGGCCACGAACTGGTCTCGGGCGATGTTAAACAAGCACGTGTTGCACAGTGGATTGAATTTGCCAAGGCTAACCCGCAAGGCTACCTATACTGTTTTCGTGGTGGCTTACGCTCAAGGATCTCACAGCAGTGGCTCGCCGAGGCGGGCATCCAGTATCCACGCATTATTGGTGGATATAAGGCTATGCGCACTTTTCTGCTGGAATCTTTAGGGAAGAATATCGAAGCGTCATCGTTTGTTCTGGTTGCTGGTTTTACAGGTTGCGGTAAAACCGAGGTCATGAAAGAACTTACCGCTGCAATTGATCTCGAAATGCTGGCACATCACCGCGGCTCAAGCTTTGGCAAACATGCGACCGACCAACCCGTGCAAATTGATTTTGACAATCGGTTAGCCATCGCCTTGCTTCGCTTAAGTACACGAGGTATTACAAAAATTGCGCTAGAAGATGAATCGCGTCTGATTGGAAGATGCGCGCTTCCCATTTCGATGCGTGACAAGATGTTAGTGAGTCCGGTGGTGTGGGTCGAAGAATCAAACGAATCACGTGTAGAACGCATTCTTCATGACTATGTAGAAGACCTTGGCGCGCAATTTGAGAGATTACTCGGGCCAGAGGCTGGGTTCGAAGCGTTTGCAGCACGCCTGCTCGAAAGCTTGAAAAATCTTTATAAACGTTTGGGGGGTGAACGTCACGCTCGCCTGCAAAATGCTATGCAGCAGGCGCTGGATACGCAAAAAAATACAGGCGTTATTGATGCGCATCGAGAATGGATTCGACCATTATTAACGGAGTATTACGATCCAATGTATGAGCATCAGCGTGAAGGAAAAGCATCACGCATTATTTTCTCCGGCGATCGACTGGCGGTCACCCAATACCTCAAAGAGTCTGGTTATTAATATGGAATCCACTCTGACATTCATCCCGAGACAAACTGAAAAAGAGCGTGTCGATCTCAACAAACTTTCCAAGCGTGTCATGCGCGAGGCGGGCCGGGCGATTGGCGACTACAACATGATCGAGCAAGGTGACCGCGTGATGGTTTGCCTGTCAGGTGGGAAAGACTCCTACACGATGCTCGACATACTGATGACATTAAAGAGTCGCGCACCGATTGATTTTGAAATCATTGCTGTCAATCTGGATCAGAAACAGCCTGGATTTCCTGCCGATGTATTACCTGACTATCTGAGCAAACTGAATATCCCTTTTCATATTGAAACTGAAGATACATACTCAATTGTCAAACGCCTCATTCCTGAGGGAAAAACAACGTGCTCTCTTTGCTCCCGGCTTCGACGCGGCGTACTTTATCGTGTCGCAGGTGAGCTAGGCGCTACAAAAATTGCACTCGGTCATCACCGTGATGACATCCTGGCGACCTTTTTTCTCAACCTGTTTTACGGCGCAAAAATGAAGACGATGCCGCCCAAACTGGTCTCGGATGATGGCCGCAACACTGTCATCAGGCCGCTAGCCTACATTCCGGAATCAGATCTCATTGCATATTCAGAATGGAAAAAATTCCCTATCATCCCCTGCAACCTCTGTGGATCACAGGAGAACCTCAAGCGCCAGGAAATTGGTCGTATGCTCGCCGAATGGGACAAAAAGGATCCGCGCCGGGCTTGGAATACATTTAAAGCACTGGCAAACATCGCTCCCTCGCATCTGATGGATAGAAATCTGTTCGACTTTGCCGGCCTCAAACCCACCGGTGTTCCAAACGTTGATGGAGATCGGGCTTTCGATCCTGTTGATCTTGGCGATGATTGTGGTTAGTCAGCCCATCCTGGGTTAAGGTATAGCTCAGGCTGAGTTCAGTTGAAGGACTTAATGTCAATTAAGGAAGGGGACAAAAATGAAAAAAAATTCTAGAATGAAATTAAATGCATCAAATGTTTTATTGGCGATTGCGAGCACTATCTCGATCGCGGGCTCAGGCATCTCTCATGCACAAACCACCGCAACAAACTATCCTGACAGGCCCGTAACGATCGTACTTGGATACCCTGCGGGTGGTGCAACCGATCGTGTGACACGACTTGCGGCTAAAGCCCTTTCTGAACAAACAGGCCAGAGCTTTATAGTTGAAAACAGAGCTGGTGCTAATAGCAATATTGGTGCCGAATATGTTGCACGTACAAAACCAGACGGGTACACGTTGTATGTAGGCACGATCGCCAACACCATTAACCGCACACTGTACACAAAACTTAACTACGATATTCTGGAAGATTTCACACCGATTGGTTTGCTAGCTTCCGTCCCGAATGTATTGGTGATCAATCCAAAACTACCTATTCACTCGGTGACTGAGTACATTGCTTATGCGCGTACCAATCCAGGAAAGTTGACCTGCGCCTCAGCCGGTAGCGGATCGTCTATCCACCTTTCCTGCGAATTATTCAAAATTGAGACGAATACGAATATTCTGCATGTTCCCTACAAAGGAAGCGGTCCAGCCGTTGCAGACCTGATGGGCGGCCAAGTCGATTCAATGTTTGATAATTTACCGTCGGCTCTGCCCCATATTAAGTCAGGCAAATTACTTGCACTTGGTGTGACCTCACCTGACCGGGTTGCCATTGCTAAGGATTTACCAACGCTTGCAGAGTCAGGCCTGCCCAAATTTGCAGTGATGTCCTGGTTCGGACTCTTTGCACGTGAAGGCACACCCAAGCCAATTGTCGACAAATTGAATGCCGAACTGAATCGTGCCTTGAACGATCCGGCTATGCGCGCGACCTATACCGATGCCGGCTTTGTATCGCCTACTCCACCCAATTCACCTCAGCAATTTGATGCATTTACCCAAGGCGAGATCGTACGCTGGCGCAAAGTGATCAACACAACCGGCATTAAAGTCGATTAATAAGAGACTCTGCATGTACCCTATCGACTTTTTTTATCGTGCTTCAAAACTGTATCCCGAGCGCTGCGCCTTGCAATCGAGTCAGGTTTCCATCACTTATCGCGAGCTGGCAACCCAGGTCGCATCGTTCGCAGCTGCCTTGCAAGCGATTGACCCAACACCGCAAAGTCGCGTCGGCATTTGTGCGGCAAATAGCACTGATCACGCCATGGCTATTCTTGCCGTCATGGCTGCAGGCAAAGTCTGGGTTCCGCTCAATGCGCGCAGCACACGTCCTGAAATCACGCGTATTCTTGCTGCGACAGAACCTTCGATTGTCATTACAGACGAGACCGGCGAATTACTGGTGGGCGATATCACTTCAACCAAGCTACAGCTTGGAGGCGCTGATCCCTTAACAGGCGTTCATCAACTCATTGCGCAACACCAAACTAAAAGTCCTAAGCCAATCAGTGCCGGTGAGGATGCAATTCAAGCGATTAAATTTACAGGCGGAACAACAGGTGCACCAAAGGGGGTCATGCAGCCCTACCGCGCATGGACTGCTGGCATTATCAATCAGGTCAGTGGCTGGCAAATCACAGCAGATGATTGCTATGTTGTTACCGCCCCACTCACTCACGGCACCTCTACCTACCTGATGCCACTGCTTGCTCAGGGGGGACGGCTTTTATTCCTCGATAAAACTGACCCGGGCTCGATCATTGCCGCTTTCCGTGATCAGGGTGGCACCATGAGTTTCATGCCTCCCACATTGATCTACATGGTTATGGCTTATCCTGGCGTGACACGCGCAGATTTTCCTGCGTTGCGAAATCTGATTTACGGTGGTGCACCAATGCCAGCCGATAAAGTCGAACAAGTCGGGGCTTTTTTTGGGCCCGTCATTGGCACAACGTATGGTCAGACCGAAGCGCCTCAGATCGTGACGATGCTGCGCCCCGGAGAACTTGGAGACCCGCTGAACAAGGGTTCAGTTGGCCGGTGTACCTGGCTGACAGATCTGGGCATCATGGCGCCTGATGGGGCGCTCTTGCTTTCTAATGAAATCGGCGAAGTTGTCGTTCGTGGCGATCTGATGATGAAAGGTTACTGGCGCCTGCCCGAAAAAACAGCAGAGACAATTATTGACGGTTGGCTACACACCGGCGATGTAGGGCTTGTCGATGAGCGCGGCTACCTGTTCCTGAAAGATCGCATTCGTGATGTGATTATCACTGGTGGATTCAATGTCTATCCAACAGATGTGGAAAATGCCCTTTCACAACACCCTTCGGTCTATGAGTGTTCAGTGTTTGGCATGCCAGATGATAAGTGGGGAGAAGCTGTTCAAGCAGCCATTCATCTGCGCCCGGGATTTGCGCAAGATCCAGAGGGCCTGATGGCACATGTTAAAAAAGCGCTTGGTTCAGTCCAAACACCCAAACAGATTTATTTTTTTGAGCAACTTCCAAAATCGTCTGTTGGTAAGGTACTTAAAACGGCAATAAAAGAGCAGATTCAGAAACACTGAACCTGCTCTTAACTACTCCGCACGGAGGCAATAATTATTCTGTTGCGCCCGCTGCAATCAATGCCTGCTTGAGCTCGCCGCTCTGGTCCATTTCAGTCATGATGTCTGAGCCGCCAATGAACTCCCCGCCAACGTAAAGCTGGGGGATCGTTGGCCACTGCGAGTAGGTTTTGATGCCGTTGCGGACGTCTTCGTCCTCGAGGACGTTGACCGTGACGAGCTTGGTTACACCACAGGACTTAAGGATCTGGATAGCGCGTGCAGAAAAACCGCACTGAGGTCCCTGGGCGGTCCCCTTCATAAATAAAACTACCGGATTGTTCGTCACGGTTTCACGGATAAATGTCTGAACGTCGCTCATGATGTCCCTTGCTAGATAAATAAATTAATTGAAAATTATAAAGCTCCGCCCGTCACGCGGGCGATACCTGCCAAATCCTGCATACTGCGCACGCCAGAAAAGCCCTGATCGCGTAATAAATCTTGCACCCGCTCCGACTGATCGTAACCGTGCTCAATCCAGAGCTGTCCGCCTGAATTGAGATGCGCTGTTGCGCCATGAATAATGGCACGAATCGCCATCAGTCCATCTGCCCCATCGGTCAGGGCAGATAGCGGTTCAAAACGTAAATCGCCAAGTTTCAGATGGTGATCGTCTGATGCAATATAAGGGGGATTAGAAACAATCAGATCGAATCGCCCCTCTGGCGGTAGGGCTTCATACCAGCTTCCTTGCCACCATTGAATTTTCGCACCCAAGGCTTGTGCATTTTGCTGTGCCACACTCAGAGCGGGCACACTTAAGTCCGTCGCAACGACAAAGGCCTCAGGACGCAGCAATGCAAGACTAATCGCTACAGCCCCACTGCCCGTTCCCAAATCCAGGATTGCAGGTGCCGGATGATTCCTGACCACTTCTAAACCAACTTCAACCAGCAATTCAGTTTCTGGCCGAGGAATCAGGACATCTTGGGTGACCATGAATCGATATGCCATGAACTCACGGTAACCGATGAGATGCGCCATCGGAGTGCCCCGGCGACGCTCAGCACAAAGAGTCAGGAATTTAGCTGCGAGCTCTGGTGCGACCACATCGGTATCGTGAGCCAATAGCCAGGCACGTGGTTTGTCTAAAACATGCTCAAGCAACATTCTTGCCTCGAGGCGAGGCAACCCGCACATCTGCATGAGCACCTGTACCGTTTGCATTAAACGTTATCACCCAGTGCCGCCAGAAGCTCTGCCTGGTGCTCTGCAATCAGGGCGCCAGTGACTTCTTCCAGATCGCCTTCCATGATGTTGGCAAGCTTATAAAGTGTCAGATTAATCCGGTGGTCTGTCAGACGTCCCTGTGGGAAGTTGTATGTCCGGATTCGCTCCGAACGATCGCCAGAACCAACCAGACTTTTTCTTTCTGCAGCTTCTTTATCATGACGCTCTCGCTGGACTTTATCTTTCAAGCGAGCGGCCAGGACCTGCATGGCCTTATCTTTATTTCGATGTTGCGAACGATCATCCTGACATTCCACCACCAGCCCTGTAGGCAGGTGCGTGATTCTGACGGCTGAATCCGTCTTGTTAATGTGCTGACCACCTGCACCGCTGGCGCGAAACGTATCAATTCGCAATTCGCTCGGGTTGATAGTAATTTCAGTTGCTGGGTCGGCCTCAGGCATGACAGCGACCGTGCAAGCAGAAGTATGGATACGCCCTTGCGTTTCGGTCGCAGGAACGCGTTGCACACGGTGAGCACCCGATTCAAATTTAAGGCGACCATAAACGCCCTCCCCATCGAGCCTGACAATGACTTCGCGATAGCCACCCAGCTCAGACGGGCTTTCAGACATAAGCTCGACTTTCCATCCTTTTTGCTCTGCATACCTTGAATACATCCGCAGCAAATCGCCTGAAAACAATGCACTTTCATCGCCCCCCGTGCCTGCGCGGATTTCAAGAAAGACACTACGGCCGTCATCCGGATCGCGCGGCAACAACTGCAATTGCAACTCGGTTTCCAGGGTTTCAATACGTGTTTTGCACGCGTCAATTTCCTCTAGTGCCATCGCCTTCATTTCCGGATCGTCGAGCATGAGTCGCGCGCCCTCCAGATCATGCTCTGCTGTTTCAAATGCAGAGAATGCATTCACAACGGGTTCTATTTCAGCCCGTTCCCGTGAAAGCTTACGAAACTGTCCCATATCCTTTGCGGCATCGGGCTCGGCCAGCATGGCATCGAGCTCAACCAGTCGACGTGAAAGATGCTCCAGGCGGGCACGCATTGAAGATTTCATGGGGGTTTTCTAAAATTATGTTGAGTTCAGATCTGAATTTGAGTGGCACAAGTTCATTGCGCCTGGTCTGGCAGTCATTGCGTTGAGCAACGCTAACGGCGATCGCGACCCGAGGGAAATATACGCGGCAACCAGCTCAGCAATTGCTGTCTGTCGGACTCCTCACTCTGGTTGAGTGCCGCCAACGTACCGTGCAGATATTTCTGTGTCAGGCCATTTGCCAACTGCTCGAGAACTTTTTCAGGAGAGTCCCCGCGTGCGAGCATTTTTCGTGCACGCTCTAGTTCCTGGGCCTGTACTGCTTGCGCTGTCGCCTGCAAATCACGGATAACTGGGACATTGGCACGCACCTGCATCCAATGCATGAAATTATCAACACGCGCATCGATGATCGCTTCGGCCTCAACTACGGCTGCCAGACGAGCTTCGGTGCCTGACTGCACGACAACACCCAAATCATCAACGGAATACAAATAAACATCATCCAGACGGGCAACCTCAGGCTCGATATCACGCGGCACTGCCAGGTCAACCATCACCATGGGCTTGCGTCGTCTTTGACGTGTGGCGCGCTCCACCATCCCGAGTCCCAGGATGGGTAAGGAGCTGGCCGTACAGGACACCACCACATCAAACTCAGCCAGTCGGTCAGGCAAATCGCCCAGACGCATTGTTGTAGCAGTAAACCGGGTAGCCAGTGTCTCGGCACGCTCAATCGTACGGTTCGCTACAACAATGGATGCAGGCTGCTGCGCGGCAAAATGCGTCGCACAAAGCTCAATCATCTCTCCCGCACCGATAAAAAGCACCTTACATTCGCGCAGATCACCGAATACCCGTTCAGCCAAGCGAACAGCTGCTGCAGCCAGCGAAACGGACTGCGTACCAATAGCTGTTGTGGAGCGAACTTCTTTAGCAACTGAAAAAGTACGCTGAAACAATTGGTGCAACAGCGTACCCAGTGCGCCAGCCTCTTCAGCCGCACGGACAGCGTCTTTCATCTGACCAAGAATTTGTGTCTCACCCACAACCATGGAATCTAGTCCACTGGCAACACGGAAAGCATGCCTGACAGCATCATCACGCCCATGCAGATATACATGGGGTTTAAGCACACCAGGCTCAATCTGGTTGAAGTCTGCCAGCCAGCTCGGCAACTGATCCGCGACTTGCGGCTCTGCAGCGCAATACAGCTCGGTGCGATTACAGGTAGAGAGAATGGCAGCTTCTTTTACTGCGCCACCAAACGCGGTACGTAAAGCAGTGAGCGCGGGCTGTACAAGATCCTCGGGCATGGAAACGCGCTCTCTCACCGAAACAGGTGCAGAAACGTGATTCAAGCCCAATGCGAGGACGCTGACCGTCATATGGATAAATATTACCTAGAGGGAATATCCCTATTATAAGGTGCGGGACAGGCAGGTAGTTAACGTGCCAAGCAAAGACTTAAGTTTTGGTGTACTATTTCGCCCTCAGATGGCCTGGTAGCTCAGTCGGTAGAGCAGAGGATTGAAAATCCTTGTGTCGGTGGTTCGATTCCGCCCCGGGCCACCATCTGATTTCTTAAAAACCCTAGCGTTCGCGCTGGGGTTTTTTCATTTCTGGCGCTGTAACTGGATGTTTCTATTGGATTGCTTCACTAGATTCTTGCCAAGTTCAGTTCAGACGCCTAGCATTGGAGTTATGCCAAAGATGAGCTTAGAACTAACCGATTCCTTACAGTCCTTTGTCGACTCAGCGTCGATTCAGCAAGGCTTTGTCTCGAGCAATGAATATGTTCTGCATGTATTACAAAAAGAACAGGATCGAGATCGTGTACGGGCACTGATCGATGAAGGGGAAGCCTCACCTTCCAGATTGGTACGAGTCGAGGATTACATTGCTTCGCTACGAAAGCAAATAGCTATCAAGAAAGACCTTTGAGTAACAAACATCTGGCTCTACACAATAGAGCCGAATTAGACGTCGAAGTCGCACTCTCATATTACCGATCTCTAATGGCACCACTGCTTAGTGATAAGTTTCTAGCGGCATTAGAAAAATCCTTTAACTTTTTGATCAGGTTCCCAAACGCGGGGTCGGTAAGGCTAGGAGAACAAATCGGGCGCAGTGATATCCGAAGCTGGCCTCTAAATAAATTCCCTTATCTAGTCGTATACAAAGAACTACCTGATCAAGTTGATGTTTTCAGAGTACTGCATCAGCGCCGAGATCTAGTCAGATGGATGCAGGATTAACCATCCTCAGGCTCTGGCCGATTCCGTCCCGAGCAACCATCTGTTTTCCTAAAACCCTAGCTTTCGCGCTGGGGTTTTTTCATTTGTGGCGCTGTAACTGGATGTTTCTGGCATTGACTCACTTTGAACATGTATCTACAATGTAGAAACATTAGGAGCATGCTATGCAAGCAACCATCAAAAAATGGGGCAATAGCCCTGCATTGCGAATATCGAGTTCGATCATGGAATTAGCTCAGCTAACAGTAGATCAGGCAGTAAATATAAATGTGCTTAAGGGGAAAATCATTATCGAACCTATTGCACCTAAACGAACTCGCCTTGAGGATTTATTAGCAGGCATTACTCCTGACAATATCCATGCTGAAGAAAGCTTCGGTCGCCCAGCCGGCAAGGAGCTCCTTTAGTGCCTAAATCTTATGTTCCCGAGGCGGGAGATATTGTTTGGCTCGAATTTGATCCTCAGGCCGGTCGAGAACAAGCAGGGCATCGACCAGCGTTGGTATTAAGCCCAGCTACTTACAATGAAAAGGTTAGCCTGGCTGTTTGTTGCCCGCTTTCAACTAAAGCAAAAGGGTACCCTTTTGAAGTTGAAGTGGAAATAGGCAAGACAACTAGCGTCGTTTTATCTGATCAGGTTAAGTCGTTAGACTGGCGAGAACGCAAAGCCAAATTCAAATCCAAAATCACTGCCGCTCAACTCAAGCGAGTACGTGAAAATATCAAAGCCTTGTTATCTATCCATTAATTCGACACAAGGATTGAAAATCCTTGTGTCGGTGGTTCGATTCCGCCCCGGGCCACCATCTGATTTCCTAAAAACCCTAGCGTTCGCGCTGGGGTTTTTTCATTTGCGGCGCTGTAACTGGGTGTTTCTATTGATGATTAGGGCTGCTTGTACTAAAAATTCGCACCCTGTATACTTGTACAACTTACAAGACAACTATGAGTCAATCATGCGGGTTATTAATTTTTCTGACGCAAGAAACCAATTCAAGCAGGTCATTGATCAAGTCGTAGCTGATTGCGACGTGGCCATTATTTCTCGCAGAGATGCTGAGGACGCGGTTGTCATGTCCCTAGATACTTACAACAGCATGATGGAAACATTTCATTTAATGAAATCTCCAGCTAACGTCAAACATATGGAGAAATCATTAGCGCAATACCGTAAGGGGCAAGTTAAGCCAAAGGCTTTGGTAGATGCTAAGTAAGCTCGTATGGACCAATGCTGCTTGGTCTGATTATGTTTATTGGCAAGGGCAGGATAAGAAAACGCTCAAGCGTATCAATCTGCTGATAAAAGAAACTATGCGCTCGCCAGAAGATGGCATTGGTAAGCCTGAAGCATTGAAAGAAAATCTTTCTGGTTTATGGTCTAGGCGTATAGACGATGTTAATCGCTTAGTCTATGCAATTGAGAAAGATCAGTTAGTCATTATTGCTTGCCGCTATCATTATGATTAAACCTTTGAACGGCTAGGATCGAACATCCTAAGGCCCGATTCGATTCCGGCCCAGGCCACCATCTGAGTTCCTAAAAACCCTAGTCATTTGCGCTAGGGTTTTTTCATTTGTGGGCTTATTTTTTAGTGCTCACATACCGAGCATATGGCTTACAGGCTAACGCGACGTCCTTTTGAACGGACGAAACCTGAAGCGTCTAGTTAAGGGACGGTTAATTTCAAATGTCGTGTAAAACGACAGTTCGAAACGAAGGTCGCGTGTATTTAAGATCGTTTATTTTCGAGCAGGAATAGTCATTGCAGCCACACCGATCACCACGCACCCAAGCCCCATCCATATGGTTGGTGATAATGACTCACCTAGGAAAATAGCTCCAATTGCTACGCCAATAGGCACGCGAAGATATGCCTGCGAGGTCGTACCGACGGAGCCGAGAGTCTGCACTAACCGGAAATAAATCACAAACGCAATCGCGGTTGAAAATACGGACAACATCAATAAAGCTGCTATTGAATTAAAAGACGGCTGTAACGTCCATGGTCGATCAAGAATCAAACTGATCGGTATAAGTACTATGGCACCGGCAATTAAAGAACCAGCAGCAGGGACTAAAGGCGATAAGCCTTGAAATGAACGACCGTATATGGCAGCACCCGCATAGCAAATAGTCGCAGCAACAATCGCCAGTTGCGGAAGCACTTGATCCCCAAGGCCGTTAAGTGCAGTAAATCCAATTATCAGACATATTCCCAATAGCCCTGCAATGACGCCAACTAGTTTTCGTGTCGTTACGGCCTCGTGTTTTGTTAAAAACCATGTGACAAAAAAAGCAAGGACCGGAGAAGTTGAGTTCAAAATTGTCGCTACACCGGCTTCAACGTATTGTTCAGCCCAAGCAATCAATGTGAATGGGATCACACTATTCAAAGAAGCCTGTACGAATAGACGCTGCCATACAACCGTGCTACGAGGCATAGCTACACCAGATACTGACATCCACCCAAGTAATAGTAAGCCTGCAATCAACGTCCTTGCCGCGATAAGTGTTACAGGAGGAATGGTCTCAACACCTACGCGAATAAAAGTATAAGAGGCACCCCAGAGTGTTGAAAGCAGTAAAAGCAATAAGATATCAACTACTTTACTAGTAGCCAGCGCCGTTTGTTTAGTTGTTTGCATAGCGATAATCTTGATTTATTAAAGTTGCCATAATATTCTTTGTATCGCAACGATACTTCGATCAAGATCAAACCATGGATAGCAAAGAATTAGACGTCGATATTTCTATCGTAGCAGCAGCAATAGCTGATCCAACTCGGTCGCGAATGCTCTGCTGCTTAATGGATGGACGTGCTAGAACCAGCACAGAGTTGGCGTTGATTGGTGAAGTTACCCCATCCACGGCAAGTTCTCATATTACAAAACTAAAAGCAAGGAGTTTAGTAACAGAGGTGATTCAAGGACGACATCGTTATTTTCAACTCGCGGATGAACAAGTCGCCCATGCGCTAGAAGCATTAATGGTTATAAGTGAAAGTTCGCTCAGGAAATATGAACCAAACACACCTAAATCACTTCGAGTGGCAAGAACTTGCTACGACCACATGGCTGGTACTTTCGCAGTTGAATTGCATGATCGGCTAATTGATCTCGACTGGGTAACAAACACTTCAAAAAAAAAATCAAATTATCAACTAACTGATTTCGGTGTAGTTTCGCTTAACGCTTTGGGCGTTGAAACGTCACGATCGCCAGCGTCCCGCAGAGCTTTGGTATGCGGCTGCCTTGATTGGAGCGAAAGGCGTTTCCACTTAGGCGGAACAATTGGGGCAGCGTTATTAACATTTTTCTTGAATAACAAGTGGGTTACTAAAGACCTGAATAGCCGAAGCCTTAGTATTACGAAGCGCGGCTATGCTGGATTGGAATATTATTTCGGTATATCGAGCAATCAATCACCAAGATCCTAGCGTTCGCACTGGGGTTTTTTTCATTTGTGGGCTTGCTTTTGCTGGGTTTACATACCGAGCACATGGTTTACAGGTTGGCGAGACGTCCTTTTAAACGGACGAAACCTAGAACGTCTAGTTACGAAACGGTTCAATAGCAGCTGTCGTGTCACATCCCTAAAGAGACTATTTACTTAAATATTAGGCTTTTAGTAAATCAATCCCCATGTATTAATATCGTCAAAAATTCACAAAGGACCTTTTAAATGAAGAAGCAGTTATTAGCAGCCGTGGTGACTAGCCTAGTAGCTACCTCAACATTCTCCCAATCAGTCTTCTCTGGTTTTTATGGACAAGTTTCAACAGGCTATGAGAGCAACCAGTTGGGTAGCTTGAGTGGTTCAGCCACAGAAAAACCAAATAATAATTCCGACATCATAAGAAGTGCCCCTAGTCAAACTTTTGGCGGTGCTCCGCTAATCTTCGGAGCAGGATATTACTGGCAAGCTAATGACAAATGGTTAATCGGGGTGGGTGCAGATTATTCGGCGCTTTCACAAACCAGCTCTTCTTTCCCTGTCAGCATGACTAATGCCCCAGGCAATACTACGGTTGTCCCCGGTTCAACGGTTATTGCTAATGGCGCTAGCATGCAACTATCGAATCGATTTAATATCTTTTTTACTCCAGGGTATGCGATTGATAAAGACAAATTGGTTTATATCAAAGCCGGATATAGTCAAGTTACGACTCAATTTACTCGCAATAGATCTGTGACCAGAACGGCAAATGGGGTATCGGTTACAACTCCTGCAACAGGAGGCAATCCATCATCCAATCAAGGGGGTTACCTTTTGGGGTTAGGTTATAAACAAATAATTACTGGTGGTTTATATGGTTTTGTGGAAGGCAACTACATGAGCTACAACTCTCCTAGCGATAGTTTTACCACTACAGTTACGGCCTTAAACACTGTTCAGGGTATTACCTCAGCTGGCACTAGAACTGTAACCACTAATTTTAATAGCCTTAATTCATACCAATTCTTAGTTGGTCTGGGATATGCGTTTTAGATATACAGGAATAAACATCCTCAGGCCCCGGTCGATTCCGCCCCGGTCCAACAAGAAACTCAATAGCCCACTTGTTGGGCTATTTTCTTTTGTGGTCTGGCAGGGTTTATCCCCATTAGTCCCGAATACCTTATCTAGAAATTATCTATTTAAGGGGGGGCGGAAACCCTCTTGCAGAACTTCTAAAAAGCACATAAAGTTTTATTAACCATTTTGATAAATACCCTGGAATGGGAGCATTCTATTAATTAATAATTTTTTGGAGTCAAAATGAAAAAAGTTTTACTCGCCGCTTGTTTAACTGTATTTGCCAGTTATGGCTTTGCTCAAGGGGCTGTAAAGTGGGGATACGATGGTAACGTCGGCCCAGCCAATTGGGGCGATTTAAGTTCGGAATTTGCCATATGCAAAACTGGAAAAGTACAAGCGCCGATCGATATTTCTACCAAAGGTTTGGCAAAAGCAACCACTCCAATCAAGACTGAATACAATGCTTCAAAAGCAATCGTAGTGAATAATGGCCACACTATTCAGGTTGACCTTCCAGGTGGCGGTTATGCAACGTTGTCAGATGATGATTTCAATATTTTGCAATTTCATATGCACGCTCCCGGTGAAGAAACTGTCGATGGCAAGCGCTATCCATTTAATGCCCATTTAGTCCACATTAATCCGGGTGATAGCGAGAATGATACTGAGAGAGGTAAATTGGCGGTCATTGGAATTTTCTTCCAAGAGGGCAAGGAAAATGCCGCGCTAAAGCCTATTTTTGATGTGATGCCAGCTAAAACGGGTAAGGTTGTAATGAAGGAAAAGTTCGATGTAACTAAGCTTCTTCCTAAGTCATTGGCTTACTACAGCTATTCAGGATCTTTAACGACCCCAGGCTGTAATGAGGGAGTTACTTTTTATATTCTTAAAACCCCAGTAGAGATGTCGGCCGCTCAACTGGCACAGTTTAAGAAAATTTTCCCAATGAATGCAAGACCAGTAATGCCTTTAAACGGCCGTAAGGTGACAGAAGGAGGTTAACAGAGCTAGCATCCTCAGCCCAGTTCGATTCCGTCCCGGGCCACCATCTGATTTCCTATAAACCCTAGCGTTCGCGCTAGGGTTTTGTAATTTGTGGCGCTGATCGTTGCTGAGTCCGTAATGTCCTTTGACTTGCTCAAGTACATTGGTGCGGCGTATCTTGTTTACTTAGGTTTTCGTATACTGCGAAATAAAGAACAGTCGCTTGAGACAATTTCTATACCCTCCCAAAGCAGTCGTCGCGCTCAATACGCTAGTTGATATCGCAGCGGTATTTGCTGCTCATAGACTGATGGAATCCGGTATAGCTCGGATGGTACGAGCAAAGCTAATGAATCGCTTATCAGGTATTACGATGATTTTTATCGGAGTATTTCTAGCGATAGCGCAACGTGTGAACTGAATCATCAAAAAATCAGGTCGACATCAAGCAAATCAGAAAATTGAAATCAACTACTCATCCAATCATATTGCTATACAAAATATCTAAAAATTGATTGTTTGAAAAATTGCTTTCATATAGGGAGACAAACTCAGCGCTGTTAATGAAACCACTCTGAGCGTTGGTCAATGTTGTTCCATTATCCATTTGTGCAAACCAGTTATCGATGCCTTGTGCTCCCCCAAAATCTAAAACGCCCTGATTGAGGTAAGCAACTTGAACCCCTTGCTGCCCTCCATCCGTTACAACAAGCGAGAGATCTGCAAAATCGAGCCACTGTATGCGTTCTAAAGTATCGGTGCCATCTCGATTTGCAATAGTGTCGCTTATATTTATTTGCGCATTGTCGCTAATACTGATGGCATATTGCTGATAAGTACCTGAATAAATTGCGTGATTTAAACCAGTTCCACCATCAATATGGTCGTTACCTTTTCCGCCAGTAATGAAGTCATTGCCTTGAGCGCCATATATGACATCGTTATTAACTGAGCCCAGTAAATTACCACCTGAGGTACCGGCCCATATCGGCAATCCTCCTGCTGCTGCCGCGTTTAAAGTCATCCCATTATCGGCCCAAAATATTTGCATCCAAGCACTATCAGAGCTATCACGAAACTCATTGGCATGCGCTATGCTGTTATCAACACCGCTGTAAGCAGAGGTAAAGCCCACATCATTTATAAAGTAAGCAGGAGCGAATTTTGTCCAACCTGGCGGCAGTACAGAGTCATCAACGGCTTGGGCTACCAGTTCTGGAGTAGAGTTGGCTGCGTTAAGAGATTTGAGGATGTATGTATTGCCAGCAGGATCGTTGACAAAATATTGAATATGACTCTCGCTAGTATGAGCGCCGTTAATTCCATAGTAAACATTTTCATGATTCTTATCGTTGCTATCGACAAGAACAATGCCATCAGGGGGAGTTGATATGGAATATGCTAATTGCTGAGGCGACAGGGTCTGCCCATTGACTGTAATGGGGACATAAGGATAAATACTTCTTTGTAACGCAGCTACAGAATCCCAAGTGTAACCATCAGAGGTAGTGATATGGGTGATTTCACCTGTAGACACGTAAGGACTGCCCAACAGATTTAACTTGTTAAACCAGGTGACCCTAGGGGTATTTAAACTATAGTCTGGTGGTGGAACGTAAGTTTCCCAGGCTTGAGCAGTCATGGGGTTTGTGCCAGCAGCCAAGTAAACAACCATCGCCCCTTTCAGGTCACTGCCCAAATCGCCTGTATATGCAATTTCGTATCCTGCCATGATTGATCCCTTGCGTCGCTTAGCATTTCAATTGGGTTGATTCAAAATTCTACAACTATCTTGATGAGTATAGTTACGGAAGGGCTTACTGACGCACGAGGATGGTTGTTCAATGAAACAGACTTCCAGCCAATAAACATTCAGAATCAGACCTCGGTCGATTCCGCCCCGGGCCACCATCTGATTTCCTAAAAACCCTAGCGTTCTGAACTGACTCCGTAAAGTTGGGCACCCGTCCAACTTTACGGAGTCAGTTCATTCGCGCTGGTTTTTTTTCAGGGGTTGTTTTTACAGTGACGCAATACCTAGCATATTGTTTACAGGTTGAAAGCGTCCTTTTGAACGGACATAACCTACAGCGCCTAGCTACGAGACGGATTGCTTGATCGCCTTTATGTCGTTGTTTAATTAGATCCTAGTTAACGCTTCAATTGCTTCGATATTTTTTTTAGAGCCGCCAAACTCTTCTATCAATTCTTCGCGTCTTCCTATTTCAAAGTCGTTGAATTCAAATCCAGGCGCTACTGCACAACTTACCAAGCAAAATGAGCTTTCACTCAATGGTTTTGCGGAGAACCAGGTATTTGCAGGAATGGTAGCCTGCAAATTTTTTGATGCGAGTCCCAGCTGAAAAGTTTGGAGTAATTTTTTTTCATCAAAATAGTAAATAAGTACATCGCAACCAACATGAAAGAACCAAGTTTCATCTGATTTAATTCGATGCCAAGACGAAAAGTCACCGCCTGAAAGAAGATAATAAATACTGGTATAGGCACTTTTTTGTTCAAGACCGTTTACAGCGTAAACGATTGTTTGTGATCGATGCATCTCTCTATAGTAGCCACCCTCAGGGTGCGGTTCAAGATGAAGCGATTCAATGAATGAGTTCATTTCTTGCATGAATGCTTTTCCTTAAGCGTTGCCAGTAAGTGCTTATTGCTGAAATTATTTAAATTCTATAAGTGTGAGTGGGGCCTAGTATTTTAGACCCTGGTCAATTCAGCCCTGAGCCACCATCTGATTTCCTATAAGCCCTAGCGTTTAATCGTTGGAGGTTTTTCGTTTGGAGGTCTGTTTTTATACCGAGCACATGGTTAACAGGTTAGAAACGTCCTTTTGAATGAACGAAACCCCTAGCGTCTAGTTACGGGACAGTGATGTCGTTACATTTCGTTTTGCTGATAGTCCACTGAGGCATAATTCAGAGAATCTCTGAGGAGTTCTGAATGCTACTAGTCACATCGATCATCGCTGCAGTGTTAACCAGCATCTTTATTAAACTCTCATTTGCAGTGATTGGGTTGAGAAGAAAAAATAAAGTTGGACTGGGAAGTGGCGGCCATGAAGATCTAGAGAGAGCTATCCGAGCACAAGGTAACTTTGCTGAATATATTCCTTTTGGAATTATCTTGGTTTCGTGCCTAGAGCTGAATGGAGCCCCTTGGTGGTTGGTCGCCGTACCAGGAATAACGTTGATCATTGGCCGATTGATTCATGCAGTAGGTATTAATGTGCCACCACCTGATTTCAGCAAACGCATACTGGGAATGCAATTCACTTTTATGACGCTAATTACTTTGATTTTTTTGAACTTAGGATGGTCTCTATATAAGTTGGTTGGGTAGAGTCAAGCATCCTCGGGCCCTGGTCGATTCCACCCCGGGCCACCCAATTCAAAAATAGCCCACTTGCTGGTGGGCTATTTTCATTTATGGACTCGGCTCGGGAATGGCTATTGCTGCAGGGATTAGTGCACTAGCTTATTCCACTACCAGCAAACAATTTAATTAGGTTGGTATGGCAGGGATGAGTGGTGCAAAACAATCCGTAAAGCACCTTTATCGTCTTTAATAAAGCCCCAGGTTTTATCTACAGTGGTGATTTTATTTGCACTGTCAGTAATAATGACATTACCCAATGTCATAGCAGCATTACCAGTAATCACAATGCCCGCATTTTTAATTTCACATTTCTTCCAGTCCTTTAGTGCAAATCCACTGTCATTTGGATACTTGGAGTCGCCACCCACAAAATATGATAATGCGCCATCCTTAGTGAGACGAAAAGTATCCTTTCCACTAGTTAAGGTAGGTTTAAATAAAACAGGCCCAAGTTGATAGGCGTATGCAGCATCAATTACTTTCTCAGCTAAAGCCTTTGCAGCTGCCTGACTTTTCTTGCCTTCCTCGCTAATATTTACCAGCGCATCGCACCATGCTTTTTGTGCATCCAAAACTTCAACCTCTGAGATCGCACGATTGAGTAAAGAAGCCTGTGCTGTTGCTACTGCAGGTAAGAAGACGCTCACTATAAATATAGTTAGACAATATTTTCGAATAAATAACATTTTCAATTTTTCCCTAAGAACGATTAAAGAGTTGACAAAAAATATTTACACTTTCTTTTACATGTCTTGATGTATGAAACCATACTAGCCGTTTAAGTATGACTACACAATGTTGAGAATCACCTCTAGTGGGTCAATTTTGGGCGATCGCCAACATTATTCCCGCAACGCCAGCCTCAATCATGAATCCAAAACAGAGTGCGATCACAGACACCTCCAGATATTGTCAAAAAACTTCAAGAAAATCTCATTGCAGTACTGAGTGACCCTGAGATTAAAAATAAATTTATCGAAATGGGTGGGATACCTGGAGGCAGTCCTCAACCGGTATTCAGCAATTTCGTCAGTGCTGAGGTAAAACGTTGGGGTGAACTCATCGAACGCGCAAAACTATCGCTCGATTAGATTATAAAGTTTAAAAATAAAGCTTCAAAAAATGTCAGCAGCCATCACAGGAGGGGCTTCTGGACTTGGATTTGCCTGCGCACGACTTGGCTCAACGACCTGGCATCTCGTATTTGAATCAATGTGTAAGGCAATGCATCTCTTACTTAGCAAGTGGCGTAAAAAAATCCGTCTCAATAATGCTCGTACTCGTATCTGCTAACAAATCTCGCCACATACGATATGGATCATCGAACAGCATGACGGACAATTTTTTATCGCGCATCAACATTTCAATATAGGAAATGATGCCTGCTTCGTCATAGACGTTTTCAGAATAAAAAATACGCTTTCCCAATAACTCGCGACCCATGACTGATGCAGTGACTGCAATATTCAAATTATTCAGTCGTGCAGTAATTGGGCCAGGTATAACGGCGATTGTTCGATTCCAATCGCTTTTACTCGTTTTGGCCTGAATCGATACTAATATGGCTTTAAGAGACTCAGCTGATTCTTGGCCGATATCTTTTGCCACATTGAGAATGATTGGACGGACTTTTGTTAAAACAGCGTGCACCTGATTTTCGTTCACTTGTTTCTGTTTAATAAACTCGTCTGTTGCTTTTTTAATTAGCGTAACAAATTCAATTGTTAATTGTTTGGTTTTTTGTTGGGCGGTTGTTTGGGGAATCAGGGTTAATAATTCACCTAAATATTTGCTGTACTGAATCGCTTTCTGCCATTGCTCATCGTCCACATTTCCACTTAGCTTGACCATCAGCCCCTGAAAACCCAGAACGGAATGAAGCGAAGCTTTTATTTCTGTGTAGATATTCGGTAAAAGATACACAGTTCGAGATTGACCTGACAGCGCAGTCACGCTATCTCCACTAACAATGAGTATCAGTGGTATCTCATCCATGATGGCTTTAGTTTGCTCACGATAGAGTTTTCGAAATTCTTCATTCAAACTATTAAAAGATTGATCAAGAGCGCTCAATTGCGAAGTATTTGGGGGTGGGCGCTTGTCTGCTGAATCTTGAGCTTGTACGTAGAGATAAAAGTTCGAGATAATCAATATCGAATAAAACAGATGTTTAAGGACAAATCGAAAAGGTTTCATGGTTTCTTGTTTTTTTTTAAAATAAGGTATTTACTTCAAATTTATACTACCTGTTTGTTCATCATATGCGTTTCATTTTCACATAGATTCATGAGTAACTTAGATTTATATTCGCGCGCATAACAACAGCTTTCGAATTAAAATTCGGTCATAACCATTGATGACTCTCCGATCAAACTCAACATAACCAAAACGCGCATAAACAGCTTGGCTTTCATACATCAATCGATGGGTCGACAAATAAATGGATATGTAACCTAAATTAATCGCTACAGTTTCTGCGAAAGCGAGTAACTTTCCTCCTATGCCAACCCCTTGTGCGCTGGGGAGCACGGCAATAGTTTCAATACAGAATCCTTCATCAGTCTCTAACAACACTAATACACCAACAATCTCTTCTTGCTGGCAGGCTACATAAACAACACTCTGTTCTACTAGCGACTGATAGTCATCAAGCATAGGTCCAGGTTGCTTCCCGATACGAGGAATGTAATGTATGAATGCTTGACAGACACAGTACGCAACTGCACTGTCGTCCCGAGTAACAGCAAGGCGAATTTCTATTGACATATATTTTCTAAATTATCGAATGTTCTACCTTATTATAGGAAGATAAGAATTCAACACGTCATTGCATCTATTGCCGATATGGATGCTGATGTGATTATGATTGAAACGTCAAGATCTGATATGGAGCTGGTAGCTGCCTTCAATCACTTTAACTATCCGAATGAAATTGGCCCAGGTGTGTATGACATTCACTCACCTAATATCCCATCGCAAAAGCATATTGTTCAGTTAATGAAAAAATAAAAAGAGTTCATAGCGACAAATGCATATGCAATTAATACATTACTGAATGTATATTGAGCATATGACAAATAGAAAATACTCTAAAAGCTCGCTCCCGCTTGAGTCAATGAGCATTTTTTTTGGAATGATTGCTATAACCGCTCTTTCTCACGTGGTTGATGAGTATCTTGGTTTGGCGGGAGTGTCATTTCTATATTTGACTCTTGTCATCTGGGTTTCCTACAAGAGTCAATTAGCAACTTCCATTTTTGTAGCAGTAGGATCTTTCCTTCTCATTAACTTCTTTTATGTAAAGCCGAAATACACATTTGTTATTGGAAGCGTTGAGTCGTGGAGCGCATTACTTGGATTTCTACTGGTATCCATTGCGATCACGTCTTTAGTACACCAGTTAAGACGACAAAAAGATATTGCTGAAAAGGAAACCTTTAAAGCCAATCTTTTGCGAGCGATTATCGAAATATTCTCAGTAGAGACTGACTCTATAGTTGCTTTACAGAAATTCTGCCTATTGCTTAAAAGCGAGTTGGGTTGTGATATTGCGATTTTGAAGCTAGATTCAAAAACCAAAGTGATTATTGAATTAGCAAGCTCTAAGCCAGGCAAAGTAAAGCTCGACTTTTGGAATCTCTCGCACGCAGTTGAGTATGGGACGATGCTGGGTCCACATACAGGAACCTTAGAGGAGATTGATTATTGGTGCGTTCCATTTGGTAGGTTTTATAAAAGCCATGAGCTCCCAGCTTTGGTGATTGAGAGAGCGCACGAGGAAAACATTGAAGTGAGTCTGATAAGGGCGATAGCTGATCAGCTATCTGTTCATTATCAAAAAAGAATCGCGGAAATTAAAGCAAAAGATGCTGGTGATTTAGCGCATCGCGAGTCTATTCAAAATGCTTTTCTATCGTCTATCTCGCACGATATGAAAACTCCGTTGACTACTATTATTGGAGCCAGTTCATCACTTTTGAAGCAGGGTCAGCAGTTGGGAGAGGCGCAATCTAAAAAACTATTGGAGCTCATTCATTCTGAATCTGTATATCTGAATAATTCAACTGAAAACATACTGTCTTTGGTTAAGCTTGGCATGTCTGATGGCAACCAGCTTAGGATGGATTGGCAGTCGCCCGAAGAAATTGTTGGCGCAGTTCTATCGAGATATAACAATAGAGAGGTAAAGCCATCATTAACACTAGTTATGGTGGCTAATGATGAACTCATCTATGGTGATCAAGCCTTAATCGTATTGGCATTAACCAATTTAATTGAGAACGCAGTCAAAGCCCATATAGGCAGCAAACCAATACAAATATTGGTTGATAGGCTCGATGACGAAATTCGTATTGGCGTGATTGATGAGGGCGCAGGTTTTCCTAAAGATCTTGATAAAGGCCTGGCAGGACAGCAACAGTCATATCAGCGCAATAATAAAGGGTTTGGGTTGGGCTTATCTATAGTTAGGGCGGTGATGGATAAGCATGAAGGACGATTAATCATCGAGTCCGCATTGAATGGTGATCAGCGGACTTACGTGGGGATGGCTTTTCCTTTTAAGGCAAGCTCATGATTTCAGATTACATATTAGTAGTTGAAGATGATCAACAAATATCTCATTTCTTAATGACAAGTTTGAGTGCCGCAAAGCATATACTTAGGCTGGCTAAAACTTTAGATGAAGCAAATAAATGCCTGGCTGAAAATACGCCAAAGTTAATGATTCTTGATTTAGGTTTGCCTGACGGCGATGGAAAAGATTTAATTCGGCAAGTAAGAAAGCATTTTGACTTTCCGATTATTGTTCTGTCAGCTAGACAAGAGGGGCAGGAAAAAATTCTAGCCCTAAATGAAGGCGCAGATGATTATTTGTCCAAGCCTTTTAATGTTGAAGAGCTATTAGCAAGAATCAATGTTTGCCTAAGGCGTACTCAAATGATGACGATGCGTGATCAGTGCTATCAATACAAAGACTTGCTAGTTGATGTTTCTGCTGGGCTTGTAAAGTTAGCCGGTAATGAAATTCATCTAAGCCCACTAGAACATAAGTTGTTAATGTTGCTAGCAACAAAGCCTGGGAAAATATTTACTCAGCGTCAATTGCTTTCAGAGATTTGGGGTTCTGAGTACGTCGATGACACCCATTACCTAAGAATTCATATGGGTAGATTAAGAGCCAAGATAGAAAAGGTGTCTGCTGAGCCAGAGTATCTCCTGACGGAGCTTGGAATTGGGTATCGTCTTGCGATCTCTTAGTTGTTTATGCGATTGATACATCGCACATGGTCTGATGGGGTATTCAAAACACCGAGTAAGTTCATGTCAATTAGCAACCCAGAGTATTCAAAGTCAAATATTCTTCGTCCAATAGAAATTAAGGGCGATAACCATACCAAAGGCAGTATGCCTGCCCTGACGCTTGCTGCTATTGGCGTAGTGTTCGGTGATATTGGCACCAGCCCACTGTATGCGCTAAAGGAATGTTTTAGTCCGGAGCATGGCATTCCTTTTTCGTCAGAGGCGGTATTTGGTGTGATATCCATGGTCTTCTGGGCTTTCTTAATTGTTGTATCGCTGAAGTATGTTTTGTTTGTGATGCGCGCCAATAATCATGGTGAAGGTGGAATATTAGCCTTGATGGCATTGGCGCTAAGAACTGCACCAATGAACTCCAAGAGGTCATTAACAATCATGATGCTGGGAGTATTTGGAGCCTGTATGTTTTATGGAGATGCCGTAATTACCCCAGCAATTTCAGTACTATCGGCTGTCGAGGGTCTTGAAATTGTTTCTCCTCAATTTACGAAATATGTCATTCCTATTACGCTCACCATCCTGGTTGCCCTGTTTTTAATTCAGAAAAAAGGCACTGCTTTGGTTGGTTTTCTCTTTGGACCAATTATGGTGGCATGGTTCTTGGTTCTAGGACTAATGGGCGTGTATAACATTGTTGATAACCCAAATATTTTGCTTGCGGCCAACCCAATATTTGCAGTTAACTTTTTACTTGAACATTCCCTACAAGCCTTCATTGTTCTGGGCGCTGTATTTCTGGTGTTAACGGGTGCAGAAGCCCTCTATGCGGATATGGGACATTTTGGTATTAGACCCATTCAATATGCATGGTTCATATTAACGATGCCTTGCTTGCTGATAAATTATTTTGGGCAAGGAGCCATGCTGTTATCCAATCCAGAGGCAATATCAAACCCATTCTTTCTAATGGTTCCTGAGGCCTATACTCTTGGCTTGGTGATCCTCGCAACAATGGCTACCGTGATTGCTTCACAGGCAGTTATTTCTGGGGCATATTCCATGACTAGTCAGGCTATCTTGTTGGGATTTGTCCCTCGTATGAAGATTGCCTACACATCTGATAAAGAAGTTGGGCAAATTTATATGCCAACAATTAACTGGATGTTATTGGCTTTAGTCATTGCAGTGGTGTTGACCTTTAAGCAATCCAGCAATTTAGCAGCTGCTTATGGAATTGCTGTAACGACCACCATGGTAATCACAACATTACTCGCAGCTGTTGTGATGAAGGCTGTATGGAAATGGAATTCAATATTAGTAGCAACTGTTATTGGCGCCTTTCTTTTAGTGGACATTGCCTTCTTCGTCGCTAATGCGCTCAAAATTGCTGAAGGTGGTTGGTTTCCATTATTGCTTGGTGCGTTGTGTTTCCTTTTATTGATTACCTGGTACAGAGGCAGAATGTTGTTGCGTCAAAAAGCAATCGAGGGCGGCATTCCACTCGAAGCATTTATCAAGTCCTTATTAGTAAGCGAGCCAATACGGGTTAATGGTACGGCAGTATTTTTGACAGCGCATGTGGACTATGTACCTGTAGCAATGCTTCACAACCTTAAGCACAATCAAGTTCTCCACAAGAGGGTCATTTTTCTCAAAATGAGCATTTGGGATGTTCCTTATGTTGAGGATAAGGATCGCATCAATCTGAAAGAGATGGGCGGCGACGTTTATTTAGTTAGGGCAATGTACGGGTTTAAAGAAACTCCTGACATTAATCAAATTATGGTCTTACTAGCGAATCAATACGACATTAATTGTGAGCCAATGGAAACCTCTTTCTTCTTGGCTCGCGATACAGTGGTTCCTTCAGCAATTCCAGGCATGGCATTGTGGAGAGAAAAACTGTTTGTATGGATGTATAAAAATGCCGCCAAACCTTCAGACTTCTTTTCAATTCCAACGAATAGAGTGGTTGAGTTGGGGGCAAAGGTAGAGATATAAGATTTGCCAAGTTCGATTCAGACGCTTAGCATTGAAAATATGCCAAAAGTGATATTTTTTTTATCTGGGAGTTACTGCGCATGCGTTTAAAAATAGCACTCGTTAGCGTTTTATGTATGCTCTTGAACACGGTCGCATGCGCAGACCCGTTGATTGTCGTGGGTCATAAAAACCCAGACAGTGATTCTATTTTTTCAGCGATTTCCTTAGCACATCTCCGTTCTCAACAAGGTATTGCTGCCGTGCCAGTCGCACAAGGCAAACCCAATCCAGAAACACAATTTGCTCTGGATTTTTTCGGTCTTGAGGCGCCCACTCTCCTAATGAAAGTTGCAGGACGCAAAGTAGCTCTTGTCGATCATAACCATTACGCTCAAGCGCCAGACGATATCAGGCAAGCAGATATAGTTGAAATTATTGACCATCATAATTTAGGTGGCGTCTCAACCGCTGAACCCATAGAGGTGCTAATTAAGCCTGTTGGCTGTACCAGCACCATTATTTGGCAACTATATCAGCGCGCAAACATTTCCATTCCTCCAGCCATTGCAGGTGGGATGCTAAGCGCCATTCTCTCCGATACATTGATATTCAGGTCACCAACCACCACCGATCAAGACCGAGCTGCCGCAGAAAATCTGGCCACTATTGCACATGTAAACGATATTCAAAAGTATGGTCAAAGTATGTTTTTAGCTGGAGAGGCAGATTTAAAAACCGCTGTAATCCATTTGCTGATCCACCGTGATCTTAAAAATTTCGAGATGAACGACAATAAAATTGCCGTGGCTCAATTAATGGCTGTTAGTTTTGATTTACTGAAAGACCGCAAAGAGGCATTTCTAGAAGAGATGCGTAAATTACAAAAAGAGTATGCCTACAAAACTGTGATCTTGATGTTGACGGATATTAAAAATGAAGGCACTGAACTATTATTGATTGGCAAAAATGCTCAGCATATAGCTCAAGCGTTTAATCTAGTTTTAAAAAATGATTCTGTCTGGATTCCAGGGATGATGAGCAGAAAAAAACAAATGATTCCAGCATTAGAAAAGGTATTCGATAAAGAGACTAGCTAGACTCAACTTCTTGCAACCCCGAGCATTGGATGTTTGATTTGTTGCCAAGATCAGCTCACAGATCTAGCATTGGGGTATGCCAAAAAATTATCAATTGCTTGATATGACAAACTAATTTGATTTCAAAAGTGAGTGGTGGTCGTCTCTGGAAAATGAAAACTTAGCAATCGCAACGCCCCAGGCCTCACTGGAAATATTGCGCGCATCGCTCATTAGCGTTGGACAATTGTTTTTTTGAAGAACCTATTGGCATGTTCGATTCCAGCTACTGTGCTGTTTCTCCCACCCAGAATAAAATGGTTGCAAGACTGGATCATCAAAATAAGGGCCAAATGAACATCACCATGGCACCGGCTAATCGTACGGGCGTTAGAAACTTACTTAAAGCGCTTAAACGAGGCCAGTCAATCGACATTCTGCCAGATCAAGTTCCAGCAATCGGTAAAGGGGTTTGTGCACCTTTTTTTGGCAAATAGGTCTACACCACATGTCAAACCTGCTACAAATGATCAAATACTTGTCTAGTTAAGCGTACACTTGGTTGGCATTCGATATTTATCTAAATGAAAGCTATTTTTAATTTTGATAATTACTCGTGTTCTAGTTCAAGGACTACTACAAATCATCAAATTAGATATTCGATCATAGAGTCAATATTACAAGTTTATCAATCATATCTTTGCACAGGCATTGTGCTTGAGATCCCTCCGGCCTAAATATTCTCAGGCCTTTTTCGATTCTGCTTCGAACCACTATCTAACTGAATAAAAACCTAGCGTTTATTTGCTGAGTTGTTTTTATTCAAAGTGCTCGTCTGTCCATTTTAAAAGTCATCATCAAGCATGTCAGTCTCCTGTCTTCGCAGGGAACTTTTAAAAACAGCCAACCTTAATCTCCATTATCGAAAGAATATTTTATGAAAAAATTATCTTTATTTCTTCTGCCTTTAGCGCTGTATTCCATACAGGCCACATCACATGCTCAGAGCATTGTTCCTGATAGTGCGTTCTATTTGGGGGTTGGGGCAAGCTACAACTCTACCGACTTCAACAATCAAAGCATTGAAGCAACAGGATTATCTGATGCCTACAACAAGACAACAGGCGCATTTATGTCATCAGGTAATGCAGGAGGACCACCAGTAAACCTCAGCATGGGATCCCAAACGGGGTTTGCGCCATTATTGCAGGCTGGCTATTTCAAACATTTTCAAGATTCAAAATGGCTTTGGGGTGCGAAATTCACCTATAACGGCTTAGATCTCAGCTCAACTAAAGAGAACTTCCTTATTCCTCAGTACGGGTCATACGGCGCAACCTCATTTACCGGA